>NZ_JBYTBE010000001.1:213199-451977 GCF_058788955.1 Roseateles sp. FW301-B2
ACAACTGCGGGAGTAGCTCAGTTGGTAGAGCGCAACCTTGCCAAGGTTGAGGTCGAGAGTTCGAGACTCTTCTCCCGCTCCAAGTTCGAAAGGGAAGCCAAGCGGCTTCCCTTTTTCGTTTCAGCTGCGTAGGCCGCCGTCATAATCCGGCGCAATGCAGGCCCGCCCGGGTGGTGAAACTGGTAGACGCAGCGGACTTAAAATTTGCCGCCTCGGTTGCCAGATTTGCTACATTTGCCCAGGAGAACTGCCCTGAGGAAGATGTGAGGAACGTGGAAATTTTCCCGCAGTTTTCCCGCGTTTTTTATCCATGCCCGGGCATGGCAACATGGCGAACCCCGGCCCGGGTGGTGAAATAGGTAGACACAGCGCACTTAAAATGCGCCGCTCGAAAGGGCGTACCGGTTCGAGTCCGGTCCCGGGCACCAGCAAGAGAGCGCTGTTCGTTAATGACTCTAAGGCGTCACGGGCCGCGTCGGTAGACGTGCTTCCTGTGAAAGGCGAGATACGGTGCATGCTCAGTGCGGATTCGCAGAACCTTGAGAGGGTGACTCACGCCGAGCGTCTCGCGTGCATGTTCGGGCAGGGCAGGGGAGACCTCAACTTCCCCGTCAGGCCGGACTGTCATCCAGCCGGCGTCGAATAGCGCGTCCAGATGAGGCGCCAGGAGAAGCCCGTTGAATACGTCGAGCCGCTCGTCGTCCTGCTCGCAACTTGCCCAGGGCTTGATATGCGAAGCCCGGAGCAGTTCCTGCACGTCCAGCCCTGTGACACAGCATTGCCCTTGCCAGTAATCCAGCAGGGCCGCGCGAAACATGGCCTGACCTACTCTTGCCACAACGAGACGGTCCACTTCGGTGGCACGGGGCATGTCGGCCGTCGTCTGTCGGAATGCATCAGCAATCCGGTTTGGAAGTGTCCGGCCACGCGAAGCTGCCTTACGAAGCAGCTCGTAGAGTTCTTCGTAGCCGTGCGCGCTGACTGGCCGATTCGGAGCAACCGGGTCAAGTGCAAGTTCGGTCGGTCCGGCAACTTCAAATTGCAGCTCGCCGACCGAGCGAACTACAACCGCCTCGGGGAAGTGGGCCGACCGCAACTCAAGCCCGCTTTCACGGTCCAACGGCGTCATCTCAAATCCGCAGTCCGCGGCCGCCTTCTCGATGCGGAGACGTTCAAGCGGATTCATGAATTCGCGGAAGGCCGATGCGCCTGAGGCCGGTACCGCCGATGAGATGACCCAGCGAATATTGAACCTCTTTGAACAGTAAGTCGGTCATCCTGAACTTTCTCCCCTAGACGGTACAAACAGGCGGCAAGCCCCACGACTCAGAGACTTCTGAGCACGACGCCGAAGTAAGACGGATAGGCCGACAGTGTGTTGGCAACCACCTCGCGGTACTCAGTCAGAGCGGCGCGGAAATAAGTCCCTTCATACCCGGCCAGCCAAATGTCAATGGCGACATCCTGGGCAATATGCCGGTCAGCCAGACCAGATTCGTAGGTCGAGACTGAAAGTTTGCTGGGCAGACCGTACGCCAGTGATTTTTGGAACTCATTAAGCGCTACAGCCTCCTCACCATTGAGCCCCGTCGTCCCGTAGAGGAACTGACCAACGGCGGCAGCGACCAGCGGACAGTCAAAACCAAGGCAGCCCTCCAGGAACTGAAGCACATCAGCATCGGTGAGCTTGCGCCGGCCGTTTTCTCCCCACGGTTTTGAAGCCTCAGCACCCGTGGCCATATCAATTAGCTGCCGATAGGAATCCCCGCGCATCCATCCCTGCGCGAGCTGCATCGAGATGCCCGCGGGTTCCATACCCGTTAGCAACTTTTCGTCAACCACAGCATTGAAAAGCGGCCACATGGCTTGCAGCCACTCATCGGTTGTCGCGAGAGCTCGCAATTCATCTGCATGCCCCAGAACCCAGGCTTCCACCTTCGTCGAATCGAACGCACCCAGCAGTGTCTTCGCGTATGCGGCCTGTCGGGCAGGCTCGGGGACCAACTGCTCAATGTATGCGGCGGTCAACTCAAAGAGATGCACAAGCAAGGCCTTCGTAGCCTCGTCCGCTAGAGAGTAGGCAAGCGTCGAGGCGGCCAAGACGCGCACCCTGGGGAGCACGGCTTCGAAGCTCTCGCCGCCACGGTTGGCCATCAGATAGCTTTCGAGGGCGGAAAGTAGCGCTTGCCTCCTGGAAATCTCCCTCGTCAGCAACCGCTGGTCGAACCCAAGGTGGTGATGAGCGGCGGCCATCTCCGTTGCCCAAGCGAGTAACTCCTCACCACGTCTGAAATAGGCCTGCAGCACGTCGGCCATTGGGGCTGGCAGGGCGTACCTGCCATCAGGCGAAAAGATGGGTGCCAGCAATTCGAGAAGCGAGCTCGACGTTTCCTCAGAGTTTTCCGGCTTTAACAGCCCGACCGCCGCGTCCAGGCGCCACCGTTCGGTTTGACGGTTGTCGATGACCTTGGGGTCCGCGAAGAGGACGAGTCCTTCAGTATGCATGCCTGCACGGCCGGCGCGGCCAATCAAATTCTGGAAGTCCCGCGTCTTGATGCGCTCAGCGCCTTGGTTTACCCCAGACACAATGAGGTACCGAATCGGCAAGTTGACGCCTTGAGCCAACGTCGACGTGCAAATCACCAACTTGATGAGCTCGCCCTGCATCGCATGCTCAATGGACAGGCGCAGTCCTTGGGGCGTCGTTCCGTGGTGAACAAACACACCGAGCGCAGCAGCCTTCGCCACCATCGAGTCCTCGCCGAAGTGCTGCGTGGCCAGATGCGTCAGGCGTTGAATCTCATTGACGTCTGAGGCTGTTGCAGGGGGCGGCAAGTTGAACCCTCGCTCGTACACCTCCACTGCGCGCGCTGCCAATCCACTGGCGGTGTCCTTCCGCCCACAGAATATGGCCGCCGCACCATTTGGCGCCAACCGAATTCCCAGGTAGAGGGACACGTCCTTCCATGCGTCGTCCCCTTTTGCCGGGAAGACGCGCGGATTTCGCTCCCTTCCTCGGAGCTCCAGTTCCTGGGACTCGATGCTTCGCGGAACGAAGTAGTCTGGCCGAGCATAGCTGCCAGACTCGAAGAACAATAGCTGCCCGAGCCGCTCGCTCCATGTCGCGAACGCAACCGAGCGGGCTGTAGACAACAGGCCCGTGCCGTCGACGACGTTGGGCTCGGCGCCGATGAGCCACGTGCCGACCGCTATGGCGTTCTTGATGACCGCGGAGATGAGTACGGTCTGCGCCGATGGACTTAGCAGCGCTTTAATTTCTGTCAGCAGCAGTTCGTAAGTGATGCCGCGTGGTCCGGTGTCGAATTGGTGCCCCTCGTCGTAGACCACCATGCCGATGTGCTCAACCAAGGTCGGCTCTTGCCTGAGCACATACAGCAGTTTCTCGGGTGTCAACACCATCAAGTGGCGCGTTGTCGGAGACGCCTGGCCAAGCAATTCTGCTAACTGGTCGACAAAGTCCAGTTGTAGAGCATCAGAAAGCTCGTTGACCTTGACGTCCTCGCCCTTGAACGCGAGGCGGAGAGAAGCAGCAATCTCATGGCACAGCGCGCGGAACGGTGCGACGAGTACCGCGACGCGCGTCCGGTCGGCCAGGAATGCGCTGCGGAGAATGACTTCGACCGAGCGCGTCTTGCCCGCGCTTGTCGGCATCTGAACAACGCCAGACCTCCCAGCGAAGAGTCCGGCCTTGCCAAGCAACCTTTGGGACGGCCAGAGCTCCTTGGGGAAGCCTGGACGACGGATTGCATCCGCCCAAGACGCACCACCCAGGCCACTGAACCCGGGCATCAGTGCCCAAGCTGAGCCTGCCAAGCGCAGCTTAACCACCGCGGATGCAACCTCCGCGAGAACGACTTCCTGTGACGTGCCGCTCGCGTAGGTCAAGCGACGGACCTCGTTCAGCAACTCGACGACTGGCTCGGGTGGCATGCCGTCGTTGAAGTGGCCCATCAGGCGGATGGAAAGTTCGTAAAGCAGCCCAGTCAGCCAGTGCGCCGCCAAGCCAGGCGGCTGACGCCAGTCAGCCTGCAATGCCCAGGCCGTCAACTGCTCAATCGCATTGGCACCGTCTGCCTGT
Source organism: Roseateles sp. FW301-B2 (assembly GCF_058788955.1). NCBI lineage: Bacteria > Pseudomonadati > Pseudomonadota > Betaproteobacteria > Burkholderiales > Sphaerotilaceae > Roseateles > Roseateles sp. FW301-B2. Next base: position 217,299 of record NZ_JBYTBE010000001.1, read on the forward strand.
AGCCGCCGCGCAAGCACCAGACTGCTCCCCGGGCGCTGGCCCAAGAAGTAGCTTGCAGATGCGAGCAGCGTAACCTCCCGCGAAACCTCGGTATCGAACCGGGAGCTCAAGTAGGCATCAAAGAAGCTCGCCGCAAAGCCGATGTCGTCCAAAAGGTCCTCGGCCAATCCACTCTGGACGTCTCCGGCGTCATTGAGCGCTGCCGACGCATCTACCAGTGTCCCGATAGACAGTGGAAACAGGGCGGCAGGGTCTACCCCTTCCGGCACGGCGATGTGCGACTCTTCAGGCAGCCCTAGCTCGTACATCTTCCCCTTGGACCGAGTGATGCCGAAGTACCGACGACTGTTGAATTCAGGCTTCATCAGCAGCTCGCTGGTACAAGGCGTGTGCCAGTGTCATCAGGTCTTTGCCTTTGATTGCAATCAGCTTCAGGTTGCCTGCGTTGTTGTGTTTGGTGGTGGCGGTTCCCTTGATGCCATCGGCGTCGAACGCGTCACCGGAAAGAATTGCTGCCGCACCTGAGAGAAGCCGATAGGGTCGGTCGACGGCGTTCTGAAATCGCTCCACGACCAGCATCGACGCACGCTCGCCAGAGACGTGCATGCGGCGCTTCATCGCGGCCAAGGTCTCGCCTGCCCTCAGATAGTCTTTGCCCGAGTCGTCTACCGCGTCCTGAAGCCGACCCTTGTACTTGCCATCACCGAGTTGAGCTTTCGCCTCGAAGGTCAACATCTCGTCGGTCGGTCTCGGCTGCCTCGCGTCGGGACATTTGAATCCGACGATGTCAACGCCTTTGACCGACTCATTTCGGCTTCCCTTCTCGGCGTACTTGCCACGCGGCACCCAGTAGCCGAGGATGAACTCGACATAGTCGGAGACTAGAAGCTCCGCAAAGTCGCCTGAACGGACGCCTGGCCCTGGCGGTGCGCTCTTGTCCGGGAAGACCAACTCCAACAGGTACTCGGCTCGTGACTTGCCGGTGCCTGCGCGAAGGATGTCGATGTCACTGTCTCTGCAGTAGGTCTGGCGGAATCGGCCGGCCCACTCACTTAGGCACGCTGCGTCAGCAGCTACCTCCAGGTCCCAGACCTCGCACTGCTCTCCGCCATCCAGCGTAAGTGGCTCGGCAAGCTTGAGATGCTGAAGGTAGGCGGGCTTGGCGTCTCGGTTTGAGGCGCCGGCCTTCTTCGCTGCCGCCTCAGACTCGTCGGCACCCGAAGGTTCAGTTGTGTGCATCATTCAAAATCAGAGAGCAGGGGCTGCAGTTCACGACGGAAGAGCAGCTTCTCTTCGACGCCAGGTTCCAGTTCAAGCACCACAACTTGCTCCCCCTGAAGAACAAGAGGCGGCGCGGATGTCGTTGTAACGATGAACTGAAATGGAACTTCGTTGCCTTTGCCTAGCTGCTCGGCAGCCTCGGCCGCGGCGAGGAAGAACTCCCGATACAGGAGCTCGCTCATGTCGGCCTCTCTTGGGCAGTCGTGAACCAGGAAACCTGGATGATGGCTGGCGTCCGACGTAGCTGAGTCGAGCAAGCAGACGATGTCGCCGAGTAGCACCTCCAGGACCTGGTAGGCTTCGCCGCCACGCGCCACTTCGAAGGGGCGGACCTCATGCCCTGGGACGAATCGCGCGTGTCCGGCGGCACCGAGGAGCCTGGTCGATACGGTGGCCGTCAGGGCCTTGAGGGCGTCGACTCTCGATGACTGCTGAGACCGCCGACTGACCTCGGCCGCTCGAAGAGAGTCCAGCGCTGATTCGAACCCCTGAAGTTGCTTCCGCGCTTCGACGAGCTCGGTCGTGTCGCCGCCCTGGGTTCTTTGGGTGTGCTTCAGCTGAAGCTCGTCCCAGGATTGCTTCAAGAACGTCCGCGCGCTCTCGCTGGTGGCGATGCGAACGCGCAGCCGGTGAAGTTCGGTCTTTTTCTTGGAGATTAGCTGCTGCTGGTCTGCGACCGCCTTCTCGGTCTTGTCGAACGCAGTCATGCTGGCCTGATGGCGTGCAGCAAACAAGGAGGCGTCTGCCTGGGCCTGCCGACCGTCCTGGAACCAGGCCATGTTGACGGCACTCTTGTTCTTCTGGACGTACTCGCACGCGCTGAACTCGACGTTCCCGGGGTCGCATCGCCCCTCCAGGCCAGCCAGCCGGTCTCGGACCTTGCTCAGCCGCTCGAAGTCATCGCGTTTGGCGTCGACAAGGGCCTTGGCGATTTCCGTGTCAAGCTTTGCCAGTTCGCGGGCCTTATTCAGCTCGTACAGGCGCACCTGTTCTTCCGCCTGAGCATCCTCCGCCTGAACTACCTCGAGCTCCCATCGCTTCTCGTCCTCCTCGGCGGCCTGCAGGGCTGCTTGAACACGAGATTCCACTGATTCCCCGACCGTGCTCGCGAAGACGGGTTCGTCCTCTTCCGCCCGTACTCGCAGACGCAGCTGGCGGTCTGCGTGAGCCAAGGCGAAGGCCGGCGCTCGCTCAAGCTCTGGGATTCGCTCCTTGGCCTGGTCAACTTGCTTCTGCTTGGCCTCGATTTCACGCAACAACTGGTCCAACTGTTGGTCCACCAGACCCAACACCGAGCCGACCAGCAGCGGTGGGTCGCGCCGTGAGCGCTTGAAGCCCAAGCCTTCGCCTTCGCGCCAGTGGTAGAAGCCGTCGAAGCGAGTTCGTTGTTCCCGGATGCACCAGGCCAGCAGATGACGCCACTCGAGCGGCTGGTTCGTTCCTGGCAAGGAGCGGGCCGCAAGTCGGCCGATGAAAAACAGCTCCAGCGCTTGGCTGTAGCCATCGAAGTCATTCGGCGAGGTGCCATCAAGCAACTGGTCCAACGCATCGCACTGAGCGGCCAGGGAGTGGCTGTACAAGCCGTACGGTCGGAAGACCAGCCAGGCGGTGCCATCCACATGGACCTTCGCCGCCACTCCGCCCTTGGGAAAACTGCCCGCCGCCTTGCTCCGCAGCGTGGCGATGGCCGGCGCATCGTCACCCAGCACGTATCTCAGCAACAGGCACAGCGAAGTCTTGCCCACGCCGTGGCCTGCGCTCGCCAAGCCCGAGGCGTCGTTCGATGTGGACTCCTTGGCCCAGACGATGTTCAGCCCGGTGTGAAAGTTGATGGTGCGCGTCAGCACCAACGGCTCACGGGATTCGACCAGCCACATCGTTTCAACCCAAAGCCTGGGCTGCGTGCGGACCGGTTTACTTGCCTTGAGCCAGGTTGACATGGCGTCCTCTTACTGTGTGCCTGTGGCCTTGGGGCTTGCGTTCGTTGCCCCGGTCTTCTCGACCTCTGACGCCAGGCGCCGGCTCTCGGCCAGCCACAGCAACCGAGCAGCCTCGGTGTGCTCCGGCAGCTGGATGACATCGCCGGGTGGCGTGTCGGCGCCGCGCGCGTAGAAGGCCTCACCGCCCCAGGTTGAACGCACGAGGACGCCAACGTCAGTCAATCGCTGAACGATAGGCAGGACGCGACTCAGGAGCGGCGCCACGTCCGCGATTCCGAGGGAACCTCGCAGAGCGTCGAAGCGCGCACTGTCGACAGGGGGCAGGTAGTGCGCTGCCGCCGCGAACGCAGCCACCGCTGACTGAATGTCTGTCAGCGAACTGCCGTCCGTTCGCTCGGCGACCAGTGCCGCCACCAAGCCGGCCAGCCTGCCTTCGTCGGCATTTCGAATCATCCCGAGCCCGGAGTACGAAACCGGCGCTTGCTGCACTGCCGACGACATGCTCGCCTGCTGGTCCCACGCCTCCAGCACCAACCGGCGCGTTCGGTACTCACCGTAGGCTCGAATCTCGCCTTCCTTCAGTACCCGGAAGGTCTCACTGGGGTAGTCCGCGCCCATCACGTCCTTGGGGTCGAGGATGTAACGCAGCTCGTCGCGGGTGAGGCCGTAGAGGCGGGCGTAGTAGGCATCGAGCTCCGCACGCAGTTGGGCTCGGCGCTCGGGGTTCCAGCCGAACGGCTGACCCCGCTCGGCGGCAGGGCGCGGGTCGTAGAGGGCGAGGTCCTGGCCCCATTCCTGCAGGTCGTGCGCCGTGTAGGTGAGTTCGAGGACGCGGGGGACGATGAATGCGAGGTTGGCCGGGGTGTAGCGGTCAGGAGGCATGACCGGGAACTGCTTCAGGTAGAAGTAGTTCAACGTAGTGCCTCCAAGCTTTTGACGCGCGGCGAAATCCAGTGTCAACGATGACAGACTGCCAAGAAGGGCGGCCGTAGAAGCAGCTGTGATGCCGCCGCTCACGAAGAACAGCGGCATCTTGTTGCCCACACCGGCCCGCGGCACTACCGATGCAATCACTGTGCGCTCGTCGGTGCTGCGACAGATGTCCCGCCAACCCATCAACCAGCGCGGACTGCGGATGTCCATCCAGCGGTCAAGTAGCGACTGCAGCACCTCAGCCAGCGAAACCGTTGGTAGCGCGCCAGCCAGAGCCGCCAACTCGTCGTCTGTCAGTCGAGCGTCCTGGTTCTGCGTTGCCCACTTTGGGATGTCGGCCAGGGCCTTCTTGGTCGTCAGACCCTCGCTGCGAAGCATGTCGTTCAGGCGCGGGAAGCCCGACTTGAGTTGCAGTTCGGTGGGAGCGATGTGGGGATGGGCTTGTGTCGGTGTCCAGCCGTCTGCGGCAGGCGCCGGCCCCGCAGTGCGGTGGAATATCTCGCCGGCTACCCACTGGGCCAGTGCCAGCAGCAGGTCGACCAGCGCGGCATCAAGGGCGGTTGCGTCGCCTGCATCTCGCGCGACGTGTAGTCCTAGCCAAGTACGCGCCACTCGCGTGGGCACGCGCGCGATGCGGGCGAGCACCTCGCGCTCGTCGACCCAGTAGCGAGGGCGCACGGCGCAGGTGGGGTCGGCCTTCTGTGTATCGCCCACGTCGGTAGTTTCCACTTCGCCCATAGCGCCGTTGGTGGCGTCCACATAGGTCGCCCAACGGTGGTCGAACTGGTGAATCATCTTCGCCTCGTACAGCGGCAGGCGTAAGGACTGGCCTGCAGCGGCAGGCTTGTCCATGAACAGACCGCTGTCGTTAGACATGTCCAGCATGCGCTGAAACGAGATGCCCCAGGGGTTCACCTCAGGTCGCAACAACTTGCCGTCGTCATCGGTCACCCTCTCGGCGATGAGCACGGGCGCTGCGCGGTAGAGCTTCTTGGTGAGTTCAGCGTCACGTTCGCTACGGAACACAGGGCAAGTGCGGGTATTCGGGTTTATGAGGGCGAATTCGTCCGGCGTCAGCTGGAAGTGACGGCGGTGGTCAGCCAGTTCGTCCACCTGCAAAGCGAAGAACGCAAAGTCCGCCGATGGCGCGGAACCCAAGGTTAGGAGGCAGAACTTGAATCGCTGATGCCCGATTTCGGAGAACAGCCCAGGCCCAGTACGCAGGTCCAACAGGCTAACCAAGCGGCCCTGCGAGATGGCATCGAAGTAATGCTTTGTCGAATCATCAGTGGCTATGCCTGTCGGCACGATGAAGCCCGCTCGCCCGTCTGGTGCGGTGCATTGCAGAAAGGTTTCGGCAAAAAGCGCATAGGTGTTGACGTCGCCGACGCCAGTGAGTGGGAAGCGTCGGCTGTCATGGGCATAGAGGCTGGCAGCTTCTGCACCCCGACGCGTGGCGATGAAGCTGGCGTGCAGCGCCATCTCGGCACGGTTGGGGGGCGTTAGACCCTCGGCGCGCTCCAGGTCGGGATTCACGCGGTGCAGAAGCACGCCCTCGCGCAACCACTCAATGCGCTGAGTGCGCTCGGCCTTGTTCTTGGCCATCGCCACCAGCGGGCTGCGCGTGGCGAAGAACTCTTCCTCCTGCAGCTTGATGCGCTCCCACGGCGGGTTGCCCAGCATGACGCTGAAGCCGCCGGCCGCCGCCACCTGCGGGAAGGCCAGCCACCAGTGGAATACGCCGTGCTGTCGGCACAGGTCCTGGGCGGCATGTTCCACCTCGGCCTTGGGTGCCTGACCGCTCAGCACGCCCCACAGGTATCCCGACAGTGGCACCGTCTCGCCAGCACCGGCTAGCTTGGGCGCCAGGAACGCGGCCACGTAGGTGTCGGCCAACCGGGCGAAAGGGCTGCGCTGCGCTTCGGCCTGTGCAGTGGCCCAGGCTTGGCGTTTGGCGGCTAGGTGGTCAGGCGTGTCGTCGTCCAGGGTCTCGACGCTGACAGCCTGCGCAGCCAGGCCGGCCTGGGTCAGCAGGTCGCCGCCGGCAATCTGGCGCCAGCTCTTCAGGTCGGCCTTGTTCTGCTTCTTCAGGGCGCTGGCCACGGCCTTGTCGTCTCCCGAGAGCGCGGTGTAGGCCTCATCGGGAATACCGTCTTCCAGCACCTTGGGGTCCAGCACCCCCAGCAGCGCATCGCCCACGCGCAGATGGTGGTCCACAAAGCTCAGTGGCCGGTCGGGCGAGTAGGCCTCCAGCCACAGTGCCGTCTTGGCCAACTGGATGGCCATGGGATTCTTGTCCACACCATAGAGGCAGTGGCTCACCACGTCGCGCAGCGCGTGGCGGTAGTCGGAGGGCGTAGGAGCGCCGCCTTCGCGCTCGGCCGCCGCCCGATGCAGCGCCACCTCGTCGGCCAATCGCCGCCCGGCGGACAGCAGGAAGTGACCGCTGCCGCATGCAGGGTCGCACACGGTGAGCCCGAGCAGCGCCTCCACCGGGCGCTCGGGGTTGGCCTTCACCGTCTGCGCGATGACGGGCTCCAGCGCGCTCTTGATAAGCTCCTGCACCAGGCTGTCGGGCGTGTAGTAGCTGCCGGTGAGCTTGCGGGTGTTGCCCTTGGTGCTGGCATCGCTCTCGTCGTCGCCGACGAAGGCCAAGCGCGCCGTGGCTGGCGATGCCAAGCCCTGCAGGTCGGGCACCAGCTCCAGCAGGCTCTCGTAGACGCTGCCCAGCTCCTCGGGGCCCATGTCTCGGTAGTTGACGCGCGACAGGCCACCGTCGGCGCGGAACCAGCCAAGCTGGAATACGGCGGCCAGCAGGTGGCGGTTGTCCAGCTGAGCGGCGTCCAGGCGCGGACACTGGTCGGCATCGAACAGGCCGCCCAGGGCTGGCAGGCCCAGGGCTGGTTGCCCACCGGCCAGCGAGCCGAATGTGATGGTCAGCGCCTGCCAAAGGTCGGCATGGCGGTCGTTCTGGCTGCGGCGTACAGCGCGGTCGCGCAGCCAGGTGAGCGAGTAGCCCGCCAGGTAGCGGGCCTTGGCCTCGTCGCTGGCGTCGGGGGCGAAGACCAGGCGCTCGCCGGTGCCGCGGTCTCGGCGGTCTTCCACAGTGGCCAGGAAGATGAAGCGATAGACCATGCGCAGCAGCTCTTCGAAGAAGGCTTGGCGGTCGTAGCCATCCTGGGTGCTCTGCAGTGCGGCGCGCAGGGCGCCGTTCGCCGGGTGCGAGAGGAAGCCGGTGCCTAGGGCCCGCAGTGCCTCGGCCACCTGGTAGCGCAGTTTGCCGCGCACTGTGACGCCTGCTTGCTGACCTGCGGCGCGCCAACGCTCCCAGGGGCAATTGGTGGGCGGCGTCTCGGCGGCGCCGAAGCGTGAGGCATGGGCCAGCAGCCAGAAGGCGCTGAAATCAGCCAGCAGTTCCTCAGTGAACAGCGCCTCAAGGTCGACCTCAATGTAGGCCGGGCGCGTGAGGCTGGCGTTGTCACGCAGGATGCGCAGCGTCAGGCCGTTGCTGACGATGGCCCACAGCGACGCATCGCTGGCGTTCAGCGCCTCCTGCGCCAGCATGAATGGGCTGCGGCGGCGTGTCTTGCCGGTGTCGGGGTTGGTCTCGCCGAAGCGCTCGGCGGCGCTGTCCAGCGGCTGGTCGAAGCCGGCGAAAACCAACGGCACCCGTCCGCCGGTGCCCGCATGCCCGATGGCGTACTGATGGCCAGCATGTTGAATTGCCGGGCAGCGTGCAGCGTCATGGAAGTGCAGCACATCACGCAGAAGCGGCAACAGCCATTCACGCACGGTGACGTCGTGGGCCTGCACGTCCTGGCGCTTGCGCAGCGATTGGAAGTCCTGCCAGAGGTTCAGCGCAATCTTGAAGTCACGGGCGATTTCGTCCCGCAGCTTCAGGCCCTTGGCGATGCGGTACTGCGCTTCCGTCTGTTCACTACCCTTGGCGTCAGCCAGCAGGGTCAGGCGCGTCAGCTCCTCGGCGGGGATGAGGCCGCCTTCGATGCGTATGGCGCGGTAGGCGAGCTGGTGGAGAGGCTTCTTGGCCATGGTCTCAGGCTCCCATAGCGTTGTTGGCAGCCCCGGCATCCGGCAGCAGCACGTACAGGCCCATCACATCAACAGGCAGGCTGGCGGTGGCCTGGTAGCTGCCGCGACCTTCCGCGGCTTCGCGCACGCGGCGGTGGTCGGCCAGCAGCGCCTGAGCTCGGGCCTTAGCCAAGGCTTCCAACTGGGGCTGCCAGCCGGGCAGGGCGTCGAGGGCTGTCTGCAGTTGACGGTCGCGCAGCGGTAGCGGCATGTTGCGAGTGGCTTCAGCGCCCAGCAGCTGGCGAGTCAAATCAAGGTCTAGTTCGGCAAAGGGCTCAGAGCCACTGGCGGCCACGGCGACGGCTTCCTCGCACATCAGCAGGCGGGTCTGGCTGCCATGGGTAACGGTGAGCTGATGTCGGATGCGCAGCAGCAGCACGGTGGTCTTGAGCGGAACGCCTTGCACGAAGGCGGCGCCTGCGCGGGCGACGGCGGCGTCATCGGACGCAACGCTTGCATCGTCCAGTGCCTGTTCGAGCAACGTATCGGCCAGGACGGACACCAGCGGGTGCGTACGGTGAACGAAGGTTGCACCCTGGGCAGCGGGTTGGTGGAAGTCGATGCGCAAGGTATTCGCCAGGCCTTCGGCGGCCAGGCGCTCACGTACTGTGGCCGGTAGGTGTTCGGTCAGAAGCTTGAAGTGCTGCTTCACTGGTTGCAGCGGCGCACCGAGTTGGGCCACGGCGCGGCTGACAAAGCGCTCGACTTCGGCTTCGCCACCCAGCACGGCGGCAGACTTGCGCCACTCAGGCAGCACGTCTTCGGGCTTCAAGCGGCGCTGGGCAAAGATGCTGCGGTTTTGCTTGGCCTTCTCTTTGGCACTTTGCCAGGCGAGGTCGATGTCCTTGGCAGGTTCACCAAACAGGTCCAGCTGCGATTGGGCGTTCAAGTGGCCTTTGCGTAGCAGCACTGCGTTCATCAACGCCTGCGTGAGCTTGCCCTCGTTGTCGGGCATCGGCACTAGCACGCCCAGCTCCTTCCGGATGCTCTCGGCCTTCCGCAGGATGACCTGCAGCACCGCGCCGTCGACGGGGTTGTCCTCGCCGTACAGCATGGTGCTGCGCACTTCCCGTGCCTTCTGCCCGAAGCGGTCCACGCGTCCTTCGCGCTGCTCGTGACGGGTCGGATTCCAGCTGAGGTCGTAGTGGATGACCGCTGTGAACAGGCCTTGCAGGTTGATACCTTCGGACAGGCAGTCAGTAGCGACGAGGATGCGGACCTCGCCCTCGCCCAGTTGCTCGACAGCAGCTTCACGCTCGTCGGGAGTGAGTTCGCCGGTCACTGCCTTGACGGTGGCGGACTTGAACTTGTCCTGCAGAGCAGCGGCCAGGTAATGCGCTGTAGCGATGTAGCGGCAGAAGACGACGGGCTGAAAGCCTTCCTTCAAGAGCAGAGCAACGTGCTCCTGCAGCTTGGCAAGTTTGGGGTCGTTCTGCTGACCGGCCAGAGCCGCAGCACTGGCCATCAGGGCCTCCAGGCGCTGGCTGTCCTCGGTTCTGGCGCCTGGCTCGATGTCGTCAGTCGACAGGGCATCGTCCGTGCCGTCGAGCACTCGGTCGGTGGCCTGGGCCTCAAACTCTTCGAGCGACGTAGCTTCGGTCTGCCCCGTTTCACCAAGAGAACCCTGCAAGCGGGTGCGCAACGCGTTGACCGCTGCGGCCGGGGAAGACGAGATGCAGCGCAGCAGCGCGAGGGCCGCCCACCAGTTCATGCGCTGCTCGCGCAGGCCCTGGCCTTCGGAGCGCTCGACCAGCTCGCGGGCATAGGTCATCACGTCATTGAAGAGCTGGCCCCAGGCGCCGGTGAGCTTGTAGGTGATTTCCGCTGACTTGCGGTCCGGGAACATCGAGGTGTCTTGCCACTCGGCGATGTCAGGACGGCGGCGCTGGACGAAGTGGCGCGAGAGTTCTTCGCGCAGGTCGGTGCGCTGACCAGCAGGCAAGTCCTTCAGTTGCGTGAAGTCAGGGTCGAGCAGACCCAGCAAGTTGAAAAATGCCTCTTCATCGCCACTGTGCGGAGTCGCGGTCAACAGGACCAGATGACGCGTCGCATCGGCTGCCAAGCCTTTGAGCAGTTGGTGGCGCTGTTGGCGCCCCTGGCCGGCCTGGGTACAGGTGTGGGCCTCATCGACGATGACGAACTCGGGGCAGAAGCGCTGGAACGCCTCGCGGCGGCGTTCGGACTTGATGTAGTCCAGGCTCACCACCGTGTAGGGGTGGGCGTGGAAGACCGACGTACCGGGCGGCAAGTCGCGCTCTAGGCGGTCGGCGCTGTTGGAACGCACCACTACGGCAGGTATGTGAAAGCGCTCGGCCAGCTCGCGCTGCCACTGCTCGCACAGATGCGGCGGACACAGAACCGCCAATCGCTGGACTTCACCGCGGTCGAGCAGTTCCCGGGCGATGAGTGCCCCTTCGATGGTCTTGCCGATACCGACGTCGTCGGCAATCAGCAGGCGCACCGTGGGCAGCTTCAACGCCATCAGCAGCGGCACCAGCTGGTAGGCGCGCGGCTCCACGGCGATGTTGCCGAAGCTGCGGAAGGGGCCGGCACCGCTGCGCAGCTTGAGCTGCAGAGCGTCCAGCAGCAGCTGGCTGGCTGAGTGGTTGCGCGCCTGGGTCACGCTGGGCCAGGGGAAGGTGGCAGGCTGGACGGGCTGGCGCTCCAAGGGCAAATAGATGAGCGTCTCGTCACGCTCGCCACCACCCAAGGGGCGCAGGCGCAGGGTTTGCTGGTCGGATTCCGGAAGGACTATCCATTCACGGCCGCGCGCAGCAACCAGGCTGCCCGGAAGGAATTCCGGCGTTGGAGCATTCATAGCGAATCAGGGCTTGCCAGGACCAAAGAGGTCGGCGTTGTTCTTGAAGATGTCTGGCCAGCGAGCTTGCTCTTTGGGGAAGCGCACCACCAGATAGCCCAGCTCATCGAGGACGCGGTCGATGGCCGAATCCTTGGCTCGCTGGGTTTCGGTTTCGTGGTGCGGCCCGTCGATGAAGACGGCAAGGTTCAGGTCATCGTAAAAAAAGTCAGCGCATGCATTGCCGCCGGGAACCGTATGCTGACCGCGGTCCGGCTTTCGGTAGCCATGCTCGTTGACGTGGTCCAGCCAGGCTTGCTCCAGCGTGCTGCCGGCGGTGCGTGCGAGCTCGGAGTCGTGCTCCTGCGGCGCGCGGCCTTGAGTACCCTGGTGAGCCTGGGCCGTCGTCAAGCGGCAGAGAATGTCCAGCAGTAATCCGCCGGCGTCCTTGTCCTTGCGGTCGATGAGAGTGTGGTCGGGCTGGTTGTAGTACGACAGCAGGCAGCGGTAACACCCGGCTTCGCACAGCGGTTTGCCATCGTGGTCGAGCTCTTCGGTCAGCGTCTTGCGGGACCAGGCCTGTCCGGCGGGCGGTTGCTGGAAGTGCAAGACCTCCAGAGCCTTGGCGGCGACAGCAGACACCGCTTCGGGTTCGGTGGCCAGGCGGGTCAGCACGCCGGCGCCGCCCTCGGCTGCCTCGAACAGCAGGATGGACTGGCGGTTGTCGCGCGTCGGAAGCGGCTCGGCCATCAGCTCGCTTTCCTCGAGCTGATAAACCGCTTCGATGCCGCGCTTCAGTGCGTACTGCAGCGTGGTCAGGGTTTCGGCCTCAAGCACACCCAGACGGTGGTGCGGACGAACGATGAGGATGTTCCGCCGGTCTTCAACGTAGGGAACGATGCGCTGTGGCGGCGTCTTATCAGGCGGCGCTTCGCCTTCTGGCTCCGCCTCTCCATTGCCATCGTCCACACCGCCGACCCAGTGGCCGGTGACAGGGTTCATCATGAAGCCCTGGATGGACTTTTCCTTGCGGCGACGCCAGCCGAAGTTCATGCGCCAGACGGTGGCGGCAGGACCGTACTGCATCTCCAGCAACGGTCCCTGGTCGTCCTCGACCACCGTGGTGACCATCTGCAGCTTGCCTTCGGCCTCGGCGAACTGCAGCGTGGTCTGCATCTCGTAGCCCTGGCGTACACGCTCTTCTTCGTTCGCCGTGATGCGCTCGGCCCGCTTGGTCGAGACGTTCTCGATTCGGTAGAGGTTCTTGACCTCTTGAGCTCCCGACAACGAGGCGCCGCAGGACACGCAACGGTCGGCATCGCGCTGGGACCTGAAATGGCCATAGCCGCAGGCAGGGCAGAGGCGGGCAACCTCGGTGGGCAGTTTCGCGCCTTCGCTCACCTGGTCCTGGCCCGTGATGGTCAGCAGCGCCTTGGTGACGCGGTACTGACTGCCCTCGTGGTAGATGAGGCTGTACGGGCCGAACTCGCCCAAAGCGAGGAAGCGGGGCCGCGACAGGAAGCTCTCGCGACCGATGGAGCCTCGTCGGGCGGGCAGGTAAGCCAGTAACGGAAGCCGAGGGAAGTTGTAGCCCGGCAGGAAGCCTTGGCTTGCTAGGTAGCGGTAGGTATAGAAGTCCGAGTTAAAGGCGCTGTCACCGGCCAGCAGCAGGTCGCGCTGTTTGCGGGCCTCGTTATGACGTTGCTGGGCCTCGCGGCGCTCGCGTTCACTGGCGGCGGGGTTGTTCTCGATTTTGAAGTTCAGCTCGATGGCCTGGGCCGTGGCGCGGTACAGGTCGCGCCAACGCTGTAGTGCGCCGTCGAACTCGTTGTAGGCCCGCTTGAAGACGGACTCTGCCCAATGGTCGGTGTACCAAGGGGCGTTCTTGGTCGTGAGCTCGCTGGACAGCATGCCCAGTACCTTGAGGCCGCGCTGATGGGCTCGCTTCTTGGCTTCGGCCTTGTCGAGGTCGGCCGCCATGTCCTCGGTCACCGGCAGCTTCTCGGGCTCGTTCATGTCGAGCAGGTCGCGCACGCTATTGCCTAGGCGCTTGCCCGTTTCCGCGAGCCAGATGGCATGCATGTGGCTCTTGACCAGCTCCAGGTTGGCCAGGTCCAGCGTCGGCGCGTTGACTTGGCCATGAACCATGCGCACTGGGTCGCGGAAGTAGTACTGGTCGTGCGGGCTTTGCGACGCACAGTAAGTGATGACCAGGGCCGGCTGGCCGGCACGTCCGGCACGGCCGCTGCGTTGCGCGTAGTTGGCCGGCGTGGGCGGCACGTTTCGCATGTAGACCGTGTTGAGCGAAGAGATGTCGACGCCCAGCTCCATGGTCGGCGAGCAGAACAGCACCGGCAGCCATTCGAGCTCCGTGCCATTCCTTTTGCGCCACTCGTCGCGGTCTTTATCCGTGTAGCGGAAGCGGGCTTCGCGCTCCAGCCGGTCATCCTGCTCGACCTGGGCCGTGTGCTCTCGCGCTTCGAAGTCGAAGAGCTGGTGGATGGGGCTGGCCAGCAATCCAGCAATGTTCCGGTACAGGGCGCGGAAGAACTCGTTGTCTTCGGCCTGGCGCTGGCTCTGACCTGAGCCAGCTTCCCATAGCAGCGCGGTGCCGTTGAGCTGCCAGCCGGTGAGACCTACATCGGTCTCTTCGCGCTTGACCAGCCCATAGGACTCGGCAGCCTTGAGCAATGCTGCGATGACATCCGGGTAGGTCTGGTCATTGATGTGCTTGTAGTACGGGTTACCACCGCCCCAGGTGCTGCCTTGGCGCAGCAGCTTGCCCAGGCGAGAGCGGCTGGAACCGATGACGAGGAAGTCTTCCAGCTGCAACCGACGACCGCGGCGGTCGGTTTCTTCGCGTGGACGCGAAGTGACGAACCAACGCGCGGGTACAGGCCGTTCGTCCTCGGTGAAGCCCCAGGGCTCACGGAGGTTGGCGTAGCTCTGCGTGCGCAGCTGCTCGAGCTCGGTGCGGTCGAGGTAGCGCGTGGCGATGCAGAGCCCTTGCCGCATGAACTCGAACAACGCGCGTAGCACCACAGCGCGCTCACCTGCAGTCGCGGACTGCAGAACCTGGGGTGCTTCGGACCACTCTGCCGCGTCGGCCGCGAGGTCGTCGATATCCTGGTAGCCAATGCGAACCAGGCCCAGCTGTTCGAGGTTGGGGTTGTTGAAACGCCAACCGCGGCGAAGGTCGAAGTATGTTCGGTAACCCAGGATGCCGCGCATGGCCTCCTGCACCTGGCGGCGCGTGTTGCCCTTGACCTCCGGCTGCTGCATGTATTCGGCACGCACTGCCGGGTCATCACGGTGGAAGCCAAGTGCTTCAAAGACCGCGTTGGCAACCTCGCGCTCTGACAGCGCCTGGCCGCCCCCCTTTTGCACGGCAGACAGCAGGGCAGCACGGGTCAGCAGCACCTGCAGGAAGTCGTTGAAATGGCCGGCCTGAAGTGCAGCGTCCTGTCGGTTGTCGGAGAAGCCCAGGACCTTCTTTGCTTCGGCGGAAAGCTGCTGGTCCTGCTCGTACAGGTAGCGCAGCGCCGACAGCGTGAGCATCGTCGTGGCTGAGCTCCGACCCTCGCCAGACAGCGAAGTCAGTCGCAGCGCGTCCTTACCGGACGAGGTGTGCGAAACCCCGCATGCCAGACAAAAGCGGAAGGCGCCGGGGATGAACCAAGCTGGCAGTCCCTTGTCAGTCGTCGTGACCCCGTCAGGGCGGACCATGACAGCTTGCGGCATGAACTTGCGCTGGCCCGACTTGATGCGCCACTCGCCATCGGCTCGCTCTTCAAGCCACGTCTCCGGGTAGCGTTCCAGAACATCTGGCTCCCACAAGCCACTGCCGTCGGGCATCAAGAAGCCGAACTTGACGGCCTCATCGTCGTGCTGCCGCTCGTCGATGCTGCGAACGTCAAAACCTCGGCCCTCAGGGCCATCGGTGTCCCAGACAGGTATGTACTCCTGGCCGCAGTCGCGGCAGAAGTGAACGTGGTAGTACCGCCGTTGGCGGTCGTCATCGCCAGAGACAAACTGCTGGCCGTCCAGCGTGATGGCCCGTCGCCCGGGCGTCTCCAGGGTCGTGTAGACCTTGCCGCCGCCGGCGATGAATTGGTGCAACTTGAACGCGAACAGGCTCTTGCCGGCGCCGTCGGTGACCGCGTAGGCGCGCAGCATGAACTTCTGCAAATAGGCCAGGCAGCTCTCGACGGATTCGCCGGACGATTCGTGCAGCAGCTGTGATGCATCTGCCAGGGTGCGCGGACGGGCGCGGCGAGGCTTGTCGTTCTCGTAGGTCAGCCCCAGAGTTAGCTCCACCCAGACCGACATCGGATGAGCCGCCATCTCCTCGAAGCCCAGGTCCATCGGTACGCCGGCGCGGATAGCCGGGCCGAGCTGACTCTGGACTGTCTCGAGCGTCTGGCTTTCGGGCGTTGTGCGACGCAGCGTCTCGGTGATGACGTTTCGGTCGGCGATGGGCGTGCCGAACAAGCGCCGAGCCACGTTGGCGACGACAGCATTGCGCTCCATCTGCGTGCCCTCGGAGGCCATGGTGGCCGAGGTGCCGATGCAAATGAGTTTGTCGGAAAGCGCCTCGCGAACTCGCCGCACCAGCAGCGCGACATCCGCACCCTGGCGGCCGCGATAAGTGTGCAGCTCGTCGAGGACCAGGAAGCGAAGGCCCTTGGCGTTGCGCATCACTGCCTTGTCGATGTCGTTCTGCCGGGTCATTAGCAGTTCGAGCATCATGAAGTTGGTCAGCAGGATGTCTGGCGGCGTCGCGGCCATGGCCTGACGCTCCTCGTCCGATTCCTGGCCGGTGTATCGACCAAAGCTGACGGCTCGTGTTGCGGGGTCCGAGCCCAGAAACTTCTTGAGCTCCTCAAGCTGTGAATTGGCCAGCGCGTTCATCGGATAGATGACGATGGCACGCGTGCGCGGCGTCGGGTCGGCTCTCTTCGCCTTGAGGCAGGCGTCTACGACGGGGATGAAGTAGCTGAGCGACTTGCCGGAGCCTGTGCCGGTGGTTAGGACGTAGCTTTCGCCTGCCAAAGCCAGGCTGATGGCCTCCGCCTGGTGCTTGTGCAGTGGCAGCGTCACGCCAGCCGAGCTGGCCGACTTGCTCAGACGGAAGATGTCGGAACACTCCGGACTCAGTTGCCCTGCTTGGACAAGCTCATCGACCGTGCCACCCGACCGGTAGTTCGGGTTGATTTGGATGAGTGGCTCGGGCCAATAACGCTGACTGTCGTACTCGCGGTCGACGAAGGCCCGGATGTCATCGGACCGGATGCGCGTAAAACTGCGCGTGAACTGCTCGTACTCGCCAACGAGATGCTCGCGAAACTGAAATACGTCCACCTTGTTCCTCCCTTAGCCGGCACTCTTTTTCGATGCCTTGGCTGCGTTGGAATCGACCTTTACGTCGTTCTTAGAGCAGTAGTCACGGACCAGAACTTCAATGAGATTGCTGATGCTCCTGTGTTCTCGGTCGGCTGCCAGTCGAACAAGTTCCTTGAGTTCCGACGTCACCCGCAGGTTGAGTGTTTCGGTTCTGCGCTCCATTCAAGTTCTCCTGGCGCTATGCCCGCCAGCAATGTAACGCAGATGCAAAGCGGCGCCTCAAGGAATTCCCGAGAGAGACCGCTGCTTCCGGCCGGTGTACACCACGAGGAAGGCGTTCACCCAATGTCAGCGTTCTGGTCGCCGTTGTTCAACGCTACTGCGGTCGCGAAACTGTTAGTGGAGATGGGACGCCAGATGTTCGGAAGCTGGCTGTGTGGCCCGAAAGGCTTTTGCCAAAGAACTTAGGAGACGGACCGCCAAGAACCCAGTATCCATGCGGGCTAGCGGCCCGTTGACGCCGGTCAACCGTCATGGGAAGCAGGAAACAGCGGGAAAGGTTGTGCGTGGTTTTTCGTTCGGCAAATGGGAAATTGCGGGAATCTGCGGGAACAAAGTGCTGATTTGCCGGTCAACCGTCATGGAACTATTGGGAAAAAGCAGGAAGTCGTTTCGACGGTCCGCCGCTCTGAAGCGCTCTTGCCAGCGGCGCCTGCCAGCGGCCGCCCCGGTGGCGCGACGTCGTCGTGCCAGATTCGTTAGTCAACAAAGTCAAGCTGCGTTTGCGTGTCATCACCGCCGGCTGACTCAGCTTGCTCCGCGCTGGTTCCCGGCCGCTTGAGCTTGCGCCAGCGAACCAACTGGCCCTTGAGCGACCAACCCTTGTCAATGATTCCCTCTTCGCCAAGATGCATTAGCGACTTGCTCAGCATCTCCCGGAATGTTTTGTCATTCGCCTCGGAGCCGCAGCGCGCCCGCAAGTCGTCGATACGCCAAGGAATAAGGGTCGTCTGGCTACGCACATAGCCATAGAGCCAGGTGGTCAGCCCCTCGGGAAGCCTCTTCCAGAGATGGAGGTCCAGCCAGGTTTTGCCCTGGTCGTGAAAGAGCTGCACGATTTGCCGGTCGAGCGCCACGGACCATTCGCCTTGCTGAGGGTGTTCGAAACGTTGAACCAACTGCACTGTGAATCCGGAGAATTCGATGGTCGCGCGCTGCAGGCGCTGGATGGTCTGCTTCAGGAGCATGCGCACTCGGCCGTTGTACGCGCCCCATAGCGCATTGGTCATGCTGGCCACGTCAAAACAAGCTTGCTTGCCAACGCGGTAGTCGCGGCACAGGTTCAGCAGCGCCATGAAGACCAGCCCATCACTTTGACGCAGTTCCGGCCCGACATAGCGCGGCCCGTTGGGGGCCTTCGCATCGAGAAGGAACTCCAGATGTGGCGCTCGCGGTGCTGCGCGATTTCTTACGTGAAAGAGCCTCCCGCAGAAGAATTTGCTCGGACTGATGAGCTGGAACTGTGAATGCTTGGGGATGAAGTCCCTGTCAAACGCCGCCTTCATCAATTTCAGCTGCGATGTAATTTGCTGAATTCCCTGCAAAACCTCGTTGGCGTCCCCCTCCCTTGAGCACAGCTCGAATTCCAGGCCCTTGAGGTGCCGCTGCTGTCCATCAATCTCCATTTCCCTGGGCAACCGCAGGTCGCGCTCCTGGTCATGACTCGGGTCGAGCAAACGCGTTGTGGGGAATGCCTCTGACGGCCGCGAGCCTGCCGCCATGGCCGGACCGCCAGAGTTCTGCGGGGTCTGCACCGGCGCCGCCAGTCCTTCTTGTAGGACGCTGAGCCGACTCTTGGATAGGCCCATTCGCCGCCGTTGAGGGACAACAGCGGCAGCGTCCGATGCCGTGACTGGACACGCGGTGGCGTTGCAGGCCACCTCAAAGGGATGCGCTGTGGCGCCGGGGCCGACGATGGCCTCGGCAGGGATGAGCTCTATGACGGGTCTCGTCAAGACCTTTGACGACATGACTGGTCCTGCAGTTGATGACCCTCCGTCTAGCGCAGAAGGTTTATTCGGCAGCAGGCGCCTGTCAAAGGCTGGCGCCCGTATGTCGTTAGAAGCGCTTTACAGGTCCACCGCCCATCGTCGCTACACGTAGTTCCAAGGCCATTTTTAGAAACCTATGTCCACATTCGACGAAATTGACCCCAGCACAGCGCTGCGCATCGGCAGCGTGCTCGACCCCGAATCCATTTGCAGGGATGCAGGCATCGCGACTGAAGGAATCGACCTGGCGGGCTATTGCTTGTCCATTTGGACACCGTCAGGCATCGCCGATGCGTTCGCCGCCCCGGGCACGGCGGAGGCGCGCATGAAGCAGCAACTCGATGTGCTTGAGGCGCATGACGGCACTAGCCGAATTGCACTGCTTGTCGTGCAGGCCGGAACTGCTCAGATGCGATTGGTCATGCCACTTGCCGACGAGGGCGTACAGAAGTACCTGTCCGACTGCTCCACGCGCGGTCGCCTCCGTCTCTGGCTCGACAACGATGACTCCCAGAAGGTCACCATCGTGGACCTACCGGGCGGAGTGCGCGCGCCAGCATTGCTGAAGAGGCTGATGAAAGAGGCAGACGGCCATTCATGTGACCACCGCGGGCTGCTCGACCTCGGCCGTGTGCTGCAGCCGCTCAACGGCGTGCGGTCGCTGGTTCCAGGCGTCGCGGTGCAGGAGGCCATGACGGTACTGGTGTCCCGAGACCTCAAGGAAGAAGTTGAAGGGGGTACGTCGGCCGACGTGACCGTGGTAAGGCGGCGCTTACACTGAACGAGCGACCATCGGCACAGTCCTGCCACTGGGGAAAATTCAAGAGGGGTGCGCTTCGGCGTGCCCTTTTTTTCATTTCGGACACGCCCACGCGACATCGCTCACGCAACCTCGGCTGCACCTTCGGATATTGCACATGCGACAGCGTCCACAAGTCACTGCGCCTTGTGCAATTACGAGACTCATCGCGTTAGGTTGTCTATCGACACGAAGGCAAAATGATTGCCATACAATCCAATAAACGTTAGATTGTACGTATGAGAGAAGTCAAAAACCATCTCTATGAGCAGGTAGCGCGAATCGGCAAGGCAGTCGCCAGTCCGAAGCGGCTCGAACTCATCGAGCTCCTGTGCCAGAACGAGAAGACCGTCGAGATGCTGGCCGCTCAGGCGGAAATCAGCGTCAAGCTCGCCAGTGCGCACCTGAAAGAACTCCGATTGGCCCGGCTGGTTGATACGCGCAAGGAGGGCAAGTACGTCCTCTATCGCTTGGCCAGCACCAGTGTGGCCGACCTCTGGGTGACCCTGAGGACCGAAGCCGAGGAGCGCTTGGTCGAGCTTCAGTTGGCGTTGACTTCCCTAGCTGAGCATGGAGATGAACTTCAGGGGGTCGACCGCGCGGACATCTTGCGCCGTGCTGCAGCCGGTGAGGTTGTCGTTATCGACGTACGCCCTCCGGAAGAGTTCGCGGTTGCCCACCTGCCGCACGCCCGCTCGCTGCCCGTCGACGAGCTCAAGAAGCGTCTGGCCGAGCTGCCCATGGATGTCCCAGTGGTTGCCTACTGCCGCGGCCCCTTCTGCCTGATGGCCAAGGACGCGGTCGAACTGCTCCGAAAGAAGGGCTACCAAGCGTTCCACTTGACCGACGGCGTCGCTGAGTGGCGCGCGCGGGGTCTTCCGGTCGCCGGCTGAAGGAGGGCAATGTGAAGACGCTACTCATTCTCAATGACGCCCCCTATGGCAGTGAGCGCACATACAACGGAGCGCGCCTAGCCGGTGCCTTGGCCAAGAAGGACGGCGATGAGGTCAAGGTGTTCCTCATCGGCGACGCTGCGGCCGCTGCGCACAACAAGCAAAAGGTGCCAAGTGGCTTCTACAACCTCGAAGTGATGCTTGGCTCCGTTGTGAACCACAACGGCGCGGTTGGCGTCTGTGGCACATGCATGGATGCCCGCGGCATCTCGGTGGACGACCTCATTGCGGGAGCGCACCGAAGCACCCTCGACGAACTCACCCAATGGACAGCATGGGCCGACAAGGTCCTGGTGTTCTGAAGCAGGAGATTGCCATGTTCTTCCGTCAGCGCCCGGCCTCCAACGCCACGCTCTCTTACCTGTTTGGCTGTGCCGGCAAGCAGATGGCCATTGCTGTCGATGTCGTGGCAGGCGATGAGGACTGGTTCGTCGAGGAAGCGCAACGAGCTGGCGCCCAAATCGTTCACGTCATCGACACGCACGTTCATGCGGACCATTACTCGGGCGGCCCGGAACTGGCACAGCGGGTTGGCGCGCCGTACTACCTTCACGAGAGCAACCAGGGGCGGGTGAGCTTCGACTTCTCGCCGCTGCGCGACGGCCAGCGCCTGGAGGCGGGCAACGTGCTGGTGGACGTCGTCCACACGCCCGGACACACGCCGGACAGCGTGTGTTTGTTGGTGCGGGACCTGCGCCGCGGTGACGAACCCTGGTTCGTCGTCACCGGGGACACGTTGTTCGTCGGTGCCGTCGGCCGCCCCGACCTCGCCGGGCGAGAGCGTGAGATGTCCGAACAGCTGTACGACTCGCTGCAGACTCGGCTGTTGACCCTTCCTGGCGAGCTCGAAATCTACCCCGGTCACCAGGCAGGAAGCTCCTGTGGTGCAGGCCTGTCAGGCAAGCCTGCGTCCACCATAGGCTTTGAAAGGCGGTTCAACGCGATGCTGTCGATGTCGAAGGATGCCTTCGTCGACACGTTGACGGCCGACATTCCGCCGCAGCCCGCCGACATGGCGCGCATCGTCGAAGCCAATCTTCGCGGCCTGGCGCCGGTTGCCGTGAGGACATGAGTCGATGAGGCACTTCGGCATCCGCGTCAACTTTGTTCAGTTCCTGCAGCAGCTGCTGCAGGTGCTGTTCGTTGGCATGACCCTCGGAATGATGCGCAACGTCGTGCCTGCACTGGCCGAATCCGAGTTCGGTGTGCCGCGTGGCTCGTTCATGCTTCTGGTAGCTTTCGTCGTGGCCTTCGGCTTTGTCAAGGGCGCGATGAACTTCATCGCCGGACGCATGGCCGAACGGATGGGTCGCAAGCGTGTTCTGCTGCTGGGATGGCTGGTCGCACTGCCCATCCCGCCGCTCGTTTACTTCGCGCCAAACTGGTCATGGGTGGTGTTCGCCACGGTCCTGCTCGGCATCAATCAGGGCCTGACGTGGTCGATGACGCAGACGGCCAAACTCGACTTCACTCGCGCGGACCAGCGAGGGCTGGTCATCGGTCTGAACGAGTTCTCCGGTTACGTTGGCGTGGCGTTGGCAGGCGTCATGACCGGCTACCTGGCTTCGACGCTAGGCCCTCGCCAAGGCTTGCTCTGGTTCGGTGCTGTCATCATCGGGCTGGCGACTCTGCTGGCATGGCTGTCCATCATTGAATCGCTCCCCTGGGCTCAGGATGAGGTCAAACGTCATGCCAGTTCCACGGCCCAAGCCCTGAGGCCTCGCTATCCGACGAACGTTGGCACTCAACCTTCGACCGGCGAGATGTTCGCCCTCATGAGTTGGCGCGACCGCCGTATGGCGGCGCTGTGCCAGGCCGGGCTGGTCGAGAAATTCGTCGATGCGTTGGTATGGGCCTTCTGGCCTGTGTACCTGCATCAGCGCGGCACGAGCCTGCCAGGCATTGGCTGGATTGTGGGCGTCTACGGCTTTACATGGGGAGCAGCGCAGTTCTTCACGGGGAAGCTGTCGGACCGACTTGGCCGACATCTGCTCAATTCGTGGGGAATGTGGATTTGCGGCGCCGGCGTAGCCCTGATGCCGTTGGGCGAAGGGGCGGCGTGGTGGAGCGTCGCGGCGGCCATCTCCGGTCTCGGAATGGCCATGCTCTATCCAAACCTCAGCGCTGCGGTCGCGGATATCGCCCATCCGAGTTGGCGCGCTTCGGCCATTGGCATCTATCGCTTCTGGCGTGACCTCGGCTACGGCATCGGTGCGCTGGGCCTTGGCGCTGCTGCAGCTCTCGGCGGACGACTGGAGAGCGCATTCTGGTTCGTGGCAGTGGCCATGCTGCTGTCTGGGGCTGCGCTCTATGTCTGGGGTGAGGAGACCCATCCTCGACTCAATCCTGCGGCTTGACGGCCCTTCCACCCCTCTGGAGCACAGATATGAAAGCTGCCCCCGTAAGCCTGGTACTTGTTGCACTCGCATTGCTCACACCAGTGGCCTACTCGGCGGACGCCCAGCGTCAAGCCGAAGTTGCCAAGCTCGGCGCCGATGTGATGCCTTTCAGCCTCAAGGCGACGACCCACATCTTCACGAAGACCGCCGATGGCGGAATCCAGCGGGTGGTCGCCCGGAGCGCATCGGACACACGGCAGGTCAAGCTCGTACGTGAGCACCTGCGTCAAATTCAGTCCCAGTTCCTGAAGGGCGACTTCTCGGGCCCGACCCATATCCATGGCACCGAGATGCCAGGACTTGCGGACCTCAAGGCGGCGAAGCCGGGACAGGTTGCCATCGACTACAAGGAAGTGGCCGCCGGCGCGGAGCTGACTTACCGCACCTCTGACCCAAAGCTGGTTACCGCATTGCACCGCTGGTTTGACGCACAACTGGCCGACCATGGCACCGATGCGATGGCCGGGCATCAGCACCATCACGACCACGACGCAATGATGAAGCAGTAGCTTCCAAGCCCTTGCCAAGGACGACCACACGTCGTTTTGCGCGAGCAATCCTGGCTGCATCACCGGTAAAGCGGTTAACGCCACACGAAATGCTTGGCCGGCATCGTCCGAGAGTCCCGGTGCCCGAAGCAAAGCTGCGCCGAGTTTGTGCGGCGAGCAACATGTGCCAGATACTTCGCCCAAAATTCAGCATTCCATCGCAATGCTGCAAGGCGCGGACGAATTTGTGGCCTGCAAGTTTAGACAGCGGTCGCCGGACACTCGATGCGGCGTGTCATGTTCGGCTCGGCCCGCAGAAGCTTCTTGCTTTGCGCTTCGACACGAATGCCCACCAGGATGTAGCGACGGTACAGGTCGTTCCTGTTTGCGCGGGTTGCCCACCGGCATGCTGGACGACCGTGACCAACGTTTTCTGATGCGCCCAATTTCCACCAATCACGCGCGAATTTACGCGTGATTGGTGGAAAGTTAATGGAGGCAACGACTTAGTAGCGTCCGGAAGGCTTTGCGTTTGAGTTCCGCCTGCGGGGCACTGGCGCCGTGGAGGTTTACACCTTGTATTTGTCACCGAACTGAGTGTGCTCGTCGGACATTGCCCGCAGCTTGACCGACACCCGAGGTGTCACGTACACAGGCCGTTTCAACGGGGAGTCCAGCTTGGTTGCCGGTAATTTGGTCCTGCGGACGTTCTATGTTGACAGGGACCTCGACGACGCCATTTGCGCCTGTGACGAGGGCTACCGCTTCCGCTTTGAGCTCTTTCGACGTTGGCTCGTCGCGGGAATGCGCTCGCCCGGCGATTGCGTCGAAAACGTCGCGCCTACTGCCAGCGGGCATCCGCCAGTCGTTCGCACAGTTTGGATTGATGCGCGGATAGATAGCCAGCTGCGAAGAGAAGCATTTCTCAGTGGCGACGCCAAGAATCTCATCGCGATGAAGTACCTACGTGTAGGCATGCAGGGTGCTCCGCAGTTGAAGCGCTTCGCCTCGGTCCAAGCCCTGGCGAACATGCCAAATGTCGGGAACGACGACGATTTTGAGCGTTCAAGCGGTTGAGCAACTGCTTGACGGCTGGGCCGCGCCTGTGTCGGCCGAAATTGCATCTAAGTTGTTGTCGCAAAACACTTTCCATCATGTACGCGCAAATTTGCGCGTACATGATGGAAAACCAACTGGGACAATGACTTAGCAGCGGTTTTGGGTGATTTGTCCGCTCGCGAAGTGCCCGCAGGGCAGTGACCCACGCGAGGCCGGATTACGGTGCGTTAAATCCGTAATTTCTGGCTGCAGTGGGGAAAACCGGGGCAGGCCTAGGCCCCCTCCGAAATCTGCGCCTTGCTGGTCGATTGAAAAGACATTAGGAATGTCTCCGCCGGAGGCTCCTCCCCCCCAGCCTCTCGCTTCCTTGCCTTGTATCCACGAGCGACAGCTTGGCTCAGCAACTCAATGTCGCTGGCCCAAATCTTGGGGCGAGCGAAAGGCGTTGCGACGAACTCGTCAACCAGGTCGCTCATGGCGAACCAACACATCTTCCAATCGAGCTCGCCGACCGTGTTCAATATCTTTGCAAGCTTGTCTTTATCAAAACGCTTGTTGGCCCTCGCCGCTGCTTTGTGCGCAGCGACATCGCGCTTGACGTCATCTATGAGCGCAAGCAGATTGGAGACCTTCTTGCTCAACGACAGCACCGGTTCTGTGGCAGCGGCCTGCGCCGCCGAAGCCTCACCAGGCTGCCGTTGGATGCCGAGCCCGGCCATCACTGCCGCTGCTAGCGCTGGGTCCGCCTTGAACTCGGCGATGAGGCGGTCAGCGAGCTTCTCCCGAAGCCGCGCCGGCCTTGCTTCGTCAAACGCCGCTTGATGGGCATCGCTCTTCAGCTTCTTCTCCGGCAGCTTGGCCTCGACCTGGGCGATTTCCTGGGCGGACAGGCCCTCCCTCGAAAAGGCCTGCCTGTCGCTGGCTGTCAATGTGCCGGTCCCGGCCGGCAGCGTGTGGTCGAGATACACAGGCACTCGAACTTTCTTGACCGTCGAACCTACCTTGACGTCGTGGAGCATTTTCTTGACCACATGAATGGGTCCTGGTCCGACGCCCGGCTGCAAGCGCTGATGTACCTCAATGTGCAGAGGCTTGCGGGCATTCGTAGAAGCGTTGGTGCTTGTCTTCGTGGAAGTCATTGATTCGTTCGGGTTGGTTGCAATGACTTCGTATAGCAACTGCCGTTTTATCCATCGCGTCGATGCCCGAGGGGCGACGTGGCGGTTGCTTCCACGGCGGCGCGGTACTGCAGCCTGATGCGCCTTGCAGGTGTGGCCGGGGTATCGACCTCGGGCCCCTTTGCCATCCGCTGGCGTTCAGAGAGATGAACTGCCGGCGATGCCGAATTGGCGGACGCCAAGACGGCTCTGTCGCCGCTTGCGGAAGCACGGGGCGACCAGCGCGGCCCTTCTCGAAGCGTTTGCCAGAGCCCCGGAGGGGTGGCCGCGGAAGCGTGCCAGGCCGGCGGCGAGCCGGACCGACGGAGCTGGGCGGTTAGCCCGGCTCCATGGGGACGACCCGGCGGCAGTGCCGACCGCCGAGTTCGCGGGACGTGAATGAGGCGGTCGGGGCTGGTAGCGCGGAGCGCTGACTCCCCGGCCGGGTCGTCCCCATAGGCGTGTCGCGGGTTCCGGCGGAACCAAGCACGCGTGTGGCCATCGACGGTGCACTCGCAGTGCCTATACGTCCGAAAGCGAGTGCTTTCGGAGACCAGATGACCAAAAAAACTTTAAACACAGCGCGGCCCCAGCGGGCCCAAACCCAGCAGCCCGAGCCAGAGGCCGCGGTAGCGGCCGACCACGTGAATCCGGTTGCAAACACTGATGTTGCGACTGAATCAGTGTCGCCGAGCAATCGCACACCGGACGACGATGCAACTACAGAAAATCGCAGCGCGCGGTTGCACGCTGCCACGCCGCGCAAGTGCAAAGTAGCTTCTGCAGCACCGCTTGCGAAATTCCGCGCCAAGGGCATCTCGACCTGGGACAGGGCGCAGGACTACGAGTGGGCTGCCACCTTTGCCGTGGGACATTTCGGGCTGATGAGCACCCGGCAGCTGGGCGAATGGGTCTTCAGGAAGCTCGCCACGACGGGGGCTCGACACCGTCAAGCCCAGGCCCTGACCCTGCGGCTATGCGCGCAAGCTCGTGCCGGAAGCCGCGCGCAGCGTCTGGCCACCGAAGGTCATCGACCGGTAACGCCCACGCTCGGCAGAAAGCGGGTGGGCAACTGCTTCTACTACTACCTCAACGCGGCAGGGCTGAGGTACATGAAGCTGAACTTCGACCTCTCGCTGCCGGACACTTCGAAGTCGCTGACCACGGCCAGCGACATGACCAAGCGCGCGTTGGTGTTCGAACACTGCCTTACGCTGCACCGGGCCAACCCGGACTTGACCTTCGTCGGCCCCGCAGCGCTGGCGGCCGACGTCAATCGCCGACGGAATATGGACCCGCTAGAGCGCGCTGTGCTGACTTGCCTTGCCAACCTCTGGTGCGCCGTCGATGCGGATGGCCGAGTGACCTACACCTACGCGGCCGACCGGCCCGGCTCGTCGAATGCAGCCAGCGTCGCCCACTACCGCCAGCTCGCCAAGGCGGCCTCGCTGCTGCTCGGTCGCTCCATCAACATTGAGGTGATAGGCCGTCGCATGCCAGCCGAGGAAAGTCTTGCGTTGACCGACACCCGCCTGGCGCGTGCCATCGTGAAAGCATCCGAGAAGGAGCTCTTTTGGACTACTGACGGGCACTACAAAGTGGAGAAGCTGGTCGCGTTCTTCGTCTCGCTCAAGGCCCATGCGGCACAGCTGCGCGCGTTGATGGAGCGCCATCGTGCTTGACCACATGCTGTCGCCGCTCATGCCGAATGCCCGGGAACTTCTTGAACTCGTTCAGCCCTGGCTCTTCGATGATGACTGCGCCGCCGACCTCGCGCTGCTGCAGGCAGTAGGGGTACTGGGCTCAATGCGCGAGTCCGAGCTTGCGCTCTTCTTTCGCGGCCGGCTGGACCCGGTCGCTGGGACGCAAGGCTATGCCGACGAGTTCGCCGTCGTGTACCCGGCCAGCAACGGCCAGGGGCTGGTGACGAGTAACAGCGCGGTGCATGCCACCCGGCGCCGGTTGCAACGACTGGTTGAACGGAAGTTGCTGGCAGTGGACACCGTCGCGCGTACGACCTCCGACCATCTGGCCGGCCGCTATTACTGGCTCACGCGCACCGGTGCGCGATACGTTCTCGATGCTGGGTATCGAGTCCGCGGGCGGCAGAACATCGACAACATGAGTCACGTCGGCTCCGTGCAGGACCAACACCGGCTGCTTGAGCAGCAGTACATCATCGCGCGCCGCCTCATGCAGCCTTCGCTGCGGGTCTGGGGTGAGTACGCTATCCGCTCCGGGCTGGCCAGGCAGCCGGTGCCGGCCGATGCGGGCACCAAGTTGGCCACGGTGCAGGAGCAACTCAGGGCGATGTCGGGCGAGCTCAGTCTGTCGCCCGACGAGCTTCGGCGGGCGGGCATCACCGGCGCACAGGTCGAGCGCAGGCATTTCACGCGCAGGCCTGATGCGCTTCTATTGGACGAGCAGCCCGAACGGAGCCGGTATCTGGAGGCTACCGGCCACCACCCCAAGTCGCGGCCGCCGCATGTGTTTGGTGACATCGAGTGGGTTGAAATCGAGGCCAGCAAGAAAGACAGCGTCACTCAGGCCAAATCGTTCAACGCCGTGTTCTATCTGGGCCGGATGCTCGACGCCACACTTGAGCGCGGCCTGGTCATGAAGGTCGCTCTGGTCACGCGCAACCATCCCCACACCGACCTGCGCGCCAAGTTGCTCGATGCTTATGAGCACTGGCGGGCGCGGGCCGACGTGCAGGCCATGCTTCAGAAGCATGCCAGACTCACGCCTGACTTTGACCTCGAACGGCTGGGCGAGCGGGTGTGGCTCGTCGAGCTGACGCAGGATGCGGAGCACCGCTTGACCGGAATACGAATGGAGTCCGTCGCATCCATCGCCACGCGGGAGCGGCGGCTGGGGCTCTGACCTAGTTGGGGCCAGCCGGCCAGGGCACTGCGGCAGCAAGATTTCAACGTTGAAAATGGCGCGGCCAGGACGGCGAAGCCCTGCCGGCACGCATCGCTATGCGAGCGTTAGCCCACAATCGGCGGCAAATTCTTGCAGGGACTGCGGTTGCCGGGCGCTGTATTTCCAGAATCCCTCGCAGATATCCACCAAGGCCAAGTTCTGCGTCAGCGTCAGCTTGGCGAGCTTTCGTACCAGCCCGCTCATCGGAGCGTCGTCGTCCAGACTGTCGATGCCGTAGGTGTCGGCCACTGCACCCGCCAAGGTCATGCCAACTTGCCAATTCCATGTGGGCGATGGCGTTGTGCTGAGAATGGTCCGCAGTTCTCGCTCGGTCAAATAGCCAGCAAGGTTCGCAAGTTCGGCGTCTACCAGTTCAGAGTAACGCCGAGCGGCGACTTTTGTGCTCGGCCCCAGGACGCGTTGACTGCACTGCGCCATGCTGCGCGGTAGCGATTGCTCCGAGGGCGCAGGTGAAAACCCTTCCGACTCGTTGGATGCGCTTGGGCATTCAACGCCGTGCTGTTGACTTGCGGCTGTTACGTGCGGTTGGTGTTCCATTTCATCGTTCCTTTCGTTGTTGAAGCCCTTGGGGCTGACGCCGATGGCGTCCACTTGGTCTAGGTAGTGGGCTTTAAACATCTCTGCCCCCGGGGACCCCTTCAGCGCACGCGTGGCCACGACGCGAGAACAGCCATGAGCGGTGCGATTTCAACGTTGAAACGTCTGGGCGGCCTTGAGGTCCTTGCCTTGTCGTTACCTACACAAGATGCCGCACGGAACTCCGTGCAGATTCAAGGAAACCACTTCAGAAGAGGAAAGACATGGCAATAGGAACTGACGGGCGTTTTTCGCCAAATGCGACCAAGGGCGCGCTCGAACTGTTCTCCACGACAGATATGGCTCGCTTGCTTCACAAGCTCGACTGCGGGCTGACGCGGGACCAGGTGGCATTGATGACCTCTGCCTACGAGCAGTTGTTCACACCGGCCACGGTTCGTCGCAGCCGCAATGGCTTGGTCCGAGAACGGCTGATGCGCAAGGTGCAGGAGATGTTTAAGTCCGTGCGGGAGGTGCAGCCCGTGGCGGCGGCCTGCGCTGTGGTCTACGACCAGGTGCTCGACGTACGGGACGGAGATTGGGCGGGGCTTTATGTCCGGCTGGCCGTCGCGCTCGGCATGGACCCCGAAGCAGCCGAATGTGCTCACGCGGTGGTTCAGCTACGGCGCGAGCAAGGTAAGCGGGGTGAAGACGCCAGGTTCGCCGCCGACCAGTTCACCGAGATGTGGTCCAAGTCAGATGGCGCCGCATTGGACGACGCCCGCGAGGTCGAGAGCATCCTGCGCGATGTCACGAAGACATGCATGGCCGTCGCCCAGAAAGGGACCCTTGAAGGATTCAAGGCAACCGATGAGGGGTTGCGGCGGGAGGCCGCGAAGCTCAGCGGGCGCCAGTGGTCGAACCGGTCAGCGGGTCGACGGAAGGATGCGCATTTCGCTCAACACTAATTCCAAGCCCCTTCGGGGGCTTTCCAATTGGCGGCGGGTGAGAGAAGAACTCTCGGGGCTTGACCTCAACTGTGCTTGAGGGTGCCGTCATTCCTGCGCTTCTGGCCCACCTGCGCCGGATTTTGGTGTTGGTGCGGGCGGCCGCCGTGCAGATAGGTGGGGTTGTACCGGCGCCGAAAATCACTCGTCGTCGTCGTCGGGCATGTCATCCAGTTGAAGCTTCTCCGGGTCGATGCCACGGTACTTGAGTGCTGCGGCAGTGGCATCGGTCATGGGCAGCATCCCTGCAATCTCCAGGATGGCATTGCAGACTGTCTCGCTTGCGTGCCGCAGTTCTTCGATAGCGCGCTGCTGGTAGCCCACCGTGATACCGATTTCAGGACGCTCCGGGATGGCCCATTTGTGGGTCAACAATGCGCCAGCGATGACAAGGTGGCCGGGGTAGACGATGTCGCAGACGGTGCCAAACGTGCGACGCAAGTCGTGCGATATGAGAACCTCATCCAGTCCCTCCGACGCATTCTCCAGACTGCCACGGACGTCCACCCGGTGTTCCTGCTTGCCATGCCTAGGCGGAAACAGCCAATCCTGTTCCTCTGGCAGTGACGCAGCACGCGCCTTGAGAATGCCGAACAGCTGGGAGTTGAGCGGGTAGCGGCCGTGCCAGCCCTTCCAGCCAGGTTCACCCGCTGGTACGTGGATGATGCCCTCCTCGAGGTCAAGGATGCTCCGCCGCAGACGCATGCCAGCGCTCTTTCGCAAGCCCCCGAGTGTGTACGCCAGCAGCAAATCCCGGCTCGCAGGGTCACGCAGCGCATAGATGTTTGTCATCAGCCGCTGCAGTTCAACTGCTCTCGCATGTTTGGTGCGTTTGGGCGGCGGTTGGAACAAGCGCTGCTTCCGCACCTTTTCGATGGGATTGCGCGTCAGGCCCGGCAGTTCCAGGCCGTCGTAGTAGTTATATATGCCCGACACGATGGCCATGGCTTCCATCGCTCGTGATTTCGACTTGCCGGCAATGCTTGATAGCAATCCCGTCCATTTTTGGACCGACGTGCTCAAAAGCGGCCAATCCGCAGCGGCCATCAAGTGCGTGTTGAATGTCTTGCGATAGCTTTCTACCGTGCGGCTAGCCAGCGGCCCCCCGCGTTTGGTGCGGCGCATGCGCAGGAACTCCTCGAAGCCCTCTTCAAGCGTCAGCGGCTTTGCCTTGGCTGCCGCACGTTCTGCTGCTTTCTGTGCGGCGTAGATGGGGTCTTTCTGTTCGGCAAGCCACTCCCGGGCTGCTTCGTGCGCCTGGTCTAGGTCAAGGATGCGTACGCCATCAGCAAGAACACCACCCTCAGGCTGCACCCGTCCCAACGTCTTCGAGGCCTCTTTGCGTGCGCCGCCCACGCTCTCGCTGTACCGGCACCACCAGACACACTTGCTTTTGGGGGAGACACGGATGCCGAAGTTGGGCATCCCAGGGTCAATGTGCGGTCCGGTCTTCTTGAGAAGCGGCCAGACTTGTGTCATCGTTGACCAGGGTTTGTTCGGGCGGCGGGCTGGCATGCGTGCTTCGTTCCGAGCGGGCTTTAAATTTCCCGCAATTTTCCCGCATTTTTTATGGAAAGTGGTTCGTGGCACAGTTCACGAACAAGATGCGGTACAGTCCGTTCCCAGGGAAAATCATCTTTGGCAGCGCGTAGTTAGCGCATTTTCGGGGCCAGGCGGAGCTCTAACGCAGCGGACTTAAAATCCGCCGCCTCGTGAGGGGCGTACGGGTTCGATTCCCGTCCTGGGCACCATGCTTGGCTCAGATGCTCGCGCGTTGCGCTGGGAAGTCTCCACCGAGGGCCAGACGCCCCAGGCGCTGCAAGGGTGCGAGCTCGCCGGTGGTGCTGAGTGCGATGTCAGGTTCGGCGCTGCCGCTGGGCAGGCTGGCACCGTCCCATAGACGCTTGGCCTGCTTGGCCACGGCCGCTTCGATGTTCAGCAGTCTGACCTGCGGCCCCAGCGCGGCCTGGATCGCGGGCTGCACAAAGGGATAGTGCGTGCAGCCCAGCAAGACCGTGTCCACCCGGGCCTCGCGCAGCGGTGCGCAATAGCGTTCGATCAGAGCGAGCAGTTCCGGGCGCTCCAGTTGTCCCGTCTCGATCTGGTCGACAAGCCCGGGGCAGGGCTGGCTGAACACCAGTACCTCGCCGGCATGGCTCTGCAACAAGGCCTGGTAGCGGCCGCTGGCCAGGGTTGCGACCGTGGCCAGCACGCCCACCCGGCCGTTGGTCGTGGCCGCAACGGCGGGTTTGATGCCGGGCTCGATGGCGACGATGGGTATCTGCGGCCAGCGCGCGCGCAGGGCCTCCACGGCGTGTACGGTGGCGGTGTTGCACGCCACCACCAGCATCTGCGCGCCCAGGCTC
The DNA here is from genome assembly GCF_058788955.1 of Roseateles sp. FW301-B2. Lineage (NCBI taxonomy): Bacteria > Pseudomonadati > Pseudomonadota > Betaproteobacteria > Burkholderiales > Sphaerotilaceae > Roseateles > Roseateles sp. FW301-B2. The sequence goes on from NZ_JBYTBE010000001.1 coordinate 249,423, forward strand.
AGCAAGTGTCCGGCCACGGCCAAGCTGCGGTCGATGATGTAGTCGGCGCCGCGCCCGCCATAGGGCGCGTAGCCCGAGTCGGCCACATAGCGCAGCGCCACGCCCGGCAGGGCGGCATGCACGGCCTTCAGCACGGTAAGGCCGCCGAGGCCCGAATCAAAGACGCCGATGAAGGGCGTGTTGGTTTTGCTCATCAGGGGGCGCAGTCTAAAACGAAGCCACGCAAGGGCTGAACTCGTCTCTAAAATAGCACGATCGTTCGTTTTATTTGCGGCTCAGACATCTGGATGACTCGGGCGGACGCTCAGACCCCCGTAGAATCCTGATTAACGTTAACGTCAATTCGCCTTGGAGTGCTGAGATGAAGGTATTGGTTCCCGTCAAACGAGTCGTCGACTACAACGTCAAGGTGCGCGTCAAGAGCGACGGCACCGGCGTGGATATCGCCAACGTCAAGATGTCCATGAACCCCTTTGACGAAATTGCCGTCGAAGAGGCCGTGCGCCTGAAGGAAAAGGGCGTGGTCACCGAGGTGATCGCCGTCTCCTGCGGTGTCACCCAATGCCAGGAAACCCTGCGCACCGCGATGGCCATCGGCGCCGATCGCGCCATCCTGGTCGAGACCGATGCCGAGCTGCAGCCCCTGGCAGTGGCCAAGATCCTCAAGGCCCTGGTCGACAAGGAGCAGCCCCAGCTGGTGATCCTGGGCAAACAGGCCATCGATGACGACTGCAACCAGACCGGCCAGATGCTGGCCGCGCTGACCGGCATGCCCCAGGGCACCTTCGCCTCCAAGGTGGAAGTGGCCGACGGCAAGGTGGCCGTGACCCGCGAGGTGGACGGCGGCCTGGAAACGGTGAGCCTGACGCTGCCGGCCGTGGTGACCAGCGACCTGCGCCTGAACGAGCCGCGTTATGTCACGCTGCCCAACATCATGAAGGCCAAGAAGAAGCAGCTCGACGTGGTCAAGCCCGCCGATCTGGGTGTGGACGTGGCGCCGCGCATCAAGACCCTCAAGGTCGAAGAGCCGCCCAAGCGCAGCGCCGGCATCAAGGTGCCGGATGTGGCGACCCTGGTGAACAAGTTGAAGAATGAAGCGAAGGTGATCTGAGATGACTGCTCTGGTAATTGCTGAACACGACAACGCCCACATCAAGGGCGCCACGCTCAACACCGTGACCGCCGCGCTGGCCACGGGCGCCGAGGTGCATGTGCTGGTGGCCGGCCACAACGCCGCCTCCGCCGCCGCCGCTGCCGCGCAGATCGCGGGCGTCGCCAAGGTGCTGCACGCCGACGCCGCGCATCTGGCCGATGGCCTGGCCGAGAACCTGGCCGCGCAAGTGCTGGCCGTGGCTGCCGGCCACAGCCACATCCTGTTCCCCGCCACCGCCTCGGGCAAGAACGTGGCGCCGCGCGTCGCTGCCTTGCTGGACGTGGCGCAACTCAGCGACGTGACCAAGGTCATCAGCGCCGACACCTTCGAGCGCCCGATCTACGCCGGCAACGCCATCGCCACCGTGCAATCCGCTGACGCCATCAAGGTGCTGACGGTGCGCACCACCGGCTTTGACGCCGCCGCCGCCAGCGGTGGCAGCGCCGCCGTCGAAACGGTTGCCGCTGCCGCCGACAGCGGCAAGAGCACGTTCGTCGGCCGCGAGGTCACCAAGAGCGATCGCCCCGAGCTGACCGCCGCCAAGATCATCGTCTCCGGCGGCCGTGCCCTGGGTTCCAGCGACAAGTTCAATGAAGTGCTGACCCCCTTGGCCGACAAGCTGGGTGCCGCCCTGGGCGCCTCGCGCGCCGCAGTGGATGCCGGCTATGCGCCCAACGACTGGCAAGTCGGCCAGACCGGCAAGATCGTCGCGCCCCAGCTCTACATCGCCTGCGGCATCAGCGGCGCGATCCAGCATCTGGCCGGCATGAAGGACTCCAAGGTGATCGTCGCGATCAACAAGGATGCCGAGGCACCGATCTTCTCGGTGGCCGACTATGGGCTCGAGGCCGACCTGTTCACGGCCGTGCCCGAACTCGTCGCCGCGCTCTGATTCCCGCCTATTGATCAGCCTGCAGGGCGCCCGACTTCACGGTCGCGGCGCCCTTCGTTTCTCTGGAGACAAGACAATGACTTACCGCGCCCCCGTCAAGGACATGCTCTTCAACATGAAGGAGCTGGCCGGCCTGGAGTCCCTCACCGCCATTCCCCAGTTCGCCGACTACGGTATCGATACCGCCCAGGCGGTGCTGGAAGAATGCGCCAAACTCAACGAGGACGTGATCGCCCCGCTGAACTTCGAAGGCGACAAGAACCCCAGCTACTGGAAGGACGGCCAGGTGTTCACCACGCCCGGCTTCAAGGAGGCCTTCAAGCAGTTCGCCGAGGGCGGCTGGCAGGGCCTGCAGCACCCGCCCGAGTTCGGCGGCCAGGGCCTGCCCAAGACGATTGGCGCGGCCTGCGGCGAAATGATCAACAGCGCGAACATGAGCTTTGCGCTCTGCCCGCTGCTGACCGATGGCGCCATCGAGGCCTTGCTGACGGCAGGCAGCGACGAACAGCGCGCCACCTACATCCCCAAGCTGATCGATGGCAGCTGGACCGGCACCATGAATCTGACCGAGCCGCAGGCGGGGTCAGATCTTGCGCTGGTGCGCACGCGCGCCGAGCCGCAGCCCGATGGCAGCTACAAGATCTTCGGCACCAAGATCTTCATCACCTATGGCGAGCACGATATGTCCGAGAACATCGTGCATCTGGTGCTGGCCCGCGTGCAGGGCGCGCCCGAGGGTGTGAAGGGCATCAGCCTCTTCATCGTGCCCAAGTTCATGGTGAACGCCGACGGCTCGCTGGGCGCGCGCAATGACGCGCACTGCGTCTCCATCGAGCACAAGATGGGCATCAAGGCCAGCCCCACCGCGGTGCTGCAGTTTGGCGACCATGGCGGCGCCATCGGCTATCTGGTGGGCCAGGAGAACCGCGGCCTCGAGTACATGTTCATCATGATGAACGCGGCCCGCTTCGGCGTCGGCGTGCAGGGCATCGCGGTGGCCGAGCGGGCCTACCAGAAGGCGGTGAGCTATGCGCGCGACCGCGTGCAGTCGCGCCCGGTGGACGGTTCGGTGGCCGGCAGTGCCGCCATCATCCACCACCCCGACGTGCGCCGCATGCTGATGACGATGCGCTCGCTCACCGAGGGCTGCCGTGCGATGAGCCTGGTGGCCGCAGCCGCCTACGATGCCGCGCACCACCATCCGGACGCCGAGACGCGCAAGCAGAACCAGGCCTTCTACGAGTTCATGGTGCCGCTGGTGAAGGGCTACAGCACCGAGATGAGCCTGGAGGTCACCGACCTGGGCGTGCAGGTGCATGGCGGCATGGGTTTCATCGAGGAGACCGGCGCGGCCCAGTACTACCGCGATGCCAAGATCCTCACCATCTACGAGGGCACCACCGCCATCCAGGCGAACGATCTGGTGGGTCGCAAGACCCTGCGCGATGGCGGGCAGATGGTCAAGGCGGTGGCCGCGCAAATCGCCGCCACCGAGGCCGAACTGGCCAAGCGCTCGAGCGCCGCGGCCGCGGCGATGTGCAAGCGCCTGGCACAGGGGCGCGAGGCGCTGGTGGCCTCGGCCGAATTCATCGCCGGCCAGGGCAAGGCCAGCATGAATGCGGCCTTCGCCGGCTCGGTGCCCTATCTGATGCTGGCGGGCAATGTGGTGGCCGGCTGGCAGCTGGCGCGTGCGCTCATGGTGGCCGAAGACAAGCTCGCTGCTGGCGAGGACAGCGCCTTCATGACGGCCAAGATCGCCACCGCGCGCTTCTATGCCGAGCACATTCTCACGCGTGCCGGCGGCCTGCGCGATGCCATCGTGGAGGGCGCCGACAGCGTCACCGCGCTGGCACTGGACTCGTTCTGAGCGGAGGCGCCAAGACATGAGCGTGTTGCCTCCCGTGCTGCAAAACCTGCCCCTGCCCATCATCGGTTCGCCGCTCTTCATCATCAGCAACCCCAAGCTGGTGATCGCGCAGTGCAAGGCCGGTGTGGTGGGGTCGATGCCCGCCCTGAACGCGCGCCCGGCCGAAGTGCTGGACGAGTGGCTCAACGAGATCACCACCGAGCTGGCGGCCTACAACAAGGCCAATCCCGACAAGCCGGCCGCGCCCTTTGCGATCAACCAGATCGTGCACAAGAGCAATGACCGGCTGGAGCACGACATGGCGCTGTGCGCCAAGTACAAGGTGCCCATCATCATCACCTCGCTGGGTGCGCGCGAGGACGTCAATGCGGCCGTGCATGCCTGGGGTGGCGTGGTGCTGCACGACATCATCAACAACAAGTTCGCCAAGAAGGCGATCGAGAAGGGCGCCGATGGCCTGATCGCGGTGGCGGCCGGTGCCGGCGGCCATGCGGGGGTGAAGAGCCCCTTCGCCCTGATCCAGGAAATCCGTGCCTGGTTCGACGGCCCGGTGGCGCTCTCGGGCTCCATCGCGAGTGGCGATGCGGTGCTGGCCGCCCAGGCCATGGGCGCCGACTTCGCCTACATCGGCTCGGCCTTCATCGCCACCGAGGAGGCGCGCGCGGCCGAGGCCTACAAGCAGATGATCGTGCAGAGCAGCAGCGACGACATCGTCTACAGCAACCTCTTCACCGGCGTGCACGGCAACTATCTGCGCGGCTCCATCGTCAATGCCGGCATGGACCCAGATGCCTTGCCGGAGTCGGACCCCAGCAAGATGAACTTCGGCGGTGATGCCAAGAAAGCCTGGAAGGACATCTGGGGTTGCGGCCAGGGCATCGGCGCGATCAACGAGGTGGTGCCGGCCCGCGTGCTGGTGGAGCGCCTGGGCAGGGAGTACCAGGCGGCCCGCCAGCGCCTGGCTATTTGATATTGGTGAAGCGAGCCTCTGGCCGGTCGTCCGACCGGTGCAGGGTCTCGACGTTCGCCTTCATCGCCCAGGGGCGCATCTGGTGGTGCAGGGGGATGAAGAAATGCTCGTCGCGCACGCGCAGCAAGGCCTCGCGGATCATGGCGTTGCGTTTGGGCACGTCGGTCTCGGTCTTCATCGCGTCGATCAGCTGGTCCAGCTTGGCGTCGCTGAGCTTGGCGAAGTTGAAGTTGCCGTCGGCGCCCGTGGTCTTGGTGTGCGCGATGGCCTGCAGCGTGAACTGCGCGTCATAGGTCGCCACGCCCCAGCCCAGCATGTAGAGCGGCGCCTCGAAGCGCTGGAACGTCAGGCTGTGCTGGGCCATCGGGGCCGCCAGCAGATTCGCCTTCACGCCCACGCGCGCCCACATCGCCGCCACCGCCTGGCAGATCTCCTCATCGTTGACGTAGCGGTTGTTGGGGCAGTTCAGTTGCAGCTCCATGCCTGAGCCATAGCCGGCCTCGGCCAGCAGCTTCTTGGCGCGCTCGACATCGTGCTTGAGCGGCACGTCGATATCCGGCGTGTTGCCGTTCACGCCCGGCGCCACCATGATGCCGGCCGGAATCGACAGCCCGCGCATGGTGGCGCGCTTGATCGCCTCGCGGTCCACCGCCAGGCTCAGCGCCTCGCGCACGCGCTTGTCCTTGAAGGGGTTCTTGCCCTTGATGTTCGAGCCCTTGAGCTCATCGCTGCCCTGGTCCATGGCCAGGAAGATGGTGCGCACCTCGGGCCCCTCGACGACCTTGAGCTTGGGGTCGGCCTTGAGTCGTGCCACGTCCTGCGTCGGCAGGTCGGTGAGCAGGTCCACATCCCCCGACAGCAGGGCGGCCACGCGGGTGGGGTCGGACTTGATGGGCAGGTAGCTCAGCTCGGTGATGTTGCTGGCGCGCTTGGCGTCCCACCAGTCGGGGTTGGCCAGCATGCTGATCTTCTGATCCGGCTGCCAGGCCGTGATCTTGTAAGGCCCCGTGCCCATCACATTGCGCGAGGCGTAGTTGTCTTCCTTGGCCTTGTAGTCCTGCACATTGGTGGACTTGTTCTTCTCGGCCCAGGCCTTGCTCATGATGCGGAAGTCGACGATGTTGCGCAGCAGGATGGGGTTGGGGCCTTCGAGCATCAGGTCCACGGTGTAGTCGTCGACCTTCCTGATCTCCTTGATGCCGGCCACGTAGATCTGCATGGTGCCCTGGGGCTGGCGGATGCGGCCGAAGGTGAACACCACGTCATCGGCCGTGAACGGCGTGCCGTCATGGAACTTGACGCCGCGGCGCAGCTCGAAGCGCACCTGGGTGGGCGAGATGTAGCTCCACTTGGTGGCCAGTGCCGGTTCCACCTCATGGTTGGCGTTGTAGCGCGTCAGACCCTCGTAGGCATGCATCAGCACGGCCAGGGTGGTGGCATGGTTCTGCGAATGCGGGTCCAGCGTGAGGATGTCGTTCTGCGCGGCCCAGCGCAGGCTGGCGGCGGGGCTGAGCGTGGCCCAGCTCAGGGCCAGGGACAGGGCCGCGAGTCTGAGGGGCTTGCTAATCATGTGGGTTGCTCCGGGGTGGCGGTGCGACCCATGCTAGCGGCGGGCCGCTGGCCGCCTACCTATGGCTTGCCCGGGTGCTCGGGCCCCGCGGGCTCGATCTCGGCGTCGCAGCCGATGCCGGCGGCGATCATGCGGCGGCACCAGGCGCGCAGGCCGCGCTCGAGCAGGCGGCGCGGGCGTCCGCCCGGAAACCGGGCCAGGCCCAGCTGCACGAGCGGGGCTTCCAGCATGCCGCAGCGGTATTGCTTGAGCGCAGCGGACCATTGCAGCGCCTTGCAGGCCCCGTGGCGGCGCCGGCTCACCAGCACGCCCACGGGGCAGGGCTCGGCCAGGCAGCAGATGCCGCAGCCGTTGCAGGGTTCACCCAGCGCCGGCTTGGGCGGCGCGGCGGCCTCGATATGGATGATGCGATGCTGCACGCCGCCCATGCTGCTTGGGGTCAGGTCTTGACGCCCAACTCGCGCAGCCGCTCCTCCAGATAGCTGTGCGCGGTGTAGCGCTCCGACAGCACCACGTCGTTGCGCGGGTGCAGGAACAGCGGCAGCGAGACACGGCTCTTGGTGGCGCCTTCGCCCGTGGGGTTGACCACGCGATGCTGGGTGGAGGGGTAATAGCCCTGCGAGGCCTCCTGCAGCATGTCGCCGATGTTGATGATGAGCATGCCGAAATCGCAGGGCACGTCCACCCAGTTGCCGTTCATGTCCTGCACCTGCAGGCCGGGTTCGTTGGCGGCCGGCAGGATGGTCAGCAGATTGATGTCGCCATGGGCCGCGGCGCGCAGCGAGCCGGCGGGCTCCTGGCCGGTGAGGGGCGGGTAGCGCAGCACGCGCAGCAGGGTGTGGGTGCTGTCCTTGATCATGTTGGAGAGCGGCTCGCTGTAGCTCTTGGCGATCTCCGGCGGCGTGTGGCGCTCGACCCAGGACAGCAGCTCGGCCGCCAGGCCGTTCGCCACCTCGTAGTAACGCATCGCGTCGGCGCGCAGGCGCTCGGGAATGCGACCCCAGGGATAGATGTGGAAGTACTCCTTGATGTCCTTCTGCGTCGCGCCCTTGGCGGTCTCGGAGATGGCGGTGGAGAAGTAGCCGTCCTGGGTCTCCTTGGAGAACGCGAAGCCATGCTTGTCCTCGCCGTTGAAGAAGGCTAGCCAGTCGGCGTAGATCTTCTCCACCAGGGCCTGCGGTATCGGGTGGTTGACCAGCACACCGAAGCCGGTTTCGTGCAGGGAGCGGGTGAATTGCTCGGCCGCATCCGCGGCACGGTAATCGACGACTCGAACTTGCATGGGATCTCCTGATCTGTCCCGTCGCGCAGCCATTCAATCGCGGGGCTGGCGCGGGCGGAAGTTTACCAACGCGTAAGAAATTTGAGCCCAATGGCGGGCCGGCTGCGGGAAAGTGCGGATACCCGACAGCTTGGCCGGTCTGCCAATTTGTGCTTTGGTCGGGTATGACAGGAGTGCTACAGTCCGACCCTTGAGACTTGAGGTCCTTCCCGTCCCCTTTTCTGGCAACAGTGAAGGCGGGTCGCAATCCGCCAACCGGTCGAGCCGTGTCGCGGAAGGTTTGTTAACCAGCCAACGTCCTGGATACCGGGGTGAAAGGTGAGCGAAATGATGCAGCAATACAGGTCGAATTCGTACCTGTTCGGGGGCAATGCGCCCTACGTCGAAGAGATGTACGAGGCCTACCTCGACAACCCGGGCTCCGTGCCTGACAACTGGCGCGCCTACTTCGACGCCCTCCAGCATGTGCCTGCCACCGATGGCAGCGACGCACGCGACGTGGCCCATGCGCCCGTGATCGAATCCTTTGCCCAGCGTGCCAAGGCCAATGCCTTCGGCAACAAGGCCTCCGGCAGCGACCTCGCTGTGGCCCGCAAGCAGGTGCATGTGCAGTCGCTGATTGCCGCCTACCGCTTCCTGGGCTCGCGCTGGGCCGACCTGGATCCGCTGCAGCGCACCGAGCGCCCGCGCATCCCGGAGCTGGAACCCTCGTTCTACGACCTGACCGAGTCCGATATGGACATCTCGTTCAGCGCCACGAACACCTATTTCTCCAAGGCCGAGAGCATGACCCTGCGCGAGATCGTGCAGGCCTTGCGCGAGACCTATTGCGGCTCGGTCGGTGCCGAGTACATGCACATCACCGATCCGGCCGAGAAGCGCTGGTGGCAGGAGCGGCTGGAATCGATCCGCTCCAAGCCCAGCTTCACGCCCGAGAAGAAGAAGCACATCCTCGATCGCCTGACCGCGGCCGAAGGCCTGGAGCGCTACCTCCACACCAAGTACGTGGGCCAGAAGCGTTTCTCGCTGGAAGGTGGCGAGAGCTTCATCGCCTCGATGGACGAGCTGGTGCAGCGCGGCGGCGAAAAGGGCGTGCAGGAGATCGTCATCGGCATGGCCCACCGCGGCCGCCTGAACGTGCTGGTGAACACGCTGGGCAAGATGCCCAAGGACCTGTTCGCCGAGTTCGAGCACAAGGCCCCCGAAGATCTGCCCGCCGGCGACGTCAAGTACCACCAGGGCTTTTCCAGCGACGTCACCAGCCCCGGCGGCCCGGTGCACCTCTCGCTCGCCTTCAACCCCTCGCACCTGGAAATCGTGAATCCGGTGGTCGAAGGTTCGGTGAAGGCCCGCATGGACCGTCGCGGTGACAAGGAAGGCGCGCAAGTGCTGCCCGTGCTGGTGCACGGCGACGCCGCCTTTGCCGGCCAGGGCGTGGTGATGGAAACGCTGGCGCTGGCCCAGACCCGCGGCTACTACACCGGCGGCACGGTGCATCTGGTCATCAACAACCAGATCGGCTTCACCACCAGCGACCCGCGCGACACCCGTTCGACGCTGTACTGCTCCGACGTCGTCAAGATGATCGAGGCGCCGGTGCTGCACGTGAATGGCGATGATCCGGAAGCCGTGGTGCTGTGCACCCAGCTGGCGCTGGAATACCGCCAGCAGTTCAAGAAGGACGTGGTGGTCGACATCATCTGCTTCCGCAAGCTGGGCCACAACGAGCAGGACACGCCGGCGCTGACCCAGCCGCTGATGTACAAGAAGATCGCCCAGCATCCCGGCACCCGCAAGCTCTATGGCGACAAGCTGATCGCCCAGGGCGTGCTGCCCGCCGATGGCCCGGACAATATGTCCAAGGCCTTCCGCGCCGCCATGGACGAGGGCCGTCACACCATCGATCCGGTGCTGACCAACTTCAAGAGCAAGTACGCCACCGACTGGTCGCCCTACCTCGGCAAGAAGTGGACCGACTCTTGCGACACCGCGCTGCCGGTGGCCGAGTTCAAGCGCCTGGCCGAGAAGATCACCACCGTCCCCAACACCTTCAAGGTCCACCCGCTGGTGGAGAAGGTCATCGCCGACCGCGCCGCGATGGGCCGTGGCGAGATCAATGTGGACTGGGGCATGGGCGAGCACATGGCCTTCGCCTCGCTGGTGGCCTCGGGCTATCCGGTGCGCCTGTCGGGCGAGGACTGCGGCCGCGGCACCTTCGTGCACCGCCATGCCGTGCTGCACGACCAGAACCGCGAGAAGTGGGACATCGGCACCTATGTGCCGCTGCAGAACGTGGCCGAGGGCCAGGCGCCCTTCGTCGTGATCGACTCGCTGCTGTCGGAAGAGGCCGTGCTGGGCTTCGAGTACGGCTACGCCTCGGCCGATCCGGTGACGCTGACGATCTGGGAAGCCCAGTTCGGCGACTTCGTCAACGGCGCGCAGGTGGTGATCGACCAGTTCATCGCCTCCGGCGAAGTGAAGTGGGGCCGCTCCAACGGCCTGACCCTGATGCTGCCGCACGGCTACGAGGGCCAGGGCCCCGAGCACAGCTCGGCGCGCCTGGAGCGCTTCATGCAGCTGGCTGCCGACAACAATATGCAGGTGGTGCAGCCGACCTCGGCCTCGCAGATCTTCCACCTGCTGCGTCGCCAGCAGCTGCGCATGTTCCGCAAGCCGCTCATCATCATGACGCCCAAGTCGCTGCTGCGTAACAAGGACGCTACCTCGCCGCTGTCCGAATTCACCAAGGGTGAGTTCAAGACCGTGATCGGTGAGCGCGATGCCACGATTGCCGCGGACAAGGTCAAGCGCGTGATCGCCTGCTCGGGCAAGGTCTATTACGACCTGGTGAAGGCGCGTGCCGAGAAGAAGGCCAGCGACGTGGCCATCATCCGCGTCGAGCAGCTCTATCCCTTCCCGCACAAGGCCTTCGCCGCCGAGATGAAGAAGTACCCCGGCGTGAGCGAGATCGTGTGGTGCCAGGACGAGCCGCAGAACCAGGGCTCCTGGTTCTTCGTGCAGCACTATGTGCACGAAAACATGGTGGATGGCCAGAAGCTCGGCTACGCCGGCCGCCCCGCCTCGGCCTCACCGGCCGTGGGCTATGCCCACCTGCACCAGGAGCAGCAGAAGGCGCTGCTGGACCAGGCCTTCGGCAAGCTCAAGGGCTTCATCCTGACCAAGTAAGTGAACGCACGCGCCCCATGGCCGGACGGCCGGGGCGCCGCGTCTGATGCTGCACAGAATCGAAAGAACCATCATGGCAATCGTAGAAGTCAAAGTCCCCCAGCTGTCTGAATCCGTGGCCGAAGGCACGCTGCTGAACTGGAAGAAGAAGCCCGGCGAGGCCGTCGCCATCGACGAAATCCTGGTTGAGATCGAAACCGACAAGGTGGTGCTGGAAGTGCCCGCACCCTCGGCCGGCGTGATGGCCGAGATCGTCAAGGCCGACGGCTCCAGCGTCGTCAGCGAGGAAGTCATTGCCCGCATCGACAGCGAAGGCAAGGCCGGCGCCGTGGCAGCACCCGCTGCCGTGCCGGCTGCTGCTGCAGCCGCTCCCGTGGCCGCTACGGCTGCCTCCAAGGGTGATGTGGCCATGCCCGCCGCCGCCAAGATCCTGGCCGAGAAGGGCCTGGCAGCCACCGACGTCGCCGGCTCCGGCAAGGATGGCCGCGTGACCAAGGGCGATGCCCTGGCCGCGTCGGCCAAGCCGGCCGCAGTGGCTGCTCCGGTGGCCGTGGCCGCCGCGCCCGCCGTCGCCAAGCCGCTGCCTTCGGTCGCTGCACCGATCGCGCAGAACCTGGGCGACCGCCCCGAACAGCGCGTGCCGATGACGCGTCTGCGCGCCCGCGTGGCCGAGCGTCTGCTGCAGTCGCAATCCACCAACGCCATCCTCACTACGTTCAACGAAGTGAACATGGCGCCGGTGATGGAGATGCGCAAGAAGTTCCAGGAGAAGTTCGAGAAGGAGCATGGCGTCAAGCTGGGCTTCATGAGCTTCTTCGTCAAGGCCGCCGTGGCCGCGCTGAAGAAGTACCCGGTGCTGAACGCCTCGGTGGACGGCAATGACATCGTCTACCACGGCTACTTCGACATCGGCATCGCCGTCGGCTCGCCGCGCGGCCTGGTGGTGCCCATCATCCGCAATGCCGACCAGCTCAGCTTTGCCGACATCGAGAAGAAGATTGCCGAGTTCGGCCAGAAGGCCAAGGAAGGCAAGATCTCGCTGGACGACCTGACCGGCGGCACCTTCTCGATCTCCAACGGCGGCACCTTCGGTTCCATGCTGTCGACCCCCATCATCAACCCGCCTCAGTCGGCCATCCTGGGCGTGCACGCCACCAAGGACCGCGCCGTGGTCGAGAACGGCCAAGTGGTGGTGCGCCCGATCAACTATCTGGCCATGTCCTATGACCACCGCATCATCGACGGCCGCGAGGCCGTGCTGGGTCTGGTGACCATGAAGGAAGCGCTGGAAGATCCGGCCCGTCTGCTGTTCGACATCTAAGCCAAGGACGCGCACAGACATGAGCACCAAGCAATTCGACGTCGTCGTCATCGGCGGCGGCCCCGGCGGCTACATCGCCGCCATCCGCGCCGCCCAGCTGGGCTTCAATGCGGCCTGCATCGACGAGTGGAAGAACGACAAGGGCGGTCCGGCACCCGGCGGCACCTGCACCAATGTCGGCTGCATCCCCTCCAAGGCGCTGCTGCAGTCCAGCGAGCATTTCGAGCACGCCAACCATCACTTTGCCGACCACGGCATCGCGGCGGACAACGTGCGCATCGACATCGCCAAAATGATCGGCCGCAAGGACACCGTCGTGAAGCAGAACAACGACGGCATCCTTTACCTGTTCAAGAAGAACAAGGTCACGTTCTTCCACGGCCGTGGCTCCTTCGTGGCGGCCAAGGATGGCCTCTATGAGGTCAAGGCCGGCGAGGAAGTGATTCTTGCCAAGCATGTGATCCTGGCTACCGGCTCGAATGCGCGTCAGTTGCCCGGCGCTCCGTTCGATGAGGAGAACATCCTCTCCAACGACGGCGCGCTGCGCATCCCGGCCGTGCCCAAGAAGCTGGGCGTGATCGGCTCCGGCGTGATCGGCCTGGAAATGGGTTCGGTGTGGCGCCGCCTGGGTGCGGAAGTCACCGTGCTGGAGGGTCTGCCGACCTTCCTCGGCGCGGTCGACGAGTCCGTGGCCAAGGAGGCCGCCAAGCTGTTCAAGAAGCAGGGCCTGAAGATCGAGCTGGGCGTGAAGATCACCGAGGTCAAGACGGCCAAGGACGGTGTGACGGTGGCCTACACCGACGCCAAGGGCGCCGAGCAGAGCCTGGCGGTGGACAAGCTGATCGTCTCGATCGGCCGCGTGCCCAACACCATCGGCCTGAACCCCGAGGCCGTGGGCCTGAAGCTGGACGAGCGCGGCGCCATCGTGGTGGACGACGAGTGCAAGACCAACCTGCCGAATGTCTGGGCGGTCGGCGACGTGGTGCGTGGCCCGATGCTGGCGCACAAGGCCGAGGAAGAAGGCGTGGCGGTGGCCGAGCGCATCGCCGGCCAGCATGGCCATGTCAACTTCAACACCATCCCCTGGGTCATCTACACCAGCCCCGAGATCGCCTGGGTGGGCCGCACCGAGCAGCAGCTGAAGGCGGACGGCGTGGCCTACAAGGCTGGCCAGTTCCCCTTCCTGGCCAATGGCCGTGCGCGCGCGCTGGGCGATACGCAAGGCTTCGTCAAGTTCCTGGCCGATGCCAAGACCGACGAGATCCTGGGCGTGCACATCATCGGCCCCTTCGCCTCCGAGCTGATCTCGGAAGCCGTGGTGGCGATGGAGTTCAAGGCTTCGGCCGAGGACATCGCACGCATCTGCCATGCGCACCCGAGCCTGAGCGAGGCGACTAAGGAAGCGGCACTCGCCATCGACAAGCGCACGCTCAACTTCTGATGCCTGCGTGAAGCAAGAGAAGAAAGAAAAAGGGGGCGGCGCGGGTCGCCCCTTTTCATTGGGAATCTGAATGACCTCGGTCACCGAGCTTTACAAGCAGACTCTGAGCGAGCGCGGCTACAGCGCCGACCCGGCGCAGCTGCGCGCGGTGGCGGCGCTGCAGCGTTGCCAGGACGAATGGGCCGACTACAAGGCGCGCCGCGGCAATGCCGTCACCAAGCTGCTGGTGCGGCCGCCGCTGCCGCGCGGCGTCTATATGTACGGCGGGGTGGGGCGGGGCAAGAGCTTCTTGATGGATTGCTTCTTCCAGGCCGTGCCGCTGACGCGCAAGACCCGCCTGCACTTCCACGAGTTCATGCGCGAGGTGCACCGCGAGCTGCAGGATCTGAAGGGCATCGCCGATCCGCTGGAGGAGCTGGGCAAGCGCATCGCCAAGCGCTTCCGCCTGATCTGCTTCGACGAGTTCCACGTGGCCGACGTCACCGACGCGATGATTCTGCACCGCCTGCTGGACTCGATGTTCAAGCACCGCGTCTCCATCGTCACCACCTCCAACTTCCATCCCGACGGCCTCTATCCCAACGGCCTGCACCGCGACCGCATCCTGCCCGCGATCGCGCTGCTGAAGGAGAAGCTGGAGGTCATCAATGTCGACAACGGCACCGACTACCGTCGGCGCTCGCTGGAGCTTGTGGAGCTCTACCACTGCCCGCTCGACGAGTCGGCTGACGCGGCGCTGAACCGCGCCTTCGAATCGCTGGCCGAGGCGCGCGACGAGGATCCGCTGCTGCACATCGAGCACCGCGAGTTGCGCGCGGTGCGGCGCGCCGGCGGCGTGGTGTGGTTCGACTTCCGCACGCTGTGCGGCGGACCGCGCTCGCAGAACGACTACCTGGAGCTGGCGACGCAGTTCCACACCGTGATCCTGGCCAATGTGCCCGAGATGCCACCGCGCCTGGCCAGCGAGGCACGCCGCTTCACCTGGCTGGTGGACGTGCTCTACGACCGCCGCTGCAAGCTCATCATCTCGGCCGCCGTGCCGCCGGAGCAGCTCTATACCGAGGGTCCGCTGGCGCACGAGTTCCCGCGCACCATCTCGCGCCTGCAGGAAATGCAGTCGCAGGAATACCTCTCGCTGGAGCGGCGCGAGGTGGATACTTCGCTGACATGAAGCGCGCGTTGCTGGCCCTGCTGTGCTTGCCGTCCCTGGCCTGGAGCCAGGGCGAGCTCGGTCGTGAGGCCATCGAGGCCAGATACCAGGGCGAGCTGAAGGCCTGTGCCGAGCGCTTTGCGGTGACGGCCTGCCGCGACGCGGCGCGCCAGCGGCGCCAGCAGGCCCTGCAGCCCTTGCTGGAGCGCGAGCGGCGCGAGGCCGCGGCCGCGCGCGCCCAGCAGGCGCAGGAGCAGCGCGAGCGCGTCCTGCTCAAGCAGCAGGAGGCGGCCGCGGAGGAGGGGCGCAAACGCACCGAGGCGGTGTTGGGCTTCCAGAGCGAGCCTGCCTCGGCGCCGGCCTCGGCGCCGCGCCCCACCCGCGCCAATCCGGAAACGCACGCGCGCCAGCTCAAGGCCCGCGATGCGCAGGCCGAGCAGGCGGCGCAACAGCAGCGCGAGCAGGCCATGCTGAGACAGCAGCGCCTGCGCGACCACCAGGCCCTGGTGCAGAAGCGCGTGGCCGAGCGCGCCGCGAAAAAGGCCTCGGGTGCGCCCTTGCCGGTGCCGGCCGCGTCGGCGATTGCGGCGCTGCCGCCCATGCCGGCCAGCGCGACCGGGCGCTGAGCCGCCTCAGCCCAGCGCTTCCACCCGCACGATGGCGAGCGAGAGGTTGTCGCCACCGCCACGCGCGCGCTGGCGGGCCTTGCTGATCAGCAGCTCGGCGGCTTCGCGCGGCGGCAGGCTGTGCAGCACGGTGCCAAGCTCGCGCGGGTTGAAGTAGTGCCAGAGGCCGTCGCTGCAGGAGATCAGGCTGTCGCCCACTTCCAGGCGCTCGATGAAATCCTCGGTGGGCACGGGATCGGTGACGGTGCCCAGGCAGCCGGTCAGCAGATTGGACTGCGGGTGCACGGCCGCCTCGGCCTCGGTGATCTGCCCCTCGTCCAGCAGGCGCTGCACATAGGACTGGTCCATGCTGCGCTTGAGCATGTTCGGGCCGCGGAAATGGTAGATGCGCGAGTCGCCGGTGTGCAGCCAGTAGCAGCGCCGGTCCGGGCAGATCAGGTAGGCCGCCAGCGTGCTGTGCGGCTCTTCCTCGGCCGAGATGGCGGTCAGCTTGATCATCAGATGCGCTTCCGAGGCGATCTGGCGCAGCAGCTCGGCGGCATCCTCTTCCTCGGGAACAAAGCGCTCGAACAGCTGCTCGGCCGTCAGCACCACCTGGTCGGCGGCCTTGCGGCCACCGCTCTTGCCGCCCATGCCGTCGGCAAGCACGGCCAGCAGGCAGCCGCTGCTGCGGCCGTGGCTGATGATCTCGACCTGATCTTGTTGATAGAGGCGGTCACCGCGGTGGATGCCGGTCGCAGCGTTCAGGCGAAAGCCAGGGGGAGTGCGGCTCATCCGAAAACTATAATCCCGAATCAATGCTCAAAGCGTCGCACGGTCGGCCCATGGATGAAGAACTTCACTCTCTGTCGCGCCGCCTGATTGAATTGCGCATCGAGCACGCCGATCTGGATGGCCTGATCGACGCCGTGGCGCAGACCCTGCCGCTGGACGAGCTGCAATTGCGCCGCCTGAAAAAGCGCCGCCTGGCCTTGCGAGACCAGATCACCCGACTGGAGATCGCCTGCGATCCCGATGAGCCGGCATAGCGCTTGAACTCACACACCGAACTCACCGCCGAACTTGCCCCCTCCGAACTGGAGCAATGGGTGGCGGCCGCCTTCGATACCGGCGGCCCGCTGGCAAGATCTGACCCCGGCTATGCGCCACGCGCGCCGCAGCTGGCGATGGCGCAGGCGGTGGCGCGCGCCGTGGCGCGCCGCGAAACCCTGGTGGTGGAGGCGGGCACGGGCGTGGGCAAGACCTTTGCCTATCTGGTGCCGGCCCTGCTCTCGGGTGGCCGGGCCCTCATCAGCACCGCCACCAAGAGCCTGCAGGATCAGCTCTTTCTGCGCGACCTGCCGCGCCTGTGCGACGCCCTGGGCGTGCCGGTGCGCATGGCCTTGCTGAAGGGGCGAGGCAGCTATCTGTGCCTGCACCGCATGAACCATGCGCGCGTCAGCGCCGAGCTGCCCGATCGCCGTGCCGTGCTGGCGCTGGCGCGCATCGAGCGCTGGGCGCAGCAGACGCGCAGCGGCGACTTTGCCGAGCTGGACGGGCTGGACGAGCGCTCGCCGGTGATCCCCATCGTCAGCTCCACGCGCGACAACTGCCTGGGCAGCGAGTGCCCGGAGTTCCGTGCCTGCTTTGTCGTGAAGGCGCGGCGCGAGGCCATGGAGGCCGACGTGGTGGTGGTGAACCACCATCTCTTCTTCGCCGACATGACGCTGCGTGATACCGGCGTCGCCGAGCTGCTGCCCAGCGTCGACATTGCGATCTTCGACGAGGCGCACCAGCTGGCCGAGGCCGGCGTGCAGTTTCTCGGCACCAATCTGGGCACCTCGCAGCTGATCGACTTTGCGCGCGATCTGCTGGGCCTGGGGCTGGCGCAGGCGCGTGGCCTGCAGGACTGGCAGGCCTTGCAGGCCACGCTGGAGCGCGCCGCGCGCGAGCTGCGCCTGGCCTGCGCCGGGCCGATGCGCGAGGTGCGCGGCCTGCTCAAGCTGCGTTGGCAGGACCGTGCCGGCCGGCCCGGCTTTGCCTCCGCCCTGGCTGAGCTGGCCTGCGCGGCGGACGAGGTGCTGGAGGCGCTGGCCAGCGTGGTGGAGCTGTCGCCCGACTTCAAGCGCTTGCAGGAGCGGGCCCAGCAGTTCGGCGAACTGGCGCGCCTGTTCTCGGCCGAGCCCGCGCCCGGCGAGGTGCGCTGGATCGATCTGAGCACGCACCAGGCGCGCCTGGTCGAGTCGCCGCTGGACATTCGCGCGGCCATGCAGGAGCAGTTGCAGGCGGCCCCCAAGGCCTGGGTCTTCACCTCGGCCACCCTGGGCGATGACGAGCGCTTGAGCTGGTTCACCGAGCCGGCGGGCCTGGACGACGCCACCGTGCTGCGCGTGGGCAGCCCCTTCAATTACCCCGAGCATGCGCGCCTCTACATCCCGCGCCGCTTTCCCAAGCCCTCGGAGCCCGATCATGCGCAGGAGGTTGCTGCGCTGGCGGCGCGCTGCGCGCGTGCGCTGGGCGGGCGCTGCTTCGTGCTCACCACCACCTTGCGCGCACTGCAGACGATTGGCGATGCCTTGCGCCAGAGCTTCGAGGAGGGCGGCGACGGCATCGCCGTGCTGGTGCAGGGGGCGGCGCCCAAGCGCCTGCTGCTGCAGCAGTTCCAGGCCGACCCGCGCGCCGTGCTGGTGGGCTCGGCGAGTTTCTGGGAGGGCATCGACGTGCCGGGCGACGATCTGCAATGCGTGCTGATCGACAAGCTGCCCTTTCCCCCGCCTAGCGATCCGCTGGTGGAGGCGCGCGTGCAGCGCCTGGAGCAGGCGGGCCGCAATGCCTTTGCCGAGTACTTCATCGCCGAAGCGGCGATCGCGCTCAAGCAGGGCGGCGGACGCCTGATACGCACCGAGAGCGATCGCGGCCTGCTGGTGGTCTGCGACCCGCGCATGGCGGGCATGAACTACGGCCGGCGCCTGCGCGCGGCCTTGCCGCCGATGGGCCAGCTGGCCGAGGAGGCCGAGGCGATGGCCTGGTTGCGGCAGCTGGCCGAGCAGCGCGACGAAGCATAAAAAAAGCGCGTGACCCGCACGCGCTTGTTGCCGGCCCAAGGGCCATGCATGCAGGCCCTGCTTACCAGAACTGCCACCACGCCTTGTTCTTGGCGCGCGCCTCCAGGCCGCCCGCCAGATAGGCGCTGTTGGGGAAGTTGGCCTTGAGCACGCGCGCGGCATCGTCGCGCAGCGGCGCCAGGCCCAGCCTGTCGTAGCTCTGCGTCAGGATGTAGAGCGCTTCCTCCACCGCCGGGGCGTACTGGAATTCCTGCATCGCCTGCTGGGCACGGTTGGCCGCCGCCACATAGGCGCCGCGCTTGAAGTAGTAGCGCGCCACATGCACTTCGTAGTCGGCCAGGCTGTTGGTGATGAAGTCCACGCGCACCCGCGCATCCTCGGCGTACCGGGACTCCGGGAATTGGTCCACCACCTGGCGGAAGGCCTGCAGGGCGTCGCGCGAGGCCTGCTGGTCGCGCTCGGTGACGTCCTGGCGCGCGATGCGGCCGAACAGGCCCAGGTCTTCGTTGAAGTTGACCACGCCCTTCATGTAGAGCGCGTAGTCCATCGCCGGGCTGGAGGGGTTGAGCTTGATGAAGCGATCCAGCGTGCTGACGGCTTGGGCGCGCTCGCCGCTCTTGTAGTAGGCCCAGGCCAGATCGAGCTGGGCCTGCTGTGCCATCAGGGTGCCAGCGGCACGGCCTTCGATGCGCTCCAGCGACTTGATGGCGCGCTCGTAGCTGCCGCCGGCAATATCTTCCTTGGCCTCTGCGTACAATTTGTCCAGGCTGGCCTGGGAATTGGGATCGTCCTTGGGAGACGAGGAGCAGGCCGCCAGGCCAAGGGCCAGCACGGCGGCCAGTAGAGCAGCGCTTCGGCGTCCCTTGGGGCCAGCAGACACCGGCGTCGCGTGACGCTTCTTCACCCAGTTTTCGATCATGGTCCCCACAGGTTGGCGCATGGGCGCCACCTTCAGCTGAATACGGAGCGGCGATTATATGGTTCAGGCCTTGCCTGTAGATGAAGGCTCAGGCCTGGACGAAATGGATGCGGTTGAGGCCGACGTCGAGGTGGAGACGCGCGTCGCGCAGGTGGACGAGGGCTGGCACCTGCAGCGCCTCGACAAATTCCTCGTGCAGCTGGCGCCGGAGTTCTCGCGCAACCATCTGCAGGGCCTGATCGAGCGCGCCTGCGTCAGCGTGAATGGCGTGCAGGCCACCTCGGCCGCGCAGAAGCTGCGCGCCGGCCAGCAGGTGCTGGTGAGCCTGCAGCCCACCGAGGAAAGCAAGGCCTTCCGTGCCGAGCCCATGGACCTGCAGGTGGTGTTCGAGGACGAGCATGTGCTGGTGCTCAACAAGCCCGCGGGCGTGGTGGTGCACCCGGCTGCCGGCAATTGGTCGGGCACCATCATGAACGGGCTGCTGGCGCATCACGCTCCGGCCGCGGCGCTGCCGCGTGCCGGCATCGTGCATCGCCTGGACAAGGACACCTCGGGCCTGATGGTTGTGGGCAAGACGCTGGCGGCGGTGACGGCGCTGTCGCGCATGATTGCGGCGCGCGAGGTGCATCGGGAGTACCTGGCGCTGGCCGCGGGGCGGGTGCCCGAGAGCCTGGTGATCGAGGCTCCGCTGGCGCGCGACCCGGTCTCGCGCGTGAAGATGGCCGTGGTGGCCAGCGGCAAGCCCTCGCGCACCGACGTGTTCTGCCTCGGCTGGTCCGAAGGCATCTCGGCCCTGCATTGCGTCCTGCACAGCGGGCGCACCCACCAGATCCGCGTGCATCTGGCCTCGCGGGGCTTTCCGCTGGTGGCCGACGCCCTCTACGGCGGCGCGCCCGCCTTGGGCATGAAGCGCCAGGCCCTGCATGCGGCACGGCTGAGCTTTGCCCATCCGATCAGTGGCGAGGCCCTGCGCTTTGATGCGCAATTGCCACAGGATTTGGCATCCGCCTGGGCTCTTGCCGGCTTGCCCGCACCGGAGTTCTGACCGTCCGCCCGCAACAAGGCTACAATCGCGCCATCGTTGACGCTGCGTGCGCCAGCACCGGGGGCTCTAGTGACCCGGTGGCGCCGAACAGCCGGGCAGTATCTGAGTCGTCATGCGTCCGTGAGGGCGCACGCTCAGCCCCAGCATCGCAGGCCCTGACCGGCCCCACTGACTATCCGACGCCCCGCAAATGGCGATAGACCGTGACAACGCTCGACCTCAAGGTCGGGACAGGCATAACAGTCGATGAATACACAGGATGCAAAACGCGTCCTCGAGACTGCACTCATCTGCGCGCAGCAACCGCTGACCTTGCGCGAGATGCGTGTCCTGTTTGCCGATGAGATCGGCGCGGACAGTCTGCGCACGCTGCTGGACGAGTTGTGCCGAGATTGGGACGGGCGTGGCGTGGAGTTGGTGACGGTGGCCTCGGGATGGCGTTTCCAGAGCCGACCCGAGCTGCGCGAGTACCTGGACCGGCTGAATCCGGAAAAGCCGCGCCGTTACTCGCGGGCCGTGATGGAGACCCTGGCCATCATTGCCTACCGGCAACCGGTGACGCGTGGCGACATCGAGGACATCCGCGGCGTGGTGGTCTCGACCGAGATCATCAAGCAGCTGGAAGACCGCAGCTGGATTGAAGTGATCGGCCACCGGGAAGCGCCCGGCCGGCCGGCCCTGTATGCAACGACGACGCAGTTCCTGGATGACCTCGGTCTGGCCAGCCTGGAACAACTGCCGGCGCTGGAATTGACCGGCAGCGACCAGGCCGAGGCCCTGGCGCAGGTGGCGCAGGCCTCCTTGCTGGACGAAGAGACAGTACAAGAACCCGGCGCGGCCGACCCTCAGGTCGCCGCTGCCGCCGAAGAATCCCCAGGCGTGCCTGTGCCCGAGCTAGCTGCCGGGCATGAGCCCGCATCCGAACCGGCCCCGCCGGCTCCCGAGTCTGAGGCCACCGACAAGGTGCAAAGCGACGCATGAATTCCAACGACACCGATCCCAAGCCCGAAGGCGGCGTTCCCGAGGCAGCCGAGGCGCCCAAGCGCAAGCGCGCACCGGCCCGCGCCAAGCCGGTTGAGGGTGCCGAGGCGGCCGCTGTGGCCGCCGAGGCCGAAGCCAAGCCGGTGAAGCCACGCGCGCCGCGCAAGACGGCCGCCAAGAAGGCCGATGTGCTGACCGACGAACCGGCCCTCGCTCCGGCGCTTGAGCCGCTGGCCGAGCCGGTGACCGAGGCCTCGCCTGCCGAGGCGCCCAAGCGCCGCGCTCCGCGCAAGACGGCCGCCGCCGAAGCGCCGGCCGCCGAGGTGGCGGTGCAGCCCACCGTCGCCGCGCCGGTGCAGTTGGACTTGGCACCGGCCGAGCCCGTGCCTGCCGAGTCGGCCGCCGAGGGCGTTGAGGGTGCTGGGGCTGGTGAGGAAGGTCAAGACGCCCAGGATGGCGAGCAGCGCCAGGGGCGCAACCGCCGCCGCAATCGTCGCGGCCGTGGCGGCGAGGCGGACGAGGGCGCACCGCGTGCCGACGCCCCGCGCGTCCAGGCCGAGGCGGCCCCCGAGCAGGTGCTGGCCGAGGTGGGCGAGCGCTTTGCCCAGGTGCTGGCCGGCGAGTACGACGAGAACGCGCCGGTCGAGGAGATCGAGGAAGAGGTGCAGGACACCAAGCGCGTGCTCGCACCCGAACCCGATGCGCCCAAGCTGCAGAAGGTGCTGGCGCAGGCCGGCGTCGGCTCGCGCCGCGACATCGAGGACATGATTGCCGAGGGCAAAATCACGGTGAACGACGAGGTCGCTCACATCGGTCAGCGCATCTCCTTCGGTGACCGCGTCAGCGTGGCCGGCAAGCCGATCAAGGTGCGCATCTCGCCGCCGGCGCCGCGCATCATTGCCTATCACAAGCCCGCCGGTGAGGTGGTCACCCACAACGACCCCGAGGGTCGCCCGACGGTGTTCCGCCGTCTGCCCAAGCTCTACCAGGGCAAGTGGCAATCGGTGGGGCGCCTGGATCTGAATACCGAAGGCCTGCTGCTGTTCACCAACTCGGGTGAGCTGGCCAACCAGCTGATGCACCCGCGCTTCGGCGTGGAGCGCGAGTACGCGGTGCGCGTGCTGGGCACGCTGACCGACGAGCAACGCGCCAAGCTGCTCAGCGGCGTGGAGATCGACGGCCAGGCCGCCAGTTTCAAGAGCATCGAGGATGGCGGCGGCGAGGGTGCCAACCACTGGTACCGCGTCATCATCACCGAGGGCCGCAACCGCGAGGTGCGCAAGCTCTTCGACGCCGTGGGCCTGGCGGTGAGCCGCCTGATCCGCATCCGCTACGGCACCGTGGTGCTGCCGCGCGGCCTCAAGCGCGGCGTCTGGGTGGAACTGGACGACAACGATGTGCGCGTGATCCGCGGCCTGGCTGGCCATGTGCGCGAGAACCGCGGCGAGCGCGGTGAACGTGGCGAGCGTGGTGCCGAGCGCGGCGAGCGCGGTCCGCAGCGCGGCAACGATCGCAATGACAAGCAGCAGCGCGGTAACAACAACCGCCGCGCCGACGGCCGCCATGCCGGCGTGGGGCCACGCCCCAGCCGCCCGGACCGGCCCGAGCGTCCTGGCGATCGGCCGGACCGGCCGGAGCGCCCGGAGCGCGCGCCGCGCGAGGAACGCTATGTCGACAACCGCGACAGCGGTGCCGACCGCGACGACCAGGACGACGACTTCATCCCGCGCAACGTCAACCCGCTCGAGCAGACCTTCGACCGGCGCTTCGCCGGCAAGTCGCGCGGTTTCCCGCAGGGCTTCGGCCATGGCGGCAGCGGCCCCCGTGGTGGTGGTGGCGGTGGCGAGCCGCGCGGCGGCAAGGGCCCGGGCAAGGCCGGCGACGGCCCGCGCCAGCCCGACCCGATGCAGACCTCGGTGGGCTATATCGGCGCCGATGCCTTCCACGGCCGTGGCGGACGCCGCGGTGGTGGTGGCGGCGGCGGTGGCGGCCGTTCCGGTAGCGGCGGCGGTCGCTCGGGCGGTGGCGGTCGCCATCGCTGAACAAGCATCCGTTGACGGGCCTGCGTCAGGCTGACATCAGGCCCGCAACTTCACACAGTACAATGCAAGGCTTTGCCAAGCCTCAGATTTCAGGAGAAAAACCATGGCTATCGAACGCACCCTTTCCATCATCAAGCCTGATGCCGTGGCCAAGAATGTCATCGGTCAGATCTACAGCCGCTTCGAAGGCGCTGGCCTGAAGATCGTGGCCGCCAAGATGGCCCACCTCTCGCGTGGCGAGGCCGAGGCCTTCTACGCCGTGCACAAGGCACGCCCCTTCTTCAACGACCTGGTCAACTTCATGATCTCCGGTCCCGTCATGATCCAGGCGCTGGAAGGCGAGAACGCCATCCTGAAGCACCGTGACCTGATGGGCGCCACCGACCCGAAGAAGGCCGAGAAGGGCACCATCCGTGCCGATTTCGCCGACAGCATCGACGCCAACGCCGTGCACGGCTCGGACGCCGCTGAAACCGCCGCCGTGGAGATTGCATTCTTCTTCCCCGGCATGAACGTTTACAGCCGCTGATCGGCGAATCGCCTCTTGTCGCGCTGGCCTCAAGAGGCCAGCATTGACGAGAAGGGGCACACACATGGACGCGGTCAACCTGCTTGGATTCGATCTCGAAGGCTTGGCTGCGTACTGCGAGCAGCTGGGGGAAAAGCGCTTTCGCGCCACCCAGCTGTTTCGCTGGATCCATCAAAAAGGGGCATCTGACTTTGCGCAGATGTCCGATCTGGCCAAGTCGCTGCGCGACAAGCTGGCCGGCCGGGCGCATATCACGGCGCTGCCGGTGATCTCCGAGCACCTCTCCGCCGACGGCACGGTCAAGTGGCTGTTCGACGTGGGGCAGGGCAATGCCGTCGAGGCGGTGTTCATTCCCGAGGACGACCGTGGCACGCTGTGCGTATCCAGCCAGGCGGGTTGCGCCGTGGGATGCCGCTTCTGCTCCACCGGCCACCAGGGTTTCAGCCGCAATCTCGAGACCTCCGAAATCGTCGCCCAGCTCTGGTATGCCGAGCACAGCCTGCGCAAGCGCCTGAATACCCAGGAGCGTGTCATCTCCAATGTGGTGATGATGGGCATGGGCGAGCCGCTGCAGAACTACGGCGCCCTGGTGCCGGCCCTGCGCGTGATGCTGGACGACCATGGCTACGGCCTCTCGCGCCGCCGCGTCACCGTCTCCACCTCGGGCGTGGTGCCGATGATCGACCGCCTGCGCGAGGATTGCCCGGTGGCGCTGGCGGTGTCGCTGCATGCGCCCACCGATGCACTGCGCGACCAGCTCGTGCCGCTCAACAAGAAATACCCGATCGCCGAGTTGCTGGACGCCTGCAACCGCTATCTGGACAAGGCGCCGCGCGACTTCATCACCTTCGAGTACTGCATGCTCGATGGTGTGAACGACACGCCCGAGCAGGCGCAGGAGCTGGTCAAGCTGCTGCGCGGCCATGTCTCGTGCAAGATCAACCTGATTCCCTTCAACCCCTTCCCGGCCTCGGGGCTGAAGCGTTCGCCGCGCGAGCGCGTGATGGCTTTTGCCGAGGTGCTGATCAAGGCCGGCATCGTCACCACCGTGCGCAAGACGCGCGGTGACGATATCGATGCCGCCTGCGGCCAGTTGGCCGGCGAGGTGCAGGATCGCACCCGCGCGCATGTACGCATGGTGCGCGCGCCGGTTGTGGTCAAGAATGGTGCTGGCAAGTCCTCCTAGTCCACCACTCAGACGGTAAGCACATGGCCTCTTCGATGCAGCGCATCTCTTCCGGCGTCACGCCCTTGCTGGCGGGCCTGGCCCTGGCCGCACTGGCCGCCTTGGGCGGCTGTGCCGGCGTGGCCGGCAACAACGGCCAGGAGCCGCGCACGGAAAGCGACCAGACCGATGCCGACCGGCGCGCCAACGTGCGCCTGGAGCTGGCCGGTGGCTATTTCTCGCGCGGCCAGTACAGCACCGCGCTGGACGAGGTCAAGCTGGCCCTGCAGGCCAAGCCCGGCATGACCGAGGCCATCAATCTACGCAGCCTGATCTTTGCCGCCATGGGCGAGCCCGAGCTGGCCGAAGAGGGCTTCAAGAGGGCCCTCAGCCTGGCGCCCAAGGATGCCGACACGGCGCACAACTACGGCTGGTTCCTGTGCCAGCGCGAGCGCTGGCAGGCCGCCAGCGCGCAGTTTGAGGCCGCCCTGGCCCAGCCGCAGTACCGTTTCCCGAGCCGCACCCTGCTGGCGCGCGGCGTGTGCGAGGCGCGCGCCGGCCAGCTCAACGATGCCGAACGCAGCCTCGCCAAGGCCTTCGAGCTCGAGCCCGCCAATCCGGCGGTGTCGGTGAACCTGGCCGAGGTGCTGCTGCGCCTGGGCCAGCTGGACCGCGCGCGCTTCTATGTGCGGCGCGTCAACGCCCAGGCCGAACAGATCAACGCCTCCAGCCTCTGGCTGGAGCTGCGCGTGGAACGCCGCCTCGGCAATACCGCGAGCGTGGAGGATCTGGGCCAGCAACTGCGCCGACGCTATCCGCAGTCGGCCGAGGTCGCGGCCCTGAACAGCGGTCGATACGATGAATGAGGGACATCGCATGACTTCCATGGTGACCGACGAGGCCCCGCCGGTGTCTGCGCCTGCCGTGCCTAGCGTGGCTGGTGCGCCGCTCACCGCGGGCGCCGCCCTGCAGGCCGCGCGCCGTGCCCGCGGGCTGCACATCGCCGCGCTGGCCGCGATGCTCAAGGTGCCGCAGGCCAAGCTGGAGGCGCTGGAAGCGGATCGCCTCCAGGACCTGCCCGACGCCACCTTTGCCCGCGCCCTGGCCACGGCGATGTGCCGTGCGCTCAAGACGGATGCGGCGCCCGTGCTGGCCCTGCTGCCCAAGGGCAACGAGCCGGGGCTCGAGCGCGTCACGCGCGGCCTGAATCAGCCCTTCCGCGACCGCTCGGTGCGCGAGGAGGGCCTGTCGCTGGACCTGCTCAAGCGGCCGGTGGTGCTGGGTACGGTCGGGCTGCTGTTGGCGGCGGCCCTGGTCTACCTGGTGCCCGGTGCCTGGCTGACGGCGCTGACCGAGCGGGCCGAAACCGCGGTATCGAGCACGACGACGAACACCGCAACGAACGCCGCGACCAGCCCCACGGCCGGCCCCGCGGCGAGCCTGCCCGGCCAGCCCGAGCCGGCGCCGGCGCCGGTGCTGCAAGAGGCCGCACAGCCACTGGCGGTGCCGAACGCTTCGGTGCCCGCGGAGCAGGGCGCCGCCCCCGCGCCGCTGGCGCAGGCCGTGCCGGCTCCGGTGATGGTGGCCGATGCGGCTGCCGCTGCCGCCACGCCCCTGCACATCCACACCCGTGCCGACTCCTGGGTCGAGGTGGTGGATGCCAAGGGTCAGGTCTTGCTGTCGCGCGTGTTGCGCGCCGGTGAACAGGCCGAGCTGGGCGGCCAGCTGCCGCTGAAGCTGCGCATCGGCAACGTGGCCGGCACCGAGCTGAGCTACAAGGGCAAGCCGGTGGACCTGCTGGCGCAGGCGCGCGACAACGTGGCGCGCTTCGAGCTGAACTGAATCTGGACGAAGAGAGCAGGGCCCGCGGCCCGACCGACGATGAGTGATGAGCAGAAGCCCCTGAATCCCGCTGCCGTGGCCATTGCCGCCGCGCGCCCGGGTCGCCGTTTGACCCGCCAGGCCAGCGTGCGCTGGGGTGCGCGCGTGGTGACCATAGGTGGCGATGCGCCGGTGCGCGTGCAGTCCATGACCAATACCGACACGGTGGACGTGATCGGCACCGCCATCCAGATCAAGGAGCTGGCGGTGGCGGGCTCGGAGCTTGTGCGCATCACCGTCAACACGCCCGAGGCCGCCGAGGCGGTGCCGCATATCCGCGCCCAGCTGGACCGCATGGGCATCGATGTGCCCCTGGTGGGCGACTTCCACTACAACGGCCATCGGCTGCTGACCGAGTATCCCGAGATGGCCCAGGCCCTCTCCAAATACCGCATCAACCCCGGCAATGTGGGCAAGGGCGACAAGCGCGACCGCCAGTTCGCGCAGATGATCGAGGCCGCCATCCGCTACGACAAGGTGGTGCGCATCGGCGTCAACTGGGGCAGCCTGGACCAGGAGCTGCTGGCCCAGATGATGGACGAGAACGCACAGCGTGCCGAGCCCTGGGATGGCCAGCAGGTGATGTACCAGGCGCTGATCCAGTCGGCGCTGTCCTCGGCCGACTATGCCCGCGAGCTGGGCATGAACCCTGACAACATCATCATCAGCTGCAAGGTCAGCGGCGTGCAGGACCTGATTTCGGTCTACCGTGCGCTCAGCGCGCGCTGCGACTACGCCCTGCACCTGGGTCTGACCGAGGCCGGCATGGGCACCAAGGGCACGGTGGCCTCGGCCACGGCGCTCTCCATCCTGCTGCAGGAAGGCATTGGCGACACCATCCGCGTCTCGCTCACGCCGCAGCCCGGCGAGGCCCGCACCCAGGAGGTGGTGGTGGCGCTGGAGATCCTGCAGTCGCTGGGGCTGCGCGCCTTCAATCCCAGCGTGACGGCCTGCCCCGGTTGCGGCCGCACCACCAGCACCACCTTCCAGGAGCTGGCCAAGCAGATCGACGACTATCTGCGCGAGCAGATGCCGGTCTGGCGCAGCAAGTACCCGGGCGTCGAGAACATGAAGGTGGCGGTGATGGGCTGCATCGTCAACGGCCCGGGCGAGAGCAAGCATGCCGACAT
Organism: Roseateles sp. FW301-B2; assembly: GCF_058788955.1. NCBI lineage: Bacteria > Pseudomonadati > Pseudomonadota > Betaproteobacteria > Burkholderiales > Sphaerotilaceae > Roseateles > Roseateles sp. FW301-B2. The sequence continues at coordinate 277,617 of NZ_JBYTBE010000001.1, forward strand.
CGGCATCAGCCTGCCCGGCACCGGCGAGGCGCCCGCCGCCCCCGTCTTCATCGATGGCCAGAAGGCCCTGACCCTGCGCGGCGAGAACATCGCCAGCGAGTTTCACGCCCTGGTCGAGAACTACATTGAGAAGCGCTTCGGCGTCGCCGTTTGAGAATGACTGAGCAAAAGAAGTTGCAGCCCTTGCAGGCCGTCAAGGGCATGAACGACATCCTGCCGCCGGAATCGGCGCGTTGGGAATGGCTAGAGGCCAAGATGCGCAGCGTGCTGCAGCGCTATGGCTACCAGAATGTGCGCACCCCCATCGTCGAGCCGACCGCGCTGTTCGTGCGCGGCATCGGCGAGGTCACCGACATCGTCGAGAAGGAGATGTACGCCTTCGAGGACCGGGCGGACAAGCATGGCCAGGCCGAGCATCTGGCGCTGCGCCCCGAGATGACGGCGGGCGTGGTGCGCGCCATGACCGAGCATTCCTTCCTGCGCGACTCGGGCCGCCGCCTCTATTACTTCGGCCCGATGTTCCGCCGCGAGAAGCCGCAGAAGGGGCGCTACCGCCAGTTCCACCAGATGGGTGTCGAGGCGCTGGGCTTTGCCGGCCCGGATGTCGACGCCGAGGTGATCCTGATGGGCAGCCGGCTGCTGCGCGAGCTGGGCCTGGTGGACGGCGAGCATTTCACGCTCGAGCTGAACTGCCTGGGCGAGGTGGCCGAGCGCCGCGCGCACCGCGAGGCGCTGATCGCCCATCTGGAACAGCACAAGGAGCTGCTCGACGAGGACAGCCAGCGCCGCCTCTACACCAACCCGCTGCGCGTGCTGGACACCAAGAACCCGGCCCTGCAGGAGATGGCCAACGCCGCGCCCAAGTTGCTGGACTTCCTGGGCGAGGCCTCGCTGGCGCATTTCATGGGCGTGCGCGCCATCCTCGATGCGGCAGGCGTGGCCTACCGCATCAACCCGCGCCTGGTGCGCGGCCTGGACTATTACAACCTCACCGTGTTCGAGTGGGTCACCGACAAACTGGGTTCGCAGGGCACGGTGTGCGGCGGCGGCCGCTACGACGGGCTGATCGAACAGCTGGGCGGCAAGCCCGCGCCGGCAGTGGGTTTCGGCATGGGCTTCGAGCGCATGCTGTTGCTGCTGGAGGAGGTGGGCGTGGCGCCGGACGCGCCGGTGCCCGATGCCTACGCCATCGTGCCCTCGACGCAGGGCCTGGCGCAGGTGATGGTGGCGCTGGAGGCGCTGCGTGCCGCCGGCGTGGCGGTGGTGATGCACCCCGGCCAGAGCAGCATGAAGTCGCAGTTCAAGAAGGCCGATGGCAGCGGCGCGCGCGTGGCCCTGATCTTCGGCGAAGACGAGCTGGCCCAGGGCCTGGTGGCGATCAAGCCGCTGCGCGATGCCCAGGCCCAGCAAGTCACCCGCCCGCTCGCCGATGTGACGAGCTGGGCGCATGAGCTGCGCAACGCATAATCGCGGCTCGGTTTTCCCTTTCTTTCCCTCTCTCTTGCAATAGAACGATTCCACATGGCGTCTCATCTCGATCTGGAAGAACAGGAACAGCTGGACCAGCTGAAGGCGTTCTGGAACAGCTACGGCAATCTCATCACCTGGGTGCTGACCCTGGCACTGGCCGCCTATGCCGGCTGGGTCGGCTGGGGCTGGTGGCAGCGTGACCAGGCCGTCAAGGCCGCGGCCATGTACGACGAACTGGATCGCGCCGCCCAGGCCGGCGAGGTGGACAAGGTGACGCGCGTGTTCGCCGATCTGAAGGACCGCCACCCGCGCACCACCTATGCCGCCCAGGCCGCCCTGCTGGCCGCCAAGTTGCAAGCCGACAAGGGCCAGGCCGACAACGCCCGTGCCAGCCTGGAATGGACGGCCGCGAACGCGAATGCCGATGAATACCGCGATCTGGCGCGCCTGCGCCTGGCCGGTCTGCAGCTGGACGCCAAGCAGTACGACGAAGCCGCCAAGACCCTGGACGCGGTGAAGTCGGTCGATTTCGCCGCCCTGGTGGCGGACCGCCGTGGCGATCTGGCCTTGCTGCAGGGCAAGCCTGAGGTCGCCAAGGCCGAGTTCCAGAAGGCCTATGCCGCGCTGGACAAGACCCTGGACTACCGCCGCCTGGTGGAGGTGAAGCTGGCCAGCCTCGGCGTCGCCGTGGCCGACGATGCCGACAAGAAGGTGGCGCAATGATGATTCGATTCCGCCGTGCCGCGCCCCTGGCCGCCGTGTTGAGCCTCGCCCTGCTGGGTGGCTGCTCGATCTTCAGTTCCTCCAACGCGCCCAAGCCGGCCGCGCTGGAAACCGTCACGCCGCAGATTGCCGGCCGCCAGGTCTGGGCCAGCAGCGTGGGCAGCGTGCAGTTCCCGCTCGCCATCACGGCGCGTAACGAGCAATTCTTCGTCGCCGGTTCCGACGGCGCGGTGATGGCCTTGCAGGCCAGCAGCGGCCAGCTGCTGTGGCGTGCCGAAGTGGGCGAGCGCCTCAGCGCCGGGGTTGGCAGCGATGGCCGCTTTGCCGCGGTGGTGACGCGTGGCAACGAGGTGGTGCTGCTGGATGCCGGCAAGGTGTTGTGGCGCAAGGCGCTCAAGACCCCGGTGACGACCGCCCCGCTGGTGGCGGGCGAGCGCGTCTTCGTGCTGACGGTGGACCGCGTGGTGCACGCCTTCGACGCGCTGGACGGCCGCCGCCTGTGGGAGCTGCGCCGCCCCGGCGACGCCTTGACGCTGGCGCAGGCCGGTGTCATCACCAGCTACAAGGACACCCTGGTGGTGGGGCAGGGCGCCCGCATGGCCGGCGTGGACCCGCTCAAGGGCTCGCTGCAATGGGAGGCCAGCGTGGCCAATCCGCGCGGCACCAATGAGGTGGAACGCCTGGCCGACCTGATCGCGCCCGCGGTGCGTACCGGCGAGCTGATTTGCGCGCGCGCCTTCCAGTCGGCCGTGGCCTGCATCAATGCCGACCGCGGCACCACGCTGTGGAGCCGCAATGTCGGCGGCAGCCAGGGCGTGGGCGGCGACGCCCAGCTGGTGGTGGCGGCCGATGCCTCGGACCGTATCACCGCCTGGAACACCCGTAACGGCGACGTGCAGTGGACGGCCGAGCAGTTCCTTAACCGCAAGCTCAGTACCCCGCTGGTGCAGGGGCCGACGATCGTGTTCGGCGACTTTGAAGGCCAGCTGCACTTCATCTCGCGCGAGACCGGCAAGACCCAGCTGCGCCTGCCCACCGATGGTTCGCCCATCGTCGGCGCGCCGGTGCTGGCCGGCACCACGCTGCTGGTGGCCACGCGCAACGGCGGCTTGTTTGCCTTCCGGCCCGAGTGAGCGTCCGTCAGCGCTTGAGCAGTACCCTTAGCTGAAAAGAAGAACAAGATGAAACCCGTGATCGCCCTGGTGGGCCGCCCCAATGTGGGCAAGTCCACCCTCTTCAACCGGCTCACCAAGAGCCGGGACGCCATCGTGGCCGACTTTGCCGGCCTCACGCGCGACCGGCACTATGGCGATGGCCGCCTGGGTGACCGCGAGTTCATCTGCATCGACACGGGCGGCTTCGAGCCCGACAGCACCACCGGCATCGTCAAGGAGATGGCCAAGCAGACCCGCCAGGCCGTGGCCGAGGCGGATGCGGTGGTGTTCGTGGTGGATGTCCGCACCGGCCTGTCCGGGCAGGACCAGGACATCGCGCGTTATCTGCGCCAGGCCAACAAGCGCATCTTCCTGGCCGTCAACAAGGCCGAGGGCATGAGCGACTCGCCCCTGCTGGCCGAGTTCCATGAGCTCGGCCTGGGCGAGCCGCACCCGATCTCGGCCGCCCATGGCCAGGGCATCCGCAGCCTGCTGGACGCGGTGCTGGAGGGCTTCGATGGCGCCGAGGAGTTCGGTGCCGGCCCCGAGGACGAGACCACCATCCGCATCGCCGTGGCGGGCCGCCCGAATGTGGGCAAGAGCACCCTCATCAACACCTGGCTGGGCGAGGAGCGCCTGGTGGCCTTCGACATGCCGGGCACCACGCGCGATGCCATCAGCGTGCCCTTCGAGCGCAACGGCCAGAAGTTCCAGCTCATCGACACCGCCGGCCTGCGCCGCAAGGGCAAGGTGTTCGAGGCGATCGAGAAGTTCTCGGTGGTCAAGACCCTGCAGGCGATTGCCGACGCCAATGTGGTGCTGCTGCTGATCGACGCCACCCAGGGCGTGACCGACCAGGACGCGCACATCGCCGGCTACATCCTCGACAGCGGCCGCGCCGTGGTGGTGGCCATCAACAAATGGGATGCGGTGGACAGCTACCAGCGCGAGACCCTGATGCGCTCGATCGAGACGCGCCTGGGCTTCCTGAAGTTCGCCACCATCCTGCATATCTCGGCGCTCAAGCGGCAAGGCCTGGCCCCGCTGTGGAACGCCATGGCCGACGCCTATGCCTCGGCCTACAAGAAGATGACCACGCCGGTGCTGACCCGCCTGGTGCAGGAGGCGGTGCAGCATCAGACGCCGAAGAAGGTGGGCCATTTCAGGCCCAAGATGCGCTATGCGCACCAGGGCGGCATGAACCCGCCCATCGTGGTGATCCACGGCAATTCGCTGGACCATGTCACCGAGGTCTACAAGCGCTACCTGGAAGGGCGCATCCGCGCCCATTACAAGCTCACCGGCACGCCGCTGAAGATCGAGCTGCGCTCGTCCAAGAATCCGTTTGACGAAAAAGACAGCTGAGCCGCAAGCGCGGGGAAACCCGCGCCTGTGTTAAGGTGGCGGCTCTCCAACCCTCTCTCACAACACGGAGCATATCGTGAGCAACAAAGGACAACTCCTGCAAGATCCCTTCCTGAACCTGCTGCGCAAGGAGCATGTGCCGGTGTCCATCTACCTGGTCAACGGCATCAAGCTGCAAGGGCATATCGAGTCCTTTGACCAGTACGTGGTGCTGCTGCGCAATACCGTGACGCAAATGGTCTACAAGCACGCCATCTCCACCGTGGTGCCCGGCCGTGCCGTGAACTTCCACGCCAGCGACAGCCCCGAAGCCACTACCTGAGGCCGCTAGTCTCGCGCCCACAAGGCGTGAGCGCGATCACTCAACACCTTGAGTTCTTCCACATCTCCGCAGTCGCCGCCGCCCCTCGCGGGGGCGCGCGCCATTCTTGTGGGCGTTGATTTCGGCCGTAGCGGCCATCACGCCGGCGCCTTCGACCCCACCCTGGACGAGCTGGCCCTGCTGGCTGAATCCGCCGGCGATACCGCCGTTGCGCGCGTGGTGGCGCGCCGCCAGGCGCCCGATGCCGCGCTGTTCGTCGGCTCCGGCAAGGCCGACGAGATCAAGCTGCTGGTGGACGCCCACCAGGCCCATACCGTGCTGTTCGACCAGGCGATCTCGCCGGCCCAGCAGCGCAACCTGGAACGCGTGCTGGGCGTGCCGGTGGCCGACCGCACCGCGCTGATCCTGGAGATCTTCGCCGCCCGTGCCAAGAGCCACGAGGGCAAGCTGCAGGTGGAGCTGGCGCGCCTGCAATACCTGGCCACGCGCCTGGTGCGGCGCTGGAGCCACCTGGAGCGCCAGAGCGGCGGCATCGGCATGCGCGGTGGCCCGGGCGAGGCGCAGATCGAGCTTGATCGCCGCATGATCGACGAGCGCATCAAGACCATCAAGGAACGGCTCAAGAAGGTGCAGCGCCAGCGCAGCACGCAGCGCCGCGCGCGCAGCCGCAACGGCGTGTTCAAGGTCTCGCTGGTGGGCTATACCAATGCCGGCAAGTCCACGCTCTTCAATGCGCTGGTGAAGGCCCGCACCTATGCGGCCGACCAGCTGTTCGCGACGCTGGACACCACCACGCGCTCGCTCTACCTCGAGGCCGCCGGCGCCAGCGTCTCGCTGTCCGATACCGTGGGCTTCATCCGCGACCTGCCGCACAAGCTGGTGGAGGCCTTCCAGGCCACGCTGCAGGAGGCGGCGGATGCCGACCTGTTGCTGCATGTGGTGGATGCCGCCTCGCCGGTGCTGGATGAGCAGATGGTGGAGGTGGAGCGCGTGCTGGCCGAGATTGGCGCCGGCGACATTCCGCAGATCCTGGTCTACAACAAGCTCGACAAGCTCGAGGACAACCAGCGCCCGCGCAGCCCGCAGGACTGGATCGAGCGTGACGGCGGCGAACGCGTCTCGCGTGTCTTCGTCAGCGCCCTGACCGGCGAGGGCCTGGATGTGCTGCGCCAGCAGATCGTGGCCGCGATGAGCAGTATGGCCGAGCTCCCGGCGGGGCAAGATGTGACCCCGGCGGACTTGAACTCGCCGGCCGCGGCCCCAGATGAGCAAGGTTTGCCGTCCGGAGACCCCTCCATTTGGCCCGAGAATGACGACTCGGCCGCATTCCCTACACAGGCATGAGCATGAATCACTCCGCGAGCGCGCGCTCCAAGACGCCCTTCACCGCGACGGCACAGGCGGCGCGTGCCCTGCTGGCGCGGCTGCTGACGCCGGCCGGCTGGCGCGCCGGGCGCCATCTGAACAATGGCCGCAACGACGGCCCGCCGGACCTGGATGAGCTCTGGCGCGATTTCAACCGCAAGCTCTCGGGCATGTTCGGCGGCCGCGGCGGCAAGGGCAGCGGCCCCGATAACGGCGGTGGCGGCAACAACAACTTCCAGCCCGACATCAAGAGCGCCGGCATCGGCATGGGCCTGATTGCCGGCGTGGTGGCGCTGGGCTGGCTGGCCAGTGGCGTGTTCATCGTGCAGGAAGGCCAGCAGGCGGTGATCACCTCCTTCGGCAAGTACAGCAAGACGGTGGATGCCGGCATCCAGTACCGCCTGCCTTACCCCTTCCAGGCCAACGAGGTGGTGCCGGTGACGCAGCTTCGTTCGGTGGAGGTGGGGCGCAATGCGGTGGTGCAGGCCACCGGCCTGCGCGACTCGTCGATGCTGACGCAGGACGAGAACATCGTCGACATCCGCTTCACCGTGCAGTACCGCCTCAAGGATGCGCGCGAGTACCTGTTCGAGAACTTCCGCCCCGACGAGGCGGTGGTGCAGGCGGCCGAATCGGCGGTGCGCGAGATCGTCGGCAAGAGCAATATGGATTCGGTGCTGTACGAGCAGCGCGACGCCATCGCCGCCGACCTGGTGAAGTCGGTGCAGACCCAGCTGGACCGCCTCAAGGCCGGCATCCTGGTGGTGAATGTAAACGTGCAGAACGTGCAGGCCCCCGAGCAGGTGCAATCGGCCTTCGACGATGCCTTCAAGGCCGGCGCCGACCGCGAGCGCCTGAAGAACGAGGGCGAGGCCTACGCCAACGACGTGATCCCCAAGGCGCAGGGCGAGGCCGCCAAGTTGCGCGAGCAGGCCGAGGGCTACAAGGCGCGCGTGGTGGCGCAGGCCGAGGGCGACGCGCAGCGCTTCAAGAGCGTGCTGGCCGAGTACCAGAAGGCCCCGGCGGTGACGCGTGACCGCATCTACATCGACACCATGCAGCAGGTCTATTCCAACGTCAGCAAGGTGATGGTGGACAGCCGCTCGGGTTCCAACCTGCTTTATCTGCCGCTCGACAAGCTGATCCAGCAGTCCGGCGGCACGGTGACGAGCAGCACGCCGCTGCCGGCGCCGATTACCGATGGCAGTGCACCCGCACAGACCAGCGATGTGCGCTCGCGCGATGGCCTGCGCAGCCGTGACCGCGACGGTCGTTGATCGGGAGGAAACAAGAACATGAACCGCATTGCCTCCATCGTTGCCGGCGCGCTCGTCGCCTTTCTGTTGCTGAGCTCCACGCTCTTCATCGTGGACCAGCGCCAGTTCGCCGTCATCTACGCCCTGGGCGAAATCAAGGAAGTGGTCACCGAACCGGGCCTGAAGTGGAAGCTGCCGCCGCCCTTCCAGAACGTGGTGTTCCTGGATCGCCGCATGCAGACCCTGGACAGCCCCGAGTCGCGCCCCATCTTCACCGCCGAGAAGAAGAGCCTGGTGATCGACTGGCTGGTGAAGTGGCGCGTTTCCGATCCGCGTCAGTTCATCCGCAACAGCGGCGCCGACATGCGCAATCTGGAGAACCGCCTCAGCCCCATCGTGCAGGCGGCGCTCAACGAGGAAGTGACCAAGCGCACCGTGCGCGCGGTGCTCGCCACCGAGCGCGAGAAGGTCATGAACGACGTGCAGAAGCGGCTCTCCGACGAGGCCAAGCAGTTCGGCATCGAGATCGTCGATGTGCGCGTCAAGCGCGTGGACTTCTCGGCCAACATCACCGAGTCGGTCTACAACCGCATGAAGTCGGAGCGCGCCCGCGTGGCCAATGAACTGCGCTCCACCGGTGGTGCCGATGGCGAGAAGATCCGCGCCGACGCCGACCGCCAGCGCGAAGTGATCGTGGCCGAGGCCTATCGCGACGCGCAGAAGATCAAGGGCGAGGGCGATGCCAAGGCCTCGGCCCTGTATGCCGAAGCCTTCGGCCGCGACCCGCAGTTCGCACAGTTCTATCGCTCGCTGGAAGCCTACCGCTCGAGCTTCCGCAACAAGTCGGACGTGATGGTGGTGGATCCGAGCAGCGAGTTCTTCAAGGCCATGCGCAACGGCGGGCCGGGTGGAGCCGCCGCTGCCACGCCGCCGCGCAAGTAAGCCAGCCGCAGCCGCTTCCAGCCCATGTCGGATCTGCTGCTGGGCGCCTTGGCGCTGATGCTGGTGATCGAAGGCCTGCTGCCGTTTCTCAATCCGACGCTGTGGCGGCAGGTGTTCCTGCGCGTGCTGGCGATGACCGACGGGCAGATCCGCTTCGTCGGGCTCTCCAGCATGCTGATGGGCCTGCTGCTGCTCTACGTGCTCTACAGCTGAGCCTGTTGTTGTGGCGCCATCGCAGACCGCGATGGCGGGCTATTGCCGGGCAGGCCGTGGCCTGCCGGTACAATGCCGTTTTTAATCCCCCCCAATACGTCCATGTCCTCAGCTTGGCTGCTGCCCGAGCACATTGCTGACGTCCTGCCGTCCCAAGCCCGCCGCATCGAAGAGTTGCGCCGCGAATTGCTGGACATGGCGCGGACCTACGGTTGCGAACTGGTGATGCCCCCGCTGCTGGAGCATCTGGAGTCGCTGCTATCCGGCACCGGTCGCGAACTGGATCTCAAGACCTTCAAGCTCGTCGACCAGCTCTCGGGTCGCAGCCTGGGTCTGCGCGCCGACACCACGCCGCAGGTGGCGCGCATCGATGCGCATCTGCTCAACCGTGCCGGCGTGACACGCCTGTGCTACTGCGGCCCGGTGGTGCACACCCGGCCCGATGGCCTGCATGCGACGCGCGAGCCGCTGCAATTCGGCGTCGAGATCTACGGCCATGCCGGCCTGGAGGCCGATCTGGAGGTGCAGGAACTGGCGATCGATGCGCTGCAGCGCGCCGGCCTGCGCGAGGTGACCCTGGATCTGGGCGACGCGCGCCTGGTGCGCGGCGTGCTGGGCGATGTGAAGCTTTCCGCCGATCTGCTGGACGCCGTGGTGACGGCGCTGGCGAGCAAGGATGCGGCCGCGCTCAAGGCGCTGAGCTCGGACCTGCCCGCGCCGGTGGCGGCGGGCCTGCAGACCCTGCTGTCGCTGTATGGCGGCGTCGAGGTGCTGGCACAGGCGCGCGCCCAATTGCCCGCGCATCCGCTCATCAGCGCGGCGCTGGGCGATCTGGAGTGGCTGTCCAGCCATGTGCGCCAGACCCATCCCGAGCTGCACCTGGGCTTCGATCTTTCCGATCTGACCGGCTACGCCTATTACAGCGGCATGCGCTTTGCGCTCTATGTGCCAGGCTGCAGTCATGCGGTGCTGCGCGGCGGCCGCTACGACGAAGTGGGCGCGGTGTTTGGCCGCCGCCGCCCGGCGGTGGGCTTCAGCCTGGACCTCAAGACCCTGGTGGGCCTGTGCCCCGAGACGGCGCTCAGCGCCGCGGTGCGCGCCCCCTGGGGTGAGGATGCCGGCCTGCGTGCGGCGATCCGCCGCCTGCGCGCCGAGGGCGCCACGGTGGTCTGCGTGCTGCCGGGGCACGAACACGAGAATGACGAATTCGATTGCGACCGCGAACTGGTCAGCGTTGACGGTCAGTGGGTGGTGCGCGCGCTGTGATCGCCTGATCCAGCCCCTCCGCCGGTAACAACACAGCATTGGACGAGCAAGAAAATGAGCAGCAGTGAAATCGCGCGTGGCCGCAACGTGGTCGTCGTGGGCACCCAGTGGGGCGACGAGGGCAAGGGTAAGGTGGTGGACTGGATGACCGATCACGCCGACGGCGTGGTGCGTTTCCAGGGCGGCCACAATGCCGGCCATACGCTGGTCATCAAGGGCGTGAAGACGGCGCTGCAGCTGATCCCCTCGGGCATCATGCGCGACGGCGTGGCCTGCTATATCGGCAATGGCGTGGTGGTGGATCCCACCCATCTGCTGTCCGAGATCGAGCGCCTGGAGAAGGCCGGCGTGGAAGTGCGCTCGCGCCTCTACATCAGTGAGTCCTGCCCGCTGATCCTGCCCTTCCATGTGGAAGTGGACAAGGCGCGCGAGGCACTGCGCGAGAGCAGCGGCAGCGGCAAGATCGGCACCACCGGCAAGGGCATCGGCCCGGCCTATGAGGACAAGGTGGCGCGCCGTGCCCTGCGCGTGCAGGACCTCAAGCATCCCGAGCGTTTCGCCAAGAAGCTCAAGGAATTGCTGGAGCTGCACAACTTCGCCCTGACCGGTTACCTGAACGGCAAGGCGCTGGAATTCCAGCCCATCTACGACCAGGCCATGAAGATGGCCGAGGTGCTCAAGCCCATGATGGCCGACGTGGGCTATATGCTGCACAAGGCCCACCTGGCCGGCGCCAACATCCTGTTCGAGGGCGCCCAGGGCACGCTGCTGGACATCGACCACGGCACCTACCCCTACGTGACCTCCAGCAACTGCGTGGCCGGCAATGCCGCCGCCGGCGCCGGCGTGGGCCCGCAGATGCTGCACTACATGCTGGGCATCACCAAGGCCTACACCACGCGCGTGGGTTCGGGCCCGTTCCCGACCGAGCTGGAGTGGGAGAAGGAAGGCACGGTGGGTTATCACCTCAGCACCGTGGGCCAGGAGAAGGGCACCGTGACCGGCCGCGCGCGCCGCTGCGGCTGGCTGGATGCGGCCGCGCTGAAGCGTTCCATCATCATCAACGGCATCACCGGCCTGTGCCTGACCAAGCTCGACGTGCTCGATGGCCTGGCCGAGATCAAGATGTGCGTGGGCTACGAGCTCGACGGCCGCACGCTCGACATCCTGCCGCTGGACGGCGACGAGATCGCGGCCTGCCAGCCGGTCTATGAGACCTTCCCGGGCTGGACCGAGTCGACCTTCGGCGTGACCGAGTGGGACAAGCTGCCGCTGAACGCGCGCCGCTATCTGGAGCGCGTGCAGGCGGTGATCGGTGCGCCCATCGACATGGTGTCCACCGGCCCCGACCGCGAGCACACCATCCTCTTGCGCCATCCCTACAAGGCCTGAGGGCCTGCCAGTTTGAGCAAGACCTGACCCCGCACAGCATCATCAAGAATCCAAGCAGGAGACCTTTTCTATGTTGACCGACGACGGCAAGCACCTGTACGTGTCCTGGGACGAATACCACATGCTGATCGAGCGCCTGGCGCTCAAGGTGCATGCCTCGGGCTGGCAGTTCGACCAGATCCTGTGCCTGGCGCGTGGCGGCATGCGCCCCGGCGACGTGCTCTCGCGCGTGTTCGACAAGCCGCTGGGCATCATGTCCACCAGCTCCTACCGCGCCGAGGCCGGCACCATCCAGGGCCGCCTGGACATCGCCAAGTACATCACCATGCCCAAGGGCGAACTGGCCGGCCGTGTGCTGCTGGTCGATGATCTGGCCGATTCGGGCGTGACGCTGAAGGCCGTGGTCGAGCGCCTGCGCGGCATGCCCTCGATCAGCGAGCTGCGCTCGGCGGTGATCTGGACCAAAGGCGTGTCCAGCTACACGCCCGACTATTACGTCGAGATGCTGGATACCAGCCCCTGGATCCACCAGCCCTTCGAGGAATACGACGATATGCGCCCGGACGCGCTGGCCAAGAAATTCGTGGTCTGAGCCCCTGGCGCAGCACATGGCCCCAACAACAAAACCAGCCGTTGCGCTGGTTTTGTTGTTTCATCGCCAGTTTCGTTGCCGGCAAGAGGGCGAGGGTGCAGCAATTCCCCGCGCCACAAAGCAAAATGGCCACATGCTTTGCAACATGCAGCCATTCGATCTTCCAACTTACAACCCGACGATCCATGTGAATCGTGGTGCCCAGGAGAGGACTCGAACCTCCACGGAGTTACCCGCTAGTACCTGAAACTAGTGCGTCTACCAATTCCGCCACCTGGGCAAGGTCCAGAGAACTTTGAAGTGACTGTTGAAGTCGTTCTAGGTTCCGGCGTTTCAGGAAAGAGAAGGATTCTATCATCAAAAATTTCAAGTCCGCAAGCCCGAGCCAGGGCGCGCTGTTGAGCGAGGTCGAGGGCACGCTGCAAGGTCATCGTGACGGCCACGGTTTCCTGATTCCGGACGAGGGTCAGACCGACATCTACCTGTCCCAGCAGGAAATGCACGCGGTGATGCATGGCGACCGGTTGCGCGTGCGTGTGGTGCGCTTTGACAAGCGCGGCCGCCCCGAGGGGCGCGTGCTGGAAATCCTCGAGCGCAAGAAGAAACCCATCATCGGCCGCCTGCTGCTGGAGAGCGGCATCTGGCTGGTGGCGCCGGAAGACAAGCGCTTTGGCCAGGACATCCTGATCCCCAAGAACGCGATCGCCAATGCGGCGGCGGGCCAGATCGTCTCGGTTGAGCTGACCGAACCGCCCTCGCTGTATTCGCAGCCGGTGGGGCGCGTGGTCGAGGTGCTGGGCGAGATCGACGACCCCGGCATGGAGATCGAGATCGCGGTGCGCAAATACGAGGTGCCGCATGCCTTCAGCGCCGAGACGCTCACCCAGGCCGGCAAGCTGCCGGATCGCCTGCGCGCTGCCGACCTCAAGCAGCGCATCGACCTGCGCGACGTGGCCCTGGTCACCATCGACGGCGAGGATGCGCGCGACTTCGACGATGCGGTCTATTGCGAGCCGCACAAGCAGGGTCGCGGCAAGAGCGCCTTCAAGGGTTGGCGCCTGCTGGTGGCGATCGCCGACGTCAGCCATTACGTCAAGCCCGGCGAGCCGCTGGACCTGGACGCCTACGAGCGCGCCACCTCGGTCTACTTCCCGCGCCGCGTCATCCCGATGCTGCCGGAGAAGCTCTCCAATGGCCTGTGCTCGCTGAATCCGCAGCAGGATCGCCTGGCCATGGTCTGCGACATGCTGATCACCGAGGAGGGCGCCACCCACGCCTACCAGTTCTATCCCGCGGTGATCTGCTCGCAGGCACGCCTGACCTACACGGAAGTGGCGGCGGTGCTGGGCAACACGCATGGCCCCGAAGCGGCCAAGCGCAGCGAACTGGTGCCGCATCTGCTGCATCTGCACGAGGTCTACCGCGCGCTGCTGTCGGATCGCCAGAAGCGCGGCGCGGTGGACTTCGACACGGTGGAGACGCAGATCGTCTGCGATGACAACGGCCGTATCGAGAAGATCATGCCGCGCGTGCGCAACGAGGCGCATCGCCTGATCGAGGAGGCCATGCTGGCCGCCAACGTCTGCGCCGCGGATTTCATCACCGATGCCAAGCACCATGCCCTGTTCCGCGTGCACGAGGGCCCCACGCCCGAGAAGCGCATGGCCTTGCAGGCCTATCTGCGTGCGCTGGGGCTGGGGCTGGGCCTGAGCGATGACCCTACGCCCGGCGAGTACCAGGCGATTGCCCAGGCCACCAAGGACAGGCCCGACTCGACCCAGATCCACAGCATGCTGCTGCGCTCGATGCAGCAGGCCAACTACACTTCGGCCAATGCCGGCCACTTCGGCCTGGCCTATGCGGCCTACACGCACTTCACCAGCCCGATTCGGCGTTATCCCGATCTGCTGGTGCATCGCGTCATCAAGGCCATGTTGATGGGCAAGCGCTACTTGCTGGATGCCAGCAAGATGAAGGTGCCGATGCCGCCCAAGCGGCCGGGGCGCGCCAAGCCCCTGGATCCGGCGCTGGCCTCCACCGAGTTGGAGCGCTGGGAAGTCGCGGGTGCGCATTGCAGCGCCAACGAGCGGCGTGCCGACGAAGCCTCGCGCGACGTCGAGGCCTGGCTCAAGTGCCGTTATATGCGCGAGCATCTGGGCGAGGAGTTCGCCGGCACGGTCAGTGCGGTGACGAGCTTCGGCCTGTTCGTGCAGCTCGAGGCGCTCTATGTGGAGGGCCTGATCCACATCACCGAGCTGGGCGGCGAGTATTTCCGCTTTGACGAGGTGCGGCAGGAGCTGCGCGGCGAGCGCACCGGCATCCGCTACGCCACCGGCGCGCGCGTGCAGGTGCAGGTCAGCCGCGTTGACCTGGATGGCCGCAAGATCGACTTCCGTCTCGTGCGCGACAGCGAGGAAGCGCGCATCGTGGCGCGCGCCCAGCGCGACAAGCATGGCCATGCGGCGGCTGTGGCTGCGCCGGTCACGGCGGTCGAGGCGCTGGAACAGGTCAAGCGCAGCGATCGCGAGCTGAAGGCCGAACGCAAGGGCGGCAAGCCGGCGGCTCGCGGCGGTGCCGGCGGCAAGGGCGCGGCACCGGCGCATCCGATCAAGGCGGCGCGCAAGACGGCGCGTGGCGCGGCCGAGCCGCGGCCGCGCAGCAAGCGGCGCTGATCAGGCGGGGCCGGGCGCATGCAGGGCATGCATGCGCTCGATCAGGTCGGCGGCGCGCAAGGGGCCATGCAGGCCCTGGGCGGCCGCGCCATGCCAGTAGGCGGCGCTGCGCGCGAGTGCCTGTGCATGTGCCGGTGTTTGCGCTTGAGGGCGGCGCGCCCACAGCCCCCCCAGCCAGCCGGCCAGCACGTCGCCGCTGCCGGGCGTGGCCAGCGCGGCATTGCCGCTGCTGTTGACGGCGGGTAACTCGCCCGGGCTGGCGATGATGCTGCCCGAGCCCTTCAGGATCACGGTGCACTGCAACTGCTCGCCGAGCGCGGTGGCGGCACCGAGCCGATCGGCCTGTACCTCGGCCGCGCTGCGGCCAAGCAGCCGTGCGGCCTCCAGCGGGTGCGGGGTCAGGATGCTGGCCAGGCCCTGCGCCGCGCGCAGGCGCAGCAGGGCTTGCAAGGATGGATCGGCGGCGATGGCGTTGAGCGCGTCGGCATCCAGCACCAGGCGGGTGGCACGCGCCAGCAGGGCGGGCAGCACGCCGCGCACGGCCGCGCCGCCACCGCAGCCGCACACCAGGGTCAGGTCTTGCCAGTGTTCGGGCGAGGCCAGACGCGCCTCGGGCCAGCGCATCAGCTCGGGGCGTGGCGGCCAGGGGGCTTCTTTCTCGCTGTCTTCCAGCAGGCAGACATAGACCCGGCCGGCGCCCGCGCCCAAGCCGGCGCTGCCGGCCAGCCAGGCGGCGCCGCGCATGCCTGGCTGGCCGCCTATCACCAGCAGATCGCCCTGGCTGCCCTTGTGGCTGCTGTGCGAGCCGGGCGTCTGCCAGTCGCGCAGGTCCGCGCTGGAGTTCAGCCAGGCATCCGCGGCCTGGGTTGGTGTGGCGCCCAGATCATCGAACCAGATCTCGCCCGCGTGGGCGCGGCCCTGGGCGGTGAACAGGCCGGGCTTCAGGCTCAGCAGCGCCAGCGTGTGCTGCGCGCGCACCGCCTCGGCGCCGGCGAGCGCGCCGCTGTCGGACTGCAGGCCGCTGGGCAGGTCCACCGCCAGCACCGGGCATGACTGCCGGTTGATGAGGGCGATGGCCTCGGCCAGCGGCGCGCTGGGCGCGCGGCTGAGCCCCAGGCCCAGCAAGGCATCGATGACGAGGTCCGGCGCGGCGGGAGCGTCCGCCAACTGGCCATGTATCGCCAGCCCGGCCGCCTGTGCGGCGTGCAGTGCGGCCGCGGCATCGGCGGGCAGGGGCTTGCCCTCGTTGAGCAGGGTCAGATGCACCCGCAGCCCCGCGACGGCGAGCAGGCGGCCGGCCACCAGGCCGTCGCCGCCGTTGTTGCCGGGGCCGCAAAGCACCCAGACGCTGCGCGCCAGCGGCGCGACCGCCCGCGCCAGTTTGGCCACGGCCAGGCCGGCGCGCTCCATCAGGCGGTGCGCCGGCAGCCCGGCCTGCGCGGCGGCCTCCAGCGCGCGGCAGCTGGCTTGGCCGTGCAGTGCCAATGCCGTGCTGGCGGGCAGGACCTTGATCATGGTGCCGACTCTAGCCGAGCCTGAGCAGGCCCAGGCCGCTGATTTCCGTGGGCGCGGCGCGCCCGGCGATGCGCTCGGCCAGGGCCTGCGCACTGCCGCAGGCCAGGGTCCAGCCGCTGGTGCCATGGCCGAGGTTGAGCCAGATGCCGGCCTGGCCGCTTTCGCCCAGCAGGGGCAGGCCATCCGGCAGCAGCGGGACGCTGCCGCTCCAGGCCTGCACCGAGGCCAGGTGGGCGGCGCCGGGGAACCAGTCGTGCAAGACCTTGTGCAGATCGGCCATGGCGTTGGCCGGCGCCCGCGCCGGGGCTGCGCCCATCGCCATCGCGCCGGCCACGCGCACACGCAGGCCCTGCCGGCTCAGGCTGGTGCGCTGCGCCAGATCCAGCAGGCCGGCGCGCGGCCCGAGGTCGGGATGGGCCTCGAACTGGCGCAGCGAGGCGGTGATGGAATGGCCGTGCAGGGTGGCCATCGGCAGCTTCAGCCCCAGCGGCCGCAGCAGCGCGTCGGCACCCATGGCGGCGCACACCACGATGGCATCAAAGCGCTCCTGCTGCGGCTCCATGGGCATCGGCACGGTGTCGGGGCCGCTGTCGGCGCGGGCTTCGTCGGCGCGCGCGATCGCGCTCGTGCCCTGGGCGGGCGGCGTGTACTCGTGCAGCAGGCCGGGCGCGCCGCCGGCGTCGATGCGGCGCACCGTGGTGTGGAAGCGAAAGCGCACGCCCAGGCGCTGCGCCTCGGCCTTCAGCAGATGCGCAAACTGCCGGCCGTTGCCGACCTCGGCCTGCGGCAGATACAGGCCGCCCTGCAGCGCGGTATCGGGGCACAGCCCCGGCTCGACGCGCAGGCATTGCGACCCGTCCAGCCATTCGTGCTTGATGCCCAGGGCCTCCAGCGCCGGGGCATCGGCCTGCGTCGCCTTCAGCTCGCGGGCCGTGCGCAGCAGCAGCAGCACGCCGTCGGCGCGCTCATAGTCCAACCGCAGCTCCTGGCGCCAATGCTGCAAGCGGGCCTGGCTCAGCAAGGCCAGGCGCTGCGCCTGCAGCTGGTGCTCGGCATGGGCCTTGTGCCTGCGCGCGCGCCAGGCCGACCAGTGCCAGGCCGGCTGGGCCAGCTTGCTGCCTGTGGCTTGCAGCGCGCTTGGCCAGCCCGGGTGCAGCAGGCCGCCATGGGCAAAGCTGGCGTCGGAGGCCACGCTGCCATGGCGCTCGAACACGGTGACTTCATGGCCTTGCGCGGCCAGCTCGTAGGCACTGGTGACGCCGACAATGCCGGCGCCGATGATGGCAATGCGCATCTCAATGCCCTCCGATCGAGGGCGATACCAGGGGCTCGATCTGCGCGGCAATGGCCAGCAGATCGGCGTCGCGCAGGGCGCTGTTCCACAGCATCAGACCCACCGGCAGCTCGCCGGCCTCGTGGCAAGGCAGGCTCAGCGCGCAGCCATCGAGCAGATTCACCACCGAGGTATTGCGCAGTAGCAGGGCGTTGGTTGCGAAGAACGCGTCGTCGCTGGCCAGCAAGGGCGCCAGTTCCGGCGCGGTCATCGGCACGGTCGGGCTGAGCAGGGCGTCGACGCCCTGCAGCGCGGCCTGCATCGCAGCGATCCAACGCCTGCGCGCCTGCAGCAGATCGATGTAGTCGGCGGCCGAGATGGCCGCGCCACGCTTGATGCGCAGCGCGACGCGCGGGTCGTACGCGGCCTCGCGCGTCTGCAGGCGCTGGCGATGCCAGGCCCAGCTCTCGGCGGCCGGCAAGCCGCCCTGGGCCTGCAAGGCCGGCAGCTCCTGCAGCGGCGCCAGGCTCAGCTCCTCGATCTGTGCTCCGGCTGCGCGCAGGCGTTGCAGGGCGCGCTCGAAGGCGCGCGCCACCGCCGGTTCCAGCGCGTCCTGCATCAGCTCGCGCACCACGCCCAGGCGCCAGCGCGCGAGCGGGCGGGCGGCCTGAGGCAAGACCTGGCCCGACAGCAGCTCGTGCAGCAGGGCTGCGTCGCGCACCGAGCGCGTGATGGCACAGCTGGTGTCCAGGCTGGTCGAGAGCGGCATGCAGCCCTCGTTGGGCGTGAGGCGTGCGGTGTTCTTGAAACCGACCAGGCCTTGCAGGGCGGCGGGGATGCGGATCGAGCCGCCGGTGTCCGAGCCCAGCGCCGCCCAGGCCGCGCCGCAGGCCACGCTGACGGCGCCGCCCGAGGTCGAGCCGCCAGGGACGCGCGCCTTGCCGTCGAGGGCGCGCGTCACCGGGTTCAGGGGCGTGCCATGGTGGGGGTTGATGCCCACGCCGGAAAAAGCGAATTCGCTCAGGTTGCTGTGGCCGATGAAGGCTGCACCGGCCCGGCGCAGCCGCGCCACGCAGGCGGCATCCGCGGCCGCAATAGGTGCATCCAGCAGCGACGCCGAGCCGCCGCTGGTGGGCTGGCCGGCCACGTCGAACAGGTCCTTGACGCTGATCGCCAGGCCTTGCAGCGGGTTGCCCGGCTGGCCGCTGCGGCGCAGCAGGTCGGCGGCCTCGGCACTCGCCAGGGCGGTGTCGAAGAACTCGCGCACAAACACCTGCTGGCAGGCGTCGGAACGCGCTGCCGCCAGGCTCTCGCGCATCAATTCGAGGGAGGTGCTGCGGCCATCGCGCAGGCGCTGCAGGGCGCCGCTTAGGTCCAGGGGCATGGATCGTGTATACTCTTTGGGTTTTGCCGGATGGCGCTCGAATTTTTCGGTGCGTCAGTTCAGCAAAACTAATCGCAAACCCGGCATTCGAAAGGTGTCGCTGCTTCGGTCAGGCTCTCAGTTGAGGGCGCACCGGGCAACGATTCGAGCCGGATTTTAGAACCAACCTTCGGAGTATTTACATGTCCGTTACGATGCGCGAGATGCTGGAAGCCGGCGTCCACTTTGGTCACCAAACCCGCTTCTGGAACCCCAAGATGGCCCCGTATATCTACGGCCATCGCAACAAGATTCACATCATCAACCTCGAGAAGACGCTGCCCGCGTTCGAGGAAGCAATGAAGTTCGTGCGCCAGCTGTCGGCCAAGCGCGGCACCATCCTGATGATCGGCACCAAGCGTCAAGCACGCGAAGTGATCGCCCTGGAAGCCCAGCGCGCCGGCATGCCCTACGTCGACCAGCGCTGGCTCGGCGGCATGATGACCAACTTCAAGACCGTCAAGGGTTCGCTGAAGAACCTGAAGGACATGCAAGCCCAGGTTGATGCCGGCACCCAGCCCGCCATCAAGAAGGAAGCCCTGCTGTTCCAACGCGATCTGGCCAAGCTGGAAAAGAACATCGGCGGCATCCAAGACATGGCTGCCCTGCCTGACGCCATGTTCGTGATCGACGTGGGTTACCACAAGATCGCCGTGGCCGAAGCCAAGAAGCTGGGCATCCCCGTGATCGGTATCGTCGATACCAACCACTCGCCCGAAGGCATCGACTACGTGATCCCCGGCAACGATGACTCGGCCAAGGCCGTGGCGCTGTACGCCCGCGCCGTCGCCGACGCCGTGCTGGAAGGCCGCGCCAATGCCACCAACGAAGTGCTGCAAGCCGTGGCACCCGCCGGTGACGAGTTCGTGGAAGTCAGCGAAGGCGCCTAAAGCGCAATCGCACCCAGGCAAAGGGGCTGATTCAGCCCCTTTTTCGCAAGCCGGGTACTGAATTGGTTTAATCGTGGGGTCAGGTCTTGCCTACCCTGCGCTCGATGGAGATTGATGATGGCTGCTATTACCGCAAGCATGGTCGCCGAACTGCGCGCCCGTACCGATGCACCCATGATGGAGTGCAAGAAGGCCCTGACCGAAGCCGAGGGTGACCTGGGCCGCGCAGAGGAGATCCTGCGCGTCAAGCTGGGCAACAAGGCCGGCAAGGCCGCTTCGCGCGTGACCGCCGAAGGCGTGGTCGCCTCGGCCGTGGTGGGCGCGACCGGCGCATTGGTGGAAGTGAACTGCGAAACCGACTTCGTGTCGAAGAACGACGCCTTCCTGGCCTTCGTTAACGCCATCGCCGGCCTGATCGCTACCGAGGCGCCCGCCGATGTGGCCGCCCTGTCGGCGCTGCCGCTGTCGCAAGAAGGCTTCGGCCCGACGGTGGAAGACGTGCGCAAGGGCCTGATCGGCAAGATCGGCGAGAACATGACGATCCGCCGCTTCCAGCGCTATGCCGCCGGCAACAAGCTGGCCTCCTATCTGCACGGCACCCGCATCGGCGTGATGGTCGAGTTCGAGGGTGACGATGTCGCCGCCAAGGACGTCGCCATGCACGTCGCCGCGATGAAGCCGGCTGCCCTGTCGTCGGCCGATGTGCCGGCCGAGTTGGTGGAGAAGGAGCGCAAGATCGCTGCCGAGAAGGCTGCCGAGTCCGGCAAGCCCGCCGAGATCGTCGCCAAGATGGTCGAGGGCTCGGTGCAGAAGTTCCTGAAGGAAGTCTCGCTGCTGGACCAGGTCTTCGTGAAGGCCGCCGACGGCAAGCAGACCGTGGCTGCCATGCTCAAGGAGAAGGCCACCAATGTGAAGAGCTTCACCCTGTATGTGGTGGGCGAAGGCATTGAGAAGAAGGTGGACGACTTCGCGGCCGAAGTGGCCGCCCAGGTGGCTGCTGCCAAGGGGCAGTAAGCCTCCCCAGAAAAGGGCGCCACTAGGCGCCCTTTACACTTGTGCCTGCGGCTGGGTTCACGAGGCCTGGACACGCGGCAACCCCAACGCTTAGACGAGGTACGAATGCCCGCGCACAAACGCATCCTGCTCAAACTCTCCGGCGAGGCCCTGATGGGCGACGACGCCTATGGCATCAACCGCGCCACCATCGTGCGCATGGTGCGTGAGATCCAGGAGGTCACCAAGCTGGGTGTGGAAGTGGCCGTCGTGATCGGCGGTGGCAATATCTTCCGCGGCGTGGCCGGCGGTTCGGTGGGCATGGACCGCGCCACCGCCGACTACATGGGCATGCTGGCCACCGTGATGAATTCGCTGGCCCTGGCCGACACGATGCGCCAGGAAGGCATGACGGCGCGCGTGATGTCGGCCATCGCCATCGAGCAGGTGGTCGAGCCCTATGTGCGCCCCAAGGCCTTGCAGTACCTCGAAGAGGGCAAGATCGTCGTGTTCGCCGCCGGTACCGGCAACCCCTTCTTCACCACCGATACCGCCGCCGCCTTGCGCGGCGCCGAGATCGGTGCCGAGATCGTGCTGAAAGCCACCAAGGTGGACGGCGTTTACACCGCCGATCCCAAGAAGGACCCGTCCGCGACGCGCTATGCGCGCATCAGCTTCGACGAGGCCATCACCAAGAATCTGCAGGTGCTGGACGCGACCGCGTTCGCACTCTGCCGCGACCAGAAGCTGCCCATCAAGGTCTTCAGCATCTTCAAGCCGGGCGCGCTCAAGCGCGTGGTGATGGGCGAGGATGAGGGCACGCTGGTGCACGTCTGAGCGGCGCAAGCCGTTGAGATGGCACTGGGCTTTACTGAGGTTGAGATCATGAGCATTGCAGACATCAAGAAGAACGCCGAAGCCAAGATGGCCAAGTCCGTCGAGGCCTTCAAGAACGAGTTGCACAAGATTCGCACCGGCCGTGCCCACCCGGGCATCCTGGACCAGGTGCATGTGGACTACTACGGCTCGATGGTGCCGATTTCGCAGGTGGCCAATGTGAGCCTGCTGGACGCCCGCACCATCAGCGTGCAGCCCTGGGAAAAAGGCATGGGCGCCAAGATCGAGAAGGCGATTCGCGAGTCCGATCTGGGCCTGAACCCCGCATCGCAGGGCGACCTGATCCGCGTGCCGATGCCCCCGCTGTCCGAAGAGCGCCGTCGCGACCTGACCAAGGTGGTGCGCAATGCCGGCGAGGATGCCAAGGTGGCGGTGCGCAATCTGCGCCGCGACGCCAACGAGCAGGCCAAGAAGCTGCTGAAGGACAAGGAGATCGGCGAGGACGACGAGCGCCGCAGCCTCGACGAGGTGCAGAAGCTCACCGATCGCGTGATCGTCGAGATCGACAAGCTGACCTCGGGCAAGGAAGCCGAGATCCTCGCCGTCTGACCAGCCCGTGACTAGCGAAAGCAAGGCGGTTCCCCGCCATGTCGCCATCGTCATGGATGGCAATGGGCGCTGGGCCAAGAAGCGCTTTCTGCCGCGCTTCTTCGGTCACAAGCAGGGCGTGGATGCGCTGGTGAAGATCGTGCAGGCCTGCATCGATCGCGAGATCGAATACCTGACGGTGTTTGCCTTCTCCAGCGAGAACTGGAAGCGCCCCAGCGACGAGGTCTCGGGCCTGATGGGGCTGGTGCTGGCGGCGGTGTCGCGCTACCTGGCGCGCATGGGCTCGATGGGCGTGCGCATCCGCATCGTCGGCGACCGCGAGGCGGTCTCCGAGAAGCTGCGCAATGCCTGGAACGAGGCCGAGAACGCGACCCGCCACAACACCAAGCTGACGCTCAATGTGGCCTTCAACTACGGCGGCCGCTGGGACATCGTGCAGGCCGCCAAGGCGGCCATCAAGGCGGGCGTGCCGGCCGAGCAGATCACCGAGGCCAAGCTGTCGGAGTTCATGGCGATGAGCTATGCGCCGGACCCGGATCTCTTCATCCGCACCGGCGGCGAGGTGCGCATCAGCAACTTCATGCTCTGGCAGGTGGCCTACACCGAGTTCGTGTTCTCCGACTGCCTCTGGCCCGAGTTTGGCGAAGCCCAGCTCGACGCCGCCATCCAGGCCTTCCGCGAGCGCGACCGGCGCTTCGGTGGGGTCAAGCTCTCACCCCAAGAGGCCTGAAGTGCTGAAACAGCGTGTCATCACCGCCATCGTCCTGCTGGCCATCCTGCTGCCGGCGCTGTTCGCCGCGTCGCCCTGGCCCTTTGCCCTGCTGACCCTGGCGATGATCGGCGCGGCCGCCTGGGAGTGGGCGCGGCTGAACGGCCTGCCGGGTGCCGGCGCCTGGGGCTTCGGTGCCGTCATCGCCGCGGCTTGCGGTGCCACGCTGTGGGCGCTGCAGCTGCAGGCGCCGCCCAGCTGGTGCTGGTGGCTGGCGGGTGGCATCTGGGTGCTGGGCGGCACGCTGGCCCTGCGCGGCGGCCCGGCGGCCTGGCCCAAGGTCTCGCGCGCGCTGCGCCTGGTGCTGGGCGGCCTGGCGCTGTGGGCGGCCTGGCTGGCGATGGCACAGGCCAAGGCCCAGGGCATCAACTTTCTGTTGTCGATCTTCTGCCTGGTGTGGATGGCCGACATCGCCGCCTACTTCGGCGGCAAGGCCTTCGGCCGCCGCAAGCTGGCGCCCGCCATCAGCCCCGGCAAGAGCTGGGAGGGCGTGTGGAGCGGCATGCTGGGCGTGCTGCTGCTGGGCGTGATCTGGGTGCATGTGATCGACGCGCGTTTCCACGTCGATGCGCCGAGCCTGTTCAGCCTGCTGGCGCATGGCCTGGGCCCGGTATCGCTGCTGGCGCTGTTCTTCCTCGCGGCCATGAGCGTGGTGGGAGATCTGTTCGAGTCCCTCATCAAGCGCGCGGTCGGTGCCAAGGACAGCAGCCAACTGCTGCCCGGCCATGGCGGCGTGCTCGATCGCGTCGATGCCTTGTTGCCCGTGTTCCCCCTGGCCCTGGCCCTGAGTTCCCTTCCCAAGCTGATATGAGCGCACCCTCCATGAACCGCCGGCAACGCGTCAGCGTGCTGGGTTCCACCGGCTCGATCGGCGTCAACACCCTGGATGTGCTGGTGCGTCATCCGGAGCGCTACGAGGTGTTTGCCCTCAGCGCGATGAGCCGGGTCGATGCACTGCTGGCGCAATGCCTGCAGCACCGGCCGCGCTATGCCGTGCTGCCCGACCAGGCCCTGGCCGCCGAACTGCGCGGCAAGCTGCGCGAGCAGGGCGCGCGCACCGAGGTGCTGGACGGGCCCGATGCCTTGAGCGAGATCGCTGCCCACCCCGAGGTGGATGCGGTGATGGCGGCCATCGTCGGCGCCGCCGGGCTGGCACCCTGCCTGGCCGCCGCCCGCGCCGGCAAGCGCCTGCTGCTGGCCAACAAGGAGGCCATCGTGGTGGGCGGCGCGCTCTTCATGCAGGCGGTGGAGCAGGGCGGTGCCACGCTGCTGCCGATCGATTCCGAGCATTCGGCGATCTTTCAATGCCTGCCCGAGGACCGCAAGACCTGGCACCAGCGCATCGATCACATCGTGCTGACCGCCTCGGGCGGCCCGTTCCGCACCCGTGAGCCCGGCACCCTGGCCGAAGTCACGCCGGAGCAGGCCTGCGCACACCCGAACTGGGTGATGGGCCGCAAGATCTCGGTCGACTCGGCCACCATGATGAACAAGGCGCTCGAGGTGATCGAGGCGCGCTGGCTGTTCAACCTGACGCCCGAGCAGATCAAGGTCATCATCCATCCGCAAAGCATCATCCATTCGATGGTGGTGTGTCGCGACAACTCGGTGCTGGCCCAGCTGGGCACGCCGGACATGCGCGTGCCGATCGCCTATGGGCTCGCCTTCCCCGAGCGCGTCGAGTCGGGTGCCAGCCGGCTCGATCTGCTCAGCACGCCGGGCCTGAGCTTCGAGGAGGCCGACGCACGCCGCTTCCCGGGCCTGCACCTGTCCTGGGCCGCGCTGCGCGCGCGCGAGGGTTCGACGGCCGTGCTGAATGCTGCGAACGAAGAGGCGGTGGCGGCCTTCCTCGACGGCGGCCTGCGCTTCGACCATATCCACCGCGTGAACGCCGAAGCGCTGGCGCAGCTGCTGCCCGCCGCCGATGAATGCGCCAGCGTGGCCGGCCTGCTGGCGCTGGACGCGCGCGCGCGCCGCCATGCCCAGGGCCTGATCAAGGCCTTGCGCGCATCATGATCACCTCCCTGCTGGCCTTTGTGCTCACGCTGGGCGTGCTGATCGTGGTGCACGAGTACGGCCATTACCGCGTGGCGCGCGCCTGCGGCGTCAAGGTGCTGCGCTTCTCGGTCGGCTTCGGTCGCGTCATCTGGCGCTACCGCAAGCATCCCGAGGCCACCGAGTTCACGCTCAGCGCCTTGCCCCTGGGCGGCTATGTGCGCATGCTGGACGAGCGCGAAGGGCCGGTGGCGCCGGAGGAGCGCGCCCAGGCCTTCAACAACCGGCCGCTGCTGCAGCGCACCGCCATCGTGGCCGCCGGCCCGATCGCGAATCTGCTGCTGGCGGTGCTGCTGCTGGCGGCGGTGAACTGGATCGGCCAGGACGAGCCCAAGGCCGTGCTGGGCGCGCCGCTGGCGGGCAGCCTGGCCGAGCGCGCCGGCATGCGTGCGGGCGACTGGGTGCAGGCGGTGTCGCGCGACGGCCAGGATTGGCAGGAGCTGCGCTCGCTGCCCGAGCTGCGCTGGCAGCTCACGCAGGCGGTGGGCGCACGCGCCAAGCTGTACCTGAATCTGAGCGACAAGGACGGCCACGGCCGCCGCGCCGTGCTGCTGGACACCGATGCGCTGGAGGGCCGCGATCTCGACGCCGCGCTGCTGCGCAAGCTGGGCCTGGGCGGCGCCTATAGCGAGCCGGTGCTGGGCGCGCTGGTGCCCAGCGGTGCCGGTGCCGCCGCCGGCCTGCGCCAGGGCGACCAGGTGCTGAGCGTCGATGGCGTGCCGGTGCTGGATGCCGCCAGCCTGCGCGAGCGCATCCGTGCGGCCGTGCAGGATGGCCGGCCGCGCACCATGCAGTGGCAGCTGCGCCGCGCCGGCGAGCTGCTCAGCATCGAGGTCACGCCGCGCCTGGCGGACGACGCCGGCAAGACCATCGGCCGCATCGAGGCCATGGTGGGCGCCGCGCCGCAGTTCGTGAAGGTCAGCTATGGCTTTGCTGAAGGCTTGATGAAGGGCGCCGAGCGCACCTGGGAGGTCGCCAGCATGACGCTCACGACGCTGGGCCGCATGCTGATCGGCGAGGCCTCGCTGAAGAACCTCAGCGGGCCGCTGACGATTGCCGACTATGCGGGGCAGTCGGCGCAGCTGGGCATCACGCCCTTCCTGAGCTTTCTCGCGCTGGTGAGCGTGAGCCTCGGCGTGCTGAACCTGCTGCCGCTGCCGATGCTCGATGGCGGACACCTGATGTATTATCTTTTCGAGGGTTTGAGCGGCCGCCCCGTCTCCGAGTGGTGGCTAGCGCAGCTCCAACGCGTGGGCGTGTTCGTGATGCTGCTGATGATGACTCTGGCCCTTTCCAACGACGTGACCCGCTTGCTGGGTCTGCATTGAAGCTTCCAACGCATGTCCCTATCTCTGTCTAAGCGTTCGCCTATGCGCCCCTCTTTGTTGTCCCTGGCGCTGGCCGCCACGCTGCAATCGGGTGCTGCCTGGGCCGTTGATCCTTTCGTGCTGAAGGACATCCGCGTCGAGGGCCTGCAGCGTACCGACCCCGGTACCGTGTTCGCCAGCCTGCCCTTTCGCATCGGCGACAACTACAACGACGACAAGGGTGCCGCCGCCCTGCGCGCGCTGTTCGCCACCGGCCTGTTCAAGGACGTGCGCATCAATATCGATGGCAGCTCGGTCGTCGTCGTCATCGAAGAGCGCCCCATCATCGCCAACGTGAGCTTCGTCGGTCTGAAGGAGTTCGATACCGAGGCGCTCTCCAAGTCGCTCAAGGACGTGGGTATCGGCGAGGGCAAACCCTTCGACAAGGCCCTGGCCGACCGCGCCGAGCAGGAGCTCAAGCGCCAGTACCTGACGCGCAGCCTGTACGGCGCCGAGGTCACCACCACCATCACGCCGCTGGAGCGCAACCGCGTCAACGTCGCCTTCACGGTGGCCGAGGGCGAGCCTGCCAAGATCGGCGAGATCCGCATCCAGGGCAGCAAGGTGTTCTCCGAGAGCACGCTGCTGGGCCTGCTGGAGCAGACCACCTCGGGTTGGCTGACCTGGTACACCAAGACCGACCGCTACTCGCGCACCAAGCTCAACGCCGACCTCGAGACGCTGCGCTCCTACTACCTGAATCGCGGCTATCTGGAGTTTGCGGTCGAGTCCACCCAGGTGACGATCTCGCCCGACAAGCAGAGCATCGGCGTGGCCATCACCGTCAGCGAAGGCCAGCCCTATACCGTCAGCGCCGTCAAGATCGAGGGCGACTTCCTGGGCCGCGAGGAAGAGTTCAAGCGCCTGATCGCGCTCAAGCCCGGTGAGGCCTACCGCGGTGAAGCGGTGGCCCAGACCACGCGCGCCTTCCAGGATCTGTACGGCACCTTCGGCTATGCCTTTGCGCGCGTCGAGAGCCGGCCCGAGATCGACCGCGCCACCGGCCAGGTGGTGGTGACCTTCAGCGCCGAGCCGCAGCGCCGCGTCTATGTGCGCCGCGTCATCATCTCGGGCAACACGCGCACGCGTGACGAAGTCATCCGCCGCGAGTTCCGCCAGTTCGAGTCGTCCTGGTACGACGGCCAGCGCATCAAGAATTCGCGCGACCGCGTCGAGCGCCTGGGCTATTTCAAGGACGTCAACGTCGACACCACCGAGGTGCCGGGCTCGCCCGACCAGGTGGACGTGACGCTCACGCTGACCGAGAAGCCCACCGGCAACATCATGGTCGGTGCGGGCTATTCCAGCGCGCAGAAGCTTTCGCTGACCGGCTCGATCCGCCAGGAGAATGTGTTCGGTTCGGGCAACTACCTGGCGCTGGAGGTCAATACCGCCAAGACCGGCCGCGCCCTGGTGGTCTCCACCGTCGACCCCTATTTCACGGTGGATGGCGTGTCGCGCGCCTTCGACATGTTCTACCGCACCACCAAGCCGCTCAACACCCTGGGTGAGGAATACGAGCTGGCCTCGTACGGCGGCTCGGTGAAGTTCGGCGTGCCCTTCTCCGAGCTGGACACCGTGTTCTTCGGCATCGGCTACGAACTCACGCGCATCACGGCTTCGGCTGGTCTGCCGAACAACTACTTCCTGTTCCGCAACCAGTTCGGCCCCAGCAGCACGGCCGTGCCCTTCACCATCGGTTGGGCCAACGACAGCCGCGACAGCGTGATCTCGCCCACGGCGGGTCGCTACCAGCGCGTCAACGTCGAGCTCAGCGCCCTGGGCGACTCGCATTTCTGGCGCGCCAATCTGCAGCATCAGCAGTACTTCAACCTGACGCACAAGTTCTCGCTGGGCATCAACGGCGAGCTGGGCTGGGGCGGCGGTCTGGGTGGCCGACCCTATCCCATCTTCAAGAACTTCTACGGCGGTGGCCTGGGTTCGGTGCGCGTGTTCGAGCCCGGCTCGTTGGGCCCGGTCGACGTGACCGGCTCCTACACCGGTGGCAATCGCAAGTTCAACCTGAACGCCGAGTTCTATGTGCCGGTGCCGGGTTCGGGCAATGACAAGAGTTTCCGCTTGTTCGCATTCATGGACGCGGGTAACGTTTGGGGATCGCATGAGAAGCTGGATTTGGCCAGCGTGCGCTCCTCGGCAGGTGTGGGTATCAGCTGGCTCTCCCCCATGGGCCCGCTGCGTTTGAGCTATGGCGTGCCATTGCGCAAGAAACCCACAGATAGAATCGAGAAATTCCAATTCCAGATCGGGACTGCATTCTGATGAACAGCAAGCTGTTGAAGACGGTGGCCGCGGCCGCCCTGATGTCGCTGTCGGCCTTCGGCCTGCAAGCGCAAGACCTGAAGATCGGCTACATCAATAGCGAGCGCGTGCTCAAGGAAGCCAATCTGGCCAAGGCCGCCCAGCTGAAGCTGGAAACCGAGTTCGGCAAGCGCGAGAAGGATCTGAAGGACGCCGAGAACAAGCTGCGCGGTGCCGCCGAGAAGCTTGAGAAGGACGCCCCGACCCTGGCCGAGGCCGAGCGCAATCGCCGTCAGCGCGATCTGGTGGAAGCCGACCGCGACCTGCAGCGCAAGCGCCGCGAGTGGCAGGAAGACCTGACCCAGCGCAAGAACGAAGAGCTGGGTGCGGTGGTGGAACGCGCCAACCGCGTCATCAAGCAGATCTTCGACGCCGAGAAATACGACCTGATCGTGCAAGACGCCCTGCACGCCAGCGCCCGCGTGGACATCACCAAGAAGGTGATCGACGCGCTCAACGCGCAGAAGTAAATCGGTGGCCGCAGTCCTCACGCTGCCCGAACTGATCGCCGCCTTGGGCGGCGATCTTCTTGGTGCGGCCGAATCGCTTGCGGCGACGCGCATAGCCCGCATCGCCACGCTGGAAGACGCCGACGCCGAGTCCATCGCCTTCCTCGCCAATCCGCGCTACGCGGCGCAACTGGCCAGTACCCAGGCGGGCTGCGTGATCGTGGCCCCGGCGATGGCCGAGGCCGCGGTCGCACGTTCGGCACCAGCGGCGGGCGCTGCCACGCTGGTCACGCCCGACCCCTATCTGTACTTTGCCCGCCTGACGCAGTGGTGGGCCGCGCGCGGCCGCAGCGGCAGCGTCGCGAGCATCCACCCCAGCGCCTTTGTCGACCCCTCGGCGCGGCTGGGTGAGGGCGTCAGCGTCGGCCCGTTTGCGGTCATCGAGGCGGGCGCGGTGATCGGTGCCGGCGCGGTGATCGGGCCGCACTGCGTGGTCGAGCGTGCTGCCAGCGTGGGCGCGGGCA
Source organism: Roseateles sp. FW301-B2 (assembly GCF_058788955.1). NCBI lineage: Bacteria > Pseudomonadati > Pseudomonadota > Betaproteobacteria > Burkholderiales > Sphaerotilaceae > Roseateles > Roseateles sp. FW301-B2. Next base: position 307,372 of record NZ_JBYTBE010000001.1, read on the forward strand.
CCCGGCTGGCGCCGCATGTGACGGTCTGCCACGGCTGCAGCATCGGCGCGCGCTGCATCATCCATAGCGGCGCCGTGATCGGCGCCGACGGCTTCGGCTTCGCGCCCAACCAGGGCCAGTGGGAGAAGATCGAGCAGCTGGGCGCGGCGGTGATCGGCAACGACGTGGAGATCGGCGCGCAGACCTGCATCGATCGCGGCGCGCTGGGCAACACGGTGATCGAGGACGGCGTCAAGCTCGACAACCTGATCCAGATCGCCCACAACGTGCACATCGGTGCGCATACGGCCATGGCGGCTTGCTCTGGCGTGGCCGGCAGCACGCGCATCGGCAAGCACTGCATGATCGGCGGCTCGGCCAATATCGTTGGCCACATCACCATTGTCGACCACGTGTTCGTGTCGGCCTGCACTTTTGTCTCGCGTTCCATCAGCAAGCCGGGCCAGTACACCGGCGTGTTCCCGATGGACGAGAATGCGAACTGGGAAAAGAACGCTGCAACGCTCAGGCAGTTGCACGCCATGCGCGATCGCTTGCGCGCACTCGAGAAAAAATCATGACCAGCAATACCGACAACACCGGCTTCGACATCCACCAGATCATCAAGATGCTGCCGCATCGCTTCCCCTTCCTGTTGGTGGACCGGGTGCTGGAGGTGGAGAAGGGCAAGCGCATCCGCGCGATCAAGAACGTCACCATCAACGAGCCCTTCTTCCCGGGGCATTTCCCGGTGCGTCCGGTGATGCCGGGGGTGCTGCAGCTCGAGGCGATGGCCCAGGTGGCGACGCTGCTGGCGGTGGTGAGCCTGGACCGCCAGATCGACGACAAGACCATCTGCTATTTCGCGGGCATCGACGGCGCACGTTTCAAGCGCCCGGTGGAGCCCGGCGATCAGCTGGTGTTCGAGGTCACGCTGGAGCGCGCCAAGGCCTCGCTGTTCAAGTTCACCGGCAAGGCCTTTGTGGGCGACGAGCTGGCCTGCGAGGCCGAACTGATGTGCACCATGCGCCGTATCGAAGACTGAGGTCCGGGCGCATATGGCTCGCATCCATCCCACCGCCATTGTTGATCCCAAGGCCCAGCTGGCCGAGGACGTGGAAGTTGGCGCCTACGCGCTGATCGGGCCCGAGGTCTCGATAGCTGCCGGTACCCGCGTGGGCCCGCATTGCGTCATCGAGGGCCGCACCCGCATCGGCCGCGACAATCACTTCTACCAGTTCAGCTCGATCGGCGCGATGCCGCAGGACATGAGCCATGGCGGCGAGGTGACCGAGCTGGTGATCGGCGACCGCAACACGGTGCGCGAGTTCTGCACCTTCAACACTGGCACCTTCAAGGAAGAGGGCGTCACCCGGGTCGGCTCCGACAACTGGATCATGGCCTATGTGCACCTGGCCCATGACGTGCAACTGGGCAGCCATTGCGTGCTGGCCAACAACGCCACCCTGGCGGGCCATGTGCGCGTGGGCGACTGGGCCACCATCGGTGGCCTGACGGGCGTGCATCAGTACGTCAAGATCGGCGCGCACGCGATGATCGGCTTCCAGGGTCATGTGGCCCAGGATGTGGCGCCCTATATGACGGTGGACGGCAACCCGCTGGCGGTGCGCGCGGTGAATCTCACCGGCCTGCGCCGGCGCGGCTTCAGCAATGAGCGCATCGCGGTGATACGGCAGCTGCACAAGCTGATCTTTCGCAGCAGCCTGACGCTGGAGCAATCGAGCGCACAAATCCAGGCGCTGCTGGCCGAGCAGGGTGGCGATTCAGTGGCCGATGTGCAGCTGATGCTGGACTTCATTGCCGGCTCCACACGCGGCCTGGTGCGCTAGCGATGTCTGAACAAGCGCCGCGCCTCGGGCTGGTGGCCGGCGAGGCTTCCGGCGACCTGCTGGCCAGCTTGCTGATCCAGGGCCTGCGCCAGCGCTGGCCCGCGCTGCGCACCCAGGGCATCGGCGGGCCGCGCATGCAGGCCCAGGGCTTCGAGGCCTGGTGGCCGTCCAGCAAGCTGTCCATCTTCGGCTATGTCGATGCGCTGCTGAATATCCGCGAGTTGCTGAGCATCCGCCGCCAGCTGGGCAATCGCCTGCTGGCCGAGCGGCCGCGCGCCTTCATCGGCGTGGATGCGCCCGACTTCAATTTCGGCCTGGAAACGCGGCTGCGCGAGGCCGGCATCAAGACCATCCATTTCGTCTGCCCCTCGATCTGGGCCTGGCGCGGCGAGCGCGTGCACAAGATCGCCAAGGCGGCGGACCATGTGCTGTGCCTGTTCCCCTTCGAGCCCGAGATCCTGCACAAGGCCGGCGTGGCCGCCACCTATGTCGGCCATCCGCTGGCCGATGCGATCGCGTTGCAGCCGCCCCGGGCCGAGGCCCGCTCGGCCATGGGCCTGGCCGAGGGCGACACCGTGGTGGCGCTGCTGCCCGGCAGCCGCCGCAGCGAGATCGGCTATATCGCCGAGCCGATGCTGCATGCGGCCCAGCTGATGCGCCAGGCGCGGCCCGAGCTGAAATTCATCCTGCCGGTGGCGCCGGGCCTGCGCGAGCTGCTGCAGCCCATGGTGGACCGCCTCGGCCAGGGCCTGAACCTGACGTTGCTGGACGGCCGCTCGCACGAGGCCCTGGCGGCCTGCGACATCACCCTGGTGGCCAGCGGCACCGCGACGCTGGAGGCGGCGCTGTTCAAGCGCCCGATGGTGGTGGCCTACCGCATGCACGCGCTGAACGCCTGGCGCATGCGCGGCAAGAACTACCTGCCCTGGGTCAGCCTGCCCAATGTGCTGGCGCGCGAATTCCTGGTGCCCGAGCTGCTGCAGGAGGAATGCACGCCCAAGGCGCTGGCGCGCGAAGGCCTGGCCTGGCTCGACGATGCCGAGCGCTATGCACGCGTGCAGGCGCGCTTTCACGAACAACACCTGCTGTTGCGCCGCGATACGGCGCGGGTGGCCAGCGATGCGATCGCGCAAGTCCTCGGCGCCTGAGCTGCCGACCCAGCTGGGGCTGGTCTGGGACGTGCCTGGCCTGATGGCTGGCGTGGACGAGGCCGGCCGCGGCCCGCTGGCCGGGCCGGTGGTGGCCGCCGCGGTGATCCTGGACGACCAGCAGCCGATTGCCGGCCTGGCCGACTCCAAGGTGCTGACCGAGAAGAAGCGCGAGCGCCTGTTCGACGAGATCCGCGCCAAGGCTTTGTGCTGCTGCATCGCCGAGGCCAGCGTGGCCGAGATCGATGAGCTCAACATCCTGCAGGCCACCATGCTGGCGATGCGCCGCGCGGTGGAGGGCCTGCGCCTCAAGCCGGCCAAGGTGCTGGTGGATGGCAACCGCCTGCCGGTGCTGAAGATTCCGGCCGAGGCGATCGTCAAGGGCGATGCCAAGGTCAAGGCGATCTCGGCCGCCTCGATCCTGGCCAAGGTGCACCGCGACCGCCTCTGCGTGCTGATGCACGAGCAGCATCCCGAGTACGGCTTTGCCACCCACAAGGGCTATCCCACCGCCGACCACATGGCCGCGCTGCGCGAGCATGGCGCCACGGCCTGGCATCGCACGAGTTTTGCGCCGGTGCGCGAGGTTTTGACGAAATGACGAGCCCCAACGTTCTCCACATCACCTCGCGCGACAACCCGGTACTGCAGCGTCTGCGCAAGCTGGCCTCGGACGCCAACGCCTACCGCAAGCTGGGCAGCATCTGGCTGGAGGGCGATCACCTGGCCCGCGCCGCGCTGGCGCGCGCCTACCCGCTCAGCCTCGCCGTGGTCACCGAAAGCGCCTACGCCGAGGCGCCGCTGCGCGATCTGGCCGACGCCGCGCCGCGCGTGCTGGTGGTGCCCGAGGCCTTGTTCAAGACCATCAGCGGGCTGGAGTCGCCGGCGCGCATCGGCTTCGAAGTGCCTTACCAGGCAGGGCAAGACCTGACCCCTGGGCTGGATTCGGTGGTGCTGGACCGGCTGCAGGATGCCGGCAACGTCGGCACCATCCTGCGCAATGCCGGTGCGCTGGGCTTCAAGCAGATCCTCGCGCTCAAGGGCACGGCCGCGCTGTGGTCGCCCAAGGTGCTGCGTGCCGGCATGGGCGCGCATTTCGGCCTGCGCCTGGTCGAGGGGCTGCTGCCCGAGGATCTGGATCGGCTGGGCGTGCCCCTGGTGGCCACCAGCTCGCATGCGCAGCAGCAACTGCACCAGCTGCGCCTGCCCGAGCCCTGCGCCTGGGTGATGGGCCACGAAGGGCAGGGCGTTCAGCCGGCGCTGATGCAGCGCTGTGCGCTGACCGTGGGCATTCCGCAGCCGGGCGGCGAGGAGTCGCTCAATGTGGGCAGTGCCGCGGCGATCTGCCTCTACGAATCGGCACGCCAGCGACTCACTCAGCCTGGCGGCTAGCAAGCCGCCATCCTTCGCCCGGCGGCGATGAGCCCGCAGAGGGCTCATCTTTGCCCGGGCTCAGTAGATCAAGCGGTCCGGGCGGATGTCCCGCAGGATGGTGGTGGCGATCTCCTCGATCGACTTGTGCGTGGACGAGAGCCAGGAGATGCCATTGCGCTTCATCATCGCTTCCGCTTCGTTGATCTCGTAGCGGCAGTTCATCAGATCGGCATACTTGCTGCCGGGGCGGCGCTCGTTGCGGATCTGCGAGAGGCGCTCGGGGTCGATGGTGAGGCCGAAGCACTTTTTCTTGTGCGGCTCTAGCATCGAGGGGATCTTGTTGCGCTCGAAGTCCTCGGGGATGAGCGGGTAGTTGGCCGCCTTGATGCCATGCTGCATGGCCAGGTAGAGCGAGGTCGGCGTCTTGCCGCTGCGCGACACGCCCACCAGGATCACGTCGGCCGATTCCAGGTTCTTGGCGGACTGGCCATCGTCATGCGCCAGCGAGAAGTTGATCGCCTCGATGCGGTCGTGGTACTCCTGGCTGCGCGCCACGTCGGAGAAGCGCCCGACGCGGTGGTTGGACTTTACCTGGAACTCCTCTTCCAAGGGCTCGATGAAGGTGTTGAACATGTCCATCACCAGGCCCTTGCAATGCTCGCGCACGATCTGCAGCACCTCGCGGTTCACCAGGGTGGCGAACACGATGGCGCGCTGGCCCTCCTGCTCACCCAGGTTGTTGATCTCGCGCACCACCTGGTGCGCCTTCTCGGCGCTGTCGACAAAGGGGCGGCGCACATGGCGGGGCTTGCCGGGGAACTGGGCCAGGATGGAGTTGCCGAAGGTCTCGGCAGTGATCCCGGTGCCGTCCGAGACAAAGTACACGGTGCGATTGGGCATGGCGCTGGGGGCTTTGATGTGCGGGTTTCCATCATAGAAGCACATCACCGTAGAATCGGCCGCAATATCCCGCTTGAGCGATGCACGGCCTCATGAACCCCCTCTACCTCCTAGAAGAATCCAGAAATGGTGGGGTGGGTGCGTGCGCGGGAGCCCCGGTTTCACAACATCACGGAGTTTCCCCATGTCTTCTCGCTTTGATGCGACCGCCCTGGTCGTTCCCTTTGAGAATCTGAGAATGAGCGACGTCGAGGTCGTTGGCGGCAAGAACGCCAGCCTCGGCGAAATGATCTCGCAACTGGCCGCCTCGGGCGTGCGTGTGCCCGGCGGCTTTGCCACCACGGCCCATGCCTTCCGCGAGTTCCTCAAGCATGAGGGCCTGGACAAGCGCATCGAGGCGCGCTTGGCCACGCTCAATACCGACGACGTGCGCGCGCTGGCCGAGGCCGGCGCGGAGATCCGCGGCTGGCTGGAGGCGCAGCCCTTTCCGGCCGATCTGGAAGCACAGATCCGCAGCTCCTTTGCCAAGCTGACCGCCGACAACCCCGGCGTGTCCTTTGCCGTGCGCTCGTCCGCCACCGCGGAAGACCTGCCCGACGCCTCCTTCGCCGGCCAGCAGGAGACCTTCCTGAACGTGGTGGGCATCGAAGAGGTGCTGCACAAGATGAAGGAGGTGTTCGCCTCCCTCTACAACGACCGCGCCATCAGCTACCGCGTGCACAAGGGCTTCGCCCATGCCGACGTGGCCCTGTCCGCCGGTGTGCAGCGCATGGTGCGCTCCGACCTTGGTTCGGCCGGCGTGATGTTCACCATCGACACCGAGTCGGGCTTCAAGGACGTGGTCTTCATCACCTCCAGCTACGGCCTGGGCGAGACGGTGGTGCAGGGTGCCGTCAACCCCGACGAGTTCTATGTGCACAAGCCCGCGCTGCAGCGCGGCAAGCTGCCCATCATCCGCCGCAACCTGGGCTCCAAGCTGATCCGCATGGAGTTCGCTACGCCGGAAGAGAAGGCCGCCAGCGGCAAGCTGGTGAAGACGGTGGATACCGCCCCCGAGCAGCGCAACCGCTACTCGCTGGCCGATGCCGAGGTGGTGGAACTGGCGCAGTACGCCATGATCATCGAGCAGCATTACCAGCGCCCGATGGACATCGAGTGGGGCCGCGATGGCGTGGACGGCAAGCTCTACATCCTGCAGGCCCGCCCCGAGACGGTGAAGAGCCAGGCCGAGGGCCAGGTCGAGCATCGCTACAAGCTCAAGGGCCACAGCGCGGTGCTGGCCGAGGGCCGTGCCATCGGCCAGAAGATCGGCACCGGCCCGGTGCGATTGGTGCACAACATCGCCGAGATGGAGCGCGTGCAGCCGGGCGACGTCCTGGTGACCGACATGACCGACCCGAACTGGGAGCCGGTGATGAAGCGCGCCTCGGCCATCGTCACCAACCGCGGTGGCCGCACCTGCCACGCCGCCATCATCGCGCGCGAGCTGGGCATTCCGGCGGTGGTGGGCTGCGGTGATGCGACCGAGAAGCTCAAGGACGGTCAGCTGGTGACGGTCGCCTGCTCCGAGGGCGACACCGGCTACATCTACGACGGCCTGCTCGAGACCGAGATCAGCGAGGTGCATCGCGGCGAGCTGCCGTACTGCCCGATCAAGATCATGATGAACGTCGGCAACCCGCAGCTGGCCTTCAACTTTGCGCAGATGCCCAGCGCCGGCGTGGGCCTGGCCCGCCTCGAGTTCATCATCAACAACAACATCGGCGTCCACCCCAAGGCCATCCTCGACTATCCCAACATCGACGCCGACCTGAAGAAGGCCGTCGAGTCGGTGGCGCGCGGCCACGCCTCGCCGCGTGCCTTCTATGTGGACAAGCTGGCCGAGGGCATCGCCACCATCGCCGCGGCCTTCTTCCCGCGCCCGGTGATCGTGCGGCTCTCCGACTTCAAGAGCAACGAGTACCGCAAGCTGATCGGCGGTTCGCGTTACGAGCCGGACGAAGAGAACCCGATGCTGGGCTTCCGCGGTGCCTCGCGCTACATCAGCGGCGAGTTCTCGGATGCCTTCGCGATGGAGTGCGAGGCGCTCAAGCGCGTGCGCAACGACATGGGGCTCTCGAACATCGAGATCATGGTGCCATTCGTGCGCACGGTGCGCCAGGCCGAGCGCGTGGTGGACATGCTGGCCGAGCGTGGCCTCAAGCGCGGCGTGGATGGCCTGCGCGTCATCATGATGTGCGAGGTGCCCAGCAACGCCATCCTGGCCGAGGCCTTCCTGGAGCATTTCGACGGCATGTCGATCGGCTCCAATGACCTGACCCAGCTGACCCTGGGCCTGGACCGCGACTCCGGCCTGGAGCAGCTGGCGGGCGATTTCGACGAGCGTGACTCGGCCGTCAAGGCGCTGATCTCGCGCGCCATCACCGCCTGCCGCGCCACCGGCAAGTACATCGGCATCTGCGGCCAGGGCCCCAGCGACCATCCGGACTTCGCCGACTGGCTGGCCTCGGAAGGCATCGTCTCGATCTCGCTCAACCCCGACACGGTGATCGAGACCTGGCAGCGCCTGGCCAAGCGCTGAGTACTGCCTGCCCGGCAAGAAGGCGGCCCGCGGGCCGCCTTTTTTTGTGCGCGAACTGTGGCGTGATGCGGGTAGTCGGGGATGCGCGGCGGGGCGGGCCTCAAGCATCATCGCCGCATGGCAATCGTGGACATGGCGGCAGCATTCAAGCGCAGGCTCGGGCGCATCTATGGCGCCTACACCCTGGGCTTCTGCATGCTGGTGCTGGTGCTGGCCGTGCTCGAGCATTGGGGCATGCCCAAGACCTGGATAGGCTTTTGCTTCCTGGCCGTGACGGTGGGCGTGTATGCCGGCATCGGCATCTTCACGCGCACCACCGACCCCGACGAGTACTACGTGGCCGGCCGCCGCGTGCCGGCCTTCTACAACGGCATGGCCGCCGGCGCCGACTGGATGAGCGCCGCCTCCTTCATCGGCCTGGCGGGCACCCTGTATCTGGCCGGCTATGGCGGGCTGGCCTTCGTGCTGGGCTGGACCGGCGGCTTCTGCCTGGTGGCCCTGCTGCTGACGCCCTATCTGCGCCGCTTCGGCCGCTTCACCATCCCCGATTTCCTGGCCGAACGCTATGACAGCCAGACGCTGCGCCTGCTGGGCGCACTGGCCGCCATCCTGATCTCCTTCATCTATGTGGTGGCGCAGATCTATGGCATCGGCCTGATCACCACCCGGCTCACCGGCCTGACTTTCGAGATCGGCGTGTTCGTTGGTCTGGGCGGGGTGCTGGTGTGCTCTTTTCTGGGCGGCATGCGCGCCGTCACCTGGACCCAGGTGGCGCAATACATCATCCTGATTGCCGCCTACCTGGTGCCGGTGGTGTGGCTCTCGATCAAGCAGACCGGCGTGCCGGTGCCGCAGGCCGTGTACGGCTACCAGGTGCAGAAGATCAGCGCGCGCGAGCAGGAGTTGATCAAGGACCCGGCCGAGTTGCAGGTGCGGCAGTTCTATGCCCAGCGCGCCATCGAGTACGGGCAGAAACTGCAGGACGTGCCCACCGCCTTGGCGGCGGAGCGCACCCAGGCGTCGCGTCATATCGCCAAGCTCAAGGCCGGCGATGCGCCGCTGGCCGAGATCCAGGCTGCCGAAAAGCGCCGCGCGGCCCTGCCCAAGACGGTGGCCGAGGCCGAAAGCCAGTGGCGCCGCGCCAAGGCCCAGGACGAGCAACGCGCGCGGCCGCTCTCGGGCATGCCGGCCCATACCCAGCCGTTTGCGGGCGACCCGGAGGGCGACGCCGGCCAGCAGGAAAGCTTCGACGTCTCGCGCCGCAACTTCCTGGCCCTGGTGTTCTGCCTGATGCTCGGCACGGCGGGCCTGCCGCACATCCTGGTGCGCTACTACACCACGCCCTCGGTGGGCGAGGCGCGCGCCTCGGTGGCCTGGTCGCTGGGTTTCATCGGCCTGCTCTACATCACCGCGCCGGCGCTGGCGGTGATGCTCAAGTTCGAGGTCTTCAACGGCCTGGTGGGCACGCCCATCGCCGATCTGCCCGCCTGGGTGGGGCAGTGGATGCGGGTGGACGCGGGCCTGCTGTCGATCAACGACGTGAACGGCGACGGCATCCTGCAACTGGGCGAGCTGCACCTGGGCAGCGACATCATCATGCTGCTGGCGCCCGAGCTGGCCGGGCTGCCCTATGTGGTCTCGGGCATGGTGGCGGCGGGTGGCCTGGCCGCGGCGCTATCGACCGCAGATGGCCTGCTGCTGACGATCTCGGCCTCGCTCTCGCACGACATCTATTACCGCATCGTCAACCCCGGCGCCAGCAGCACCCGCCGTGTCACGCTGTCCAAGGCGCTGCTGCTGGCCACGGCGTTGAGCGCGGCCGCGGTGGCGGCGCAGCGGCCGGCCGATATCGTGCTGCTGGTCTCGGCGGCGTTCTCGCTCGCCGGCTCGACCTTTGTGCCGGTGCTGGTGCTGGGCATCTTCTGGCAGCGGGCCAACAAGCAGGGCGCGCTGGCCGGCATGCTGACCGGGCTGGCGGTGTGCGCCTACTACATGGTCAGCGCCGATCCGGGCCTGCGGCGCAGCCTGGGCATTCCCGGCGCCGTCGAGTTGTGGTGGGGCATCCATCCGATCTCGGCCGGCCTGTTCGGCATACCGGCGGGCACGGTAGCCCTGGTGCTGGTGAGCCTGCTGACGCCCGCACCACCGGCGTCGGCGAGGGCCCTGTTGGCCCGTTTGCGTGCGCCAGATCCGCGTTGAAACGCGCTGAACCGCGCTGAGCGGCACGCCAGTCAGCGCCCATTTGGGCCTTCCGGCATTTCGCGCTACAATCGCGGGCTTTCCCTTGCCGTACCCATGAGTTTGACGCTGGGGTCCGGCTTCCACAGTGCAGGAATCATCCTGGGCTGGAATCCACAAGGAGTGTTTATGCGTCACTATGAGATCGTTCTGCTGATCCATCCGGATCAAAGCGAACAAGTTCCGGCCATGCTGGAGCGCTACAAGGGCCTGATCACCGCTGGCGGTGGTGTGGTCCACCGTGTTGAAGATTGGGGCCGCCGTCAACTGGCTTACCTGATCCAGAAGCTGGCCAAGGCTCACTACCTGTGCCTGAACATCGAGTGCAGCAAGGAAGTCCTGGCTGAGCTCGAGACCGGCTTCCGCTTCAACGACGCCGTGCTGCGCCACCTGACGGTGGTCAAGCCCAAGGCCGAGACCACGCCTTCCGTGATGATGAAGGCTGTGGAGCGTGAGGAAGCTCGCAAGGCTCCTCAGGAAGCTACTGCCTAAGTTGGGTGATCAAGCGAGTGTTCTTGTGAAGCGCGTACGGCTGTGAATCAGCTTCTATTGCTCGCGCAGATACAGGAACTCGGTCTACTCAGATACACGCCCGCCGGATTGCCGGCCCTGGACATCGTGCTCAAGCATGATTCCACGGTGCAAGAAGCAGGCGGCCCCCGCAAGGTCTCCATGGAGCTCAAGACGGTGGCAATCGGAGAGACGGCCAAACGCGTTCAGGCGCTTGGTGTTGGTGGACATGCCCGCTTCGGCGGCTTTCTGGCAGCCCAACGCAACGGTCGTGGAATCATCTTCCACATCACCGAACTGACAGCGCAAGAGGTAGCAACTCGCGCACCTGAATCTGTATCCGGATTGAAAAGTTAAGAGGTCACACTATGCCCCCAGCACGTGGTAAAGGTCGGTTCTCCAAGGACCGCAAGCCCAAGCGCAATCAACAGTCGCTGCTGTTCCGCCGCAAGCGTTTCTGCCGCTTCACCGTCACCGGTGTCGAGCAGATCGACTACAAGGACATCGACACGCTGCGCGATTTCATCAGCGAAAACGGCAAGATCACGCCCGCTCGCCTGACCGGCACGCGCGCCTTCTTCCAGCGTCAGCTGACGGTTGCCATCAAGCGCGCCCGTTTCCTGGCCATGCTGCCCTACAGCGACCAGCACAAGGTCTGAGGAGTAACCCAACATGCAAATCATCCTGCTTGAAAAGGTCGCGAACCTCGGCAACCTGGGCGACGTCGTCAAGGTCAAGGACGGCTACGCACGCAACTTCCTGATCCCGACCCGCCAGGCACGCCGTGCCACGGCCGCCGCGATCAAGGAATTCGAAGCCAAGCGCGCCGAGCTCGAGAAGGCTGCCGCTGAAAAGCTGGCCGCCGCTCAAGCCCTGGGCGACAGCCTGTCCGGCAAGACCGTGCGCATCAGCCAGAAGGCTGGCGTGGACGGCCGTCTGTTCGGTTCGGTGACCAACGCCGACATCGCCGAAGGCCTGACCAAGATGGGCTTCGCCGTGGCCAAGTCGCAGATCCGTCTGCCGAATGGTCCGCTGAAGGCCGTGGGCGAGTTCGCCGTGAGCGTGGCTGCACACACCGATGTGGTGGTAGAGATCTCCGTTCAGGTCGTCGCCGACGTCGAGTAAGTACCGATAGTGTTTGCGGCCCCGAAGGGCTGCAATCAGAAAAAGCCGGAGGCTGCCAAGCCCTCGGCTTTTTTGCCTTCTGGGGGACGAGTTATACAGCTCCACCCCCAGGCCCTGAACAGATTCTCCACAGACTTGTCCACAGCGGCGTTTGGAACTCGAGACCATGTCAGCGATCATTTCCCCCAATCCCGGATCCCCCGATCGCAGCGATGACGAGGTGTCGCGCCTGCGCGTGCCGCCGCACTCGGTGGAAGCCGAGCAAAGCGTGCTGGGCGGCCTGCTGATCGACAACAGCGCCTGGGATCGGGCCGGCGATCTGCTGTCCGACAGCGATTTCTACCGCTTCGAGCACAAGCAGATCTTTGCCGCGGTGGGCAAGCTCATCAACGCCGGCAAGCCCGCCGACGTGGTGACGGTGTTCGAGGAGCTGACCTCGCTGGGCAAGGCGGCCGATTGCGGCGGCCTCAAATACCTCAACGATCTGGCACAGAGCGTGCCAAGTGCCGCGAACCTGCGCCGTTATGCCGAGATCGTGCGCGAGCGCGCCATCCTGCGCAAGCTGGTCAGCGCCAGCGACGAGATCGCCACCGCGGCGCTCGCGCCGCAGGGCCGCGCGGTGACCCAGATCCTCGACGAGGCCGAGGGTAAGATCTTCCGCATCGGCGAAGAGGGCTCGCGCAGCCGCCAGGGCTTCCAGAGCATGGACAACCTGGTGGTGCAGCTGATCGATCGCGTCAACGAACTGGCCGAGAACGGCGCCGAGGACGTGACCGGCGTGCGCACCGGCTTCTTCGACCTGGACCGCATGACCGCCGGCCTGCAGCCCGGCGACCTGATCGTGCTGGCGGCGCGCCCCTCGATGGGCAAGACGGCGTTCGCCGTCAATATCGCCGAGAACGTGGCCATCAACGAAGGCCTGCCGGTGGTCATCTACTCGATGGAAATGGGCGCGGCCCAGCTGGCACTGCGTATGGTGGGCTCGATCGGCCGCATCGACCAGGGCCATCTGCGCACCGGCCGCCTGGCCGATGATGAATGGAGCCGGCTCTCCGAGGCGGTGGACAAGCTCGGCAAGTCCAGCATCTTCATCGACGAGAGCCCCGGCCTCTCGCCCAGCGAGGTGCGCGCGCGTGCGCGCCGCCAGGCCCGCATCTGCGGCAAGCTGGGCCTGATCGTGATCGACTATTTGCAGCTGATGAGCGGCAACGGTGGCAACGAGGAAAACCGTGCCACCGTGATCGGCGAAATCTCGCGCGGACTCAAGGCCCTGGCCAAGGAGCTGCAATGCCCGGTGATCGCGCTCTCGCAGCTCAACCGTTCGGTGGAAACGCGGCCCGACAAGCGCCCCATGATGTCCGACCTGCGCGAATCCGGCGCCATCGAGCAGGATGCCGACATCATCATGTTCATCTACCGCGACGAGTACTACACCAAGGACGAGTGCAAGGAGCCGGGCGTGGCCGAGATCATCATCGCCAAGCAGCGTAACGGCCCGGTGGGCACGGTGAAGCTGGCCTTCCAGCGCATGCACACCAAGTTCGAGAACCTGGCACCCGGCTACAGCGGCGGCGGCGACGAGTACTGAATAGCCCTGGCGCTGGCAATGAATGGAATACTGTATGAAAATACAGTATGCCTTCCACCATCAAGCCTCCCATTCCCCTCAAGGGGCGCGGCAGCGACTGGGCCATCGCGCATCGCTTTGAGCGCCAGGCCCGTGAATGCTTTGACGACGGCTGGGGCACGCTTGAGCAGGAGGCCGCCGAAGAGCAGCTGCCGCCCAGCACGCAGATCATCGAGGAGCATGCCAAGAGCATCATCTCGAGCAACCAGTCGCCCGACATCAGCTTCGACCTCTCGATCAACCCCTACCGCGGTTGCGAGCATGTTATGTGACGGAGATATCTGCATTAGACGGAGCTCCTAGTGCCACTGGTTCCTGCAACCACAAGACCTAGAACTGGGTCTGCGCTGAGCTGTACAAAAAGAGACCCATGCGGTCTCTTTTTCTTTTTACAGCATGTAATAAAACAAATACTGATTCAGACCTAAAAGCTAAACGTAGGTTGTTCGTGCTGTTGCATCCATCACATGTCGAGATGTATAAAAGTTCACAAGGTGGGTGACACGAAAATGAGTGAGCTTGAACAAGGGTCTGTCGAATTTCCAGAATGGATTAAAGGAAAGGCGACGAAAACAACTTACGGATTCATTCCTGAAGACTTTCCAATTATTTACGATAGGTTATCAGGAAAGGTATTTCAGCCGGCTTTGTTATTTCTGGCTGATTGCTATTTGTCGAAGAGTGGACGATATGTGGTTAATACAGTGGGTTCCTATAGTGATGACATCCTCGACTACGTGCGATTTTGTCGTGAAGTTAATCTCGATTGGTTGGCTGCGACTTGGGAGAATCTAGACGACTACGTGGGAATTATGGAAGGAAATGTTTCTCCGGTAAGAAGGGAGCCATACAGTGAGGGAACTGTCACTCGTAGGTTGGTGCCAATATTGGGGTTGTACAAATGGGCCTCACGAAATTTGTCGATTGAGATGGAAGCGCTACCCCCTGGGAGTCTTTTCCTGCCTAGGGCCATTGAAAAGGTGTACACGGAGAATCAGAAGCGCAGGCGTGAAAGCAAGCCGGTGGAAGTGAGAGGTGATGCGGCTGAAAATGTACGCATTCCGAGGGTATTGCAACGAGCGGAAATGGATTCCCTGTATGCGCAACTCGGCACGGATTCCGAGGTTTTTGATTGCGAGAAGGGCACTGCGACATCTGTATTTCGCTTGGCCACCTATATATCGCATCAGTCCGGTTTGCGACTATTCGAGGTGGTGGGTCTCAAGGTGATGCAGTTTCAGAAATTCATTGGTGCGACGATTCATCCACTGGAAATGTACCCAATGCACGTGAAACGAAAGGGCGGTAGAACAAAGCTGCTGCATTTTCATGGAGTACTGGTATCGAAGATTCTTGCCTACATGCAAAAGGAGCGGGCATCGGTGATGAAGGGGCAGTCCGAACATGGATACCTACTCGTTAACCAGAGTGGAGCAACTAGCGAGGGTAGGCCAGTCAGTCGGAGAAACGTCCAACGGAGATTCACCAAAGCTTGTATGAACGCTGGATTGGTTATCGCTGTGCGAAAAACTCATCCAACGAATGGTGATTGGACAAAGTGCCGCGTGGAAATGTCGGAAATGGCTCGATTCAGCTTTCACGACCTTCGGCACACATTTGCAGTTTGGGCATATTACGCGATGCGTAGCGCCGGAATCGAAGAGCCATGGAAGGGGATTGCGGACCAGCTCGGTCATGAAGATGTTCTGACAACCATTAAGACGTATCTGCAGTGTTGTAGAACGTTTGAATCCTACGTCAGCGACAAGTTCGTTTCGAGCCTGAATGCAATGGCCAGGGTTGGCAGCGCGGAGGCTCGAATTCAATGACTGGATATAGGTCTAGCCGGGATTATCGGAATCCGAAGGCGACGCGCTATGCGCAACTGACGGATGCCGAACGAAAGCAAATTGCGAGCCCTCGTGCGAACGTGATTTTGGATGCGCGCTTTCGTGCGTTTAAAGGAAAGCAACATTTAAAGGAATACTTTCTTAAGGCACTCGGAAACTTTGAAATGCTAGTGGCTGGATTTGTTGCCAAGGATGCGCTCTCCGATGGATTCGTTGGCTTGTGCAACTCATGTCACACCAAAAGGGCGTTCGGTACGGTCTATACAAAGCTGGCTAGTGGGATTATCAAATTTGCAGTGACCAAGGGACTGGATAAGCTTCCTCTTGAAAAGTGGCCGGTCGATTTGGGCGAGCAATTTCGACGTTGGCTCGATACCACCCCAAATGTGGGCGATTCGCCATATCACCCCAATACTGCCAGAAAGTATTATCACATTGTCCCTAGTTTGCTCGCGGCCATTTCAAATGGCGCAGCACAAAAGAGCAAATTGCCTGATTTTGATGCATTCCCTAATGCGTACTCGGGTGCAGAAAAGGCAACAAAAACGACGCAAGCGCTTGGGCTCTCCTTCCTTTTGAAGGTGCTAATCGCGGCCAGGTCTGAATTTATTGAACTCAGCCGCAAGCGTGCATATGCGAATGAACTATTGTCAGGAGCCCCGATGCTTCCTCTCGACGGAGCAAAAGGGAGCAAGAGGTGGCCGACATTGGGGGCTGTAATTTGGGCCTTACACCTGAAGTTTGGAAAGAGTGGCATGCCGCTCTTTGCTGAAATCCAGAAATTCGACAAAACCCTATCCGATGCAATTTCCGGAAAGCACGGGGGATGGCGCAATGTTTCGTTGTATTTCCAGCCCACGGCGGAAGCATTGATTCCGCCATTGTTGTTGCTCTACATATATGCGCACGCAAACACTGAACCATTGAGGGCGCTCAAAATCAAGAATATTGAAAGCTTTGACTTGCTCAAGACCGCAAGGATGGCACTCCGTTTTGACAAGAATCGCGCGGGGCCATATAGCAGGAGCTTCGCCGTTGATGCCACGGACCCAGCGTCGCCCAGTTCAATTGTTAAATTGATGTCCGAATGGACGTCAATGATTAGAAAGCAAGCAGGACCTTTCAAGGACCATCTGTTCATTTTTCCGACTAAGGATGGAGAAATCAAACCGTTTAATACGGCGGAGGACGTTGGGAATTCTTCTGACTCGACATGGAGTCACCATCTTAAAGAATTCGCGTCGCGCAATGGATTACCCCTGTTCACAGTTTCGGAGCTGCGCCAAACTTCTATTGACTTTGGCTGGCAAATCTCCGACGACGATATTCGAGAGATGCTTGCTTTGAAGGGCGGAAAGTCCGAGGTGGTTGCGCGCCTCCACTATCAGAGCGACCTCATGAAGGTGCGTGGGCAGTACACGATTGGGCTACTGCAGAACGGGAGGATTCGCGAGGCGCGCACTGGTGGAAAGTCCACTCATAGACGTGCGCCGAAGGACGAGGACCGAGGTGCGGCGACTCCTGGATGCATTTGTGTTGACCCGATGGACTCACCTATTCCAGGGCAGCGGAAGGACGAACTGTGTGTGGCGTTTGGTCGCTGTCCAGGATGCCCTCATGGGTCGCCAAATCTGCGCTTACCTTATTCCCTGGCAAGGATGCTTCAGCTTCGCGACGAGTTGCAGAAAGCGAAGGTGTATTTGTCAATTGAGCGTTGGAACGGTGTCTATTTCAATGTTGAGGCAGTGGTAAAGAAATGGCTGCTCTTATATGGCGACGACATTTGGGTTGAAGCCGAGAAGATGCATCTTCCGCCGATTGGAATACTGGAATGAATATGCAACTGAAAGCAAATGCTGTAGAGGCTTTTGTCCCCGAGAATTTCGACGAGTCAAATCCTATTGACTTAGCAGACCGGACGTATTCGTTCTGGGGCAACAAGCGCTGGCGATTCCGTTCTCCAAATCCTGCTAGTAGAGACATCATTCTCGATTGGTGCTTTTCACTCCCCGATGGAAGTTTTTCCACCGACGTTCAGCATATTTCACTGCTGGAGGGTTTCAAGACCATGACTTGGGGGATGGTTACTAATGAACTCTTCGGAAAATCGCTGCACGTTCATTCCTTGGGCCCAATCATGGTGGGCAATCGAGAGCTGTTCCGTTGGATGGTCTGGACGCGCCGGTCGTGTTTTTCTGAATTGACTCCTGCTGTGCAGGATGACTATCTATCCGCTCTGCAGGATATTCTTACCGACAGACAGGCTTTCTATCCAGGGTACGAAGCAGAGGGCTACGGCTGGGGCTTTCATACCGAGGAGCAAACGACGGATTCATTAACCACAGGGGAATCAGGGGACGATGAGTACTTAAGCGAAGAAGATGTTGATGGAGTGGAGTCTGGTCAAAATTCAGAACTGTCCGAAGAGGCTGCAGAAGACGATGGTTACACCTACGGTCAGCTGAGCAATCGCGTCCGCACACTGTATTTTCTGCACGCTCAGCGGTCATTATTGGAAAGCCGGCGGATTAGGACCTTTCATCGTCGACCATTTGGCGACCAAACTTACGGCGAAGTAACGGCGAAGGTTGTTCCTCACGTCATTAACCGCATTCCAGCACTCCCAGAGTTCGTGGCAATCCCACTGCTGAATACCGTGGTCGATTGGATTGAGAACAAGGGGCCCATACTTGCCGCTGCCCACCAGAGCTATCACGCAGCATGCGCGCACGGAGACATGCGGCTGAAACGCAAAGCAATCAAGGAAATCTGCGCGGCGGGCTTTGACAACGGGAGCCTGAGCAAAATACCTTGGGGAGAACGAGGCGATGCCCAGTGGCAGGACGTCCCTGACGCGCACCGGGTCAGGCTTTCTGCGCTGATGTTCCGTGATGCGTGCGTACTAGCCCTCCAATATCTCGTCGGCCTGCGAATTTCGGAGGTGTGCTCCGCAACTGCCGAACGCCTGAAGAATAAGGGGCTGCCATCGTGCATCCATAAACGGGAAACTCCCGATGGACTCTTCGACTTATTTTTCTTCGAGGGGCAAATATATAAGGACAACCGAACACCGTTCCCGAGGGACTGGGTAATAGGTGCGGTGCCTCGAGGCTCCAAAAAGTTGCCTATTTGTGCGCAGGCACTTGCGCACCTGCATACCATTTGGTCCCCGCTATACGCGGAGGCAAAAGGAAACCCGCTTTTCTTGCATTTCTCGAATCCTCATAGCATGCCACGAGACGCAGATGGGGTTGTGGCCGCCAAGGGCCCGACTTTGCAGCGAGGTATCCGTCGCTTTGTACGGTGCTGGGTGGACTTGTCAAACCTTCCCGATTTCGATGTGCATGGCAACGACCTTCGCCGTTACCGCACATCGCGAGGTCAGTGTATTCGCGGACATCAAGGTAGGAAAACTTTTGCCGAATATATCCTTCAAGCCCGGGAGTCTGCCGCGGAGGCTCTGACCAGTCATTATGGTCATCTTAATAAGGTAATTCTATTTCGTGGCTACTTCGAGCCCTTGCAGCGTCAAAAGTCTGACGTTGAGAATATGCGGCTTCAGGCGACTATCAACTATTTTGTCGCTGGTGCGGATGGCCGTTCTTACTTCGGTAACATTGCTAGTGCGGTACAAGCCTTTTATAAGGAGCATGGTTTGACCGGTATTAAGGACCTTGAAGTGCTTCGTGCCAAAGTTGCGGACATTGTGGTAGCGCACGGCATTCGTATTTTCTTCGGAGCTCATGGCAATTGCTTGATATCAGTCCGACCGATGGAATCTAGATGCAGGGAAGCATCGGGTGGTGCGTCTTGGTGGTTCCAGGCTCCTGACTATATTAGTCAAAACGTCTCAATGTGTACCGGCTGCGGTTGCTTCGCGGCTGACAGTGCCCATTTGCCTTATTGGCGGAATCGAATGGCAAGCTACGAGGCTGCGGCGCAAGACCCCACAAATCGAGTCGCAGTTATCCGATTCGAAACCAGCAAGATTATTGTCAAGGCTATCGAAAGAATATGAGCAATCCTCTCGACGACGCGAAGTCTCTCATCGACCTGTTTACGCCCAGCGATGAGCGGGAGGAGCGGGTGGCTGCCGAACTTCGAAAGCTTGTTGATGCGATGAGCTACACCGAAAGCGCGAAGCTTGTCGAAGGTCCGAAAATTACTATTGCGGAGGTCGCGCGGAAGGCCGAGTTGTCGCGGAATCTAATTAACAGCGAGAAGTGCGAACTTCCAGGTGCCCGGGCGTTGATAGTCACCGTGTGGAAGGTCCTTGCCGACCATAATCTTGAAATCCGATGCTTGTATTTAATGTCGGAGAACAGTCGGTTGCAGCGGCTGGTTGATTATCACGTGGCGGAAACCGCTGGTCTCGTCTTGAAGCTAGGGGGCGTTGTTAGCTCAGCAAGTTCCGCAAAGGCGACGCCCAAGAAGGGCTCCGCGACACCAGAACAAATGATGTCTGGTGCTGATATTTTGCCCATGGGCGTCATTTCTGTTGCAGGCAGGCAACGCGAGTAGATAAATTTTCGCTTTTAGGCTTTGCGCTCTTGAAGCTTAGATTTTGAAGATGGGATACGCCGATGCTTTTATTAAAAGAGCGCGAGGCCCGGAATTGCTTTTAGAAATCTATACACCTAGTGGAGTATTCGTTACCAAAATAATGCTATTGGATGGGTTGCTGCTGCCAACCATGGTCGATTTGCATGTCCGTGGAGTCGACCTTGCGTTGCGCCCTACGGCAATCCCTTTGTGCCTGAAATATGAAGGGGGCGGCCGGGTGCAATGCGACTGAAGTCTTTGGGGCAGTAGCCAGCCTCAGGGAAGCGTTAGAACAACGACTGCTGCGAGTCTTCGAGTCGCGAAGGCCTTACGAACTGGCTCGTATCAACAGGTGCTGTAGCGGAGCGCTTCAGACCGTATTTCGAGCACGCGCGCGAAAACCTTTGCGATAGCAGTTGGGCGTAAGGTCCCGACCCCTTCATGCGCGTGAAGAAGTTGGAGTCGTAGTCTTTGCCACCTCGAGCCTGGGAAATCAGGCTCATGACGTGCTTGGCGCGGAGCGGGAAGTGGCCCTCTAGCCACTGTACAAAGAGGTCTAGTACCTCCCTCGGCAATCGCAACAGAATCATGCTTGCGTAGGTCGCCCCAGCCTCTGCAGAGGCTTTCAGGATGCGTTCCAGCTCCACGTCGTTGATTGTTGGAATCATCGGTGAAGCAAACACAGACACCGGGATGCCTGCCCTCGACATCTTCCCTATTGCTCTCAAACGACTCTCTGGACTGCTTGCCCTTGGGTCCATGATGCGTGCAAGGCTCGGCTCTAGAGTGGCAAGTGAAACATTGACTCTGCAGAGACCTCTTTCAGCGGCAGGTGCGAGCAAGTCGATGTCTCGCGTGACAAGGGCATTCTTCGTCGTAACACTGAACGGAACACGGCGCCGCGTCAGAACTTCAACTATCGCGCGCGTGATTTCCAGCTTGCGCTCGATGGGCTGGTACGGGTCTGTGTTCGCGCCGAGCGCAATCAACGCGGGTTCATAGGTCGAGCTATCGAGTTCCTTCTCGAGTAGCTCTGCGGCGTTCATCTTGGCGAAGACCTTGGTCTCAAAGTCGATGCCCGGGGAAAGTCCAACGTATGCGTGAGTCGGTCGGGCATAGCAGTAAACGCAACCGTGCTCGCACCCCTGAAATGGGTTGATGGACTGCTCGAATGGGATGTCCGGCGAGTTGTTCCTGCTGATGACTTTCTTCGCGCGGCTATGGAAAACTTCCGTTCTGATTGGAAGAGGCTCATCTTCGGATTCGTCTAATCCTTCAGGTCGATGCGAGTTGTCGACCTCTCGCGTCCAATGCTCGAAACGCGACCTCGCGTTGCTGCCTGCACCTCTCCCTTTGTGGAAGGTGACGGGCACCTCGGGGATGAGTTCTTCGTCCATATTGGTCCAACATCGGTCGATGTCGCCTATGCACCGATTGCTTGATGACTGTATGAATATACAGTATTGTTGTGAGTCCTTCCAGCCATGTTGAAGTGCCTCGTTTTCGTGACGCTTCGTGTACCAGTAGCATCGCCCCATGCGTTCCGTTACCTGCAACTATTGCGGGAAGCCTGCTGAGCTTGTCCCGGGGCGTACCGTCTATCCGCACCGAACAGACCTGCACGAGGTCTGGTTCTGGCGCTGCGCGCCTTGTGACGCTCAGGTTGGGTGCCATAGAGCTGGCGCGCGGGTCAACGTCGGAGAGGATGTTCTGGTCGATAGCGACGGAACATTGCCCTTAGGGCGCCTTGCGAATGCACCACTTCGCTCAGCACGTCTTCGCGCCCACGACCTTTTCGAGAGACTGTGGCGCGAGGGACGGATGACGCGCACGCAGGCCTACGGCTGGATGGCTGCGGTGTTGGGTATTCATCCCGACTCGGCACGCTTTGCGTTGCTTGAGGCCGACCAATGTTGGGCGCTGGTCGATGCTATCGAAGCTTTGATACATGACGCGCCGACACTAGCGGGCAAAGTAGCTGAGGCTACTCAGCCTGACTTGGCCCCTAGCATCGAAGAGTCGCCCGACGACCGGCGAGTCGCGATTGCTCCCGATTGGCTGGCGAGAGCAGGTCTTCGATTCGAAGTCCAAGACGACGGTGAGCATCTCGTCATCGCAACACGCGGAACCGTTATCGACTTCTGGCCGCGGACCCAAGTCTGGAAGGCTCGGGGTGCCGACCTTGAACGGCAAGGCCTTCATCCGCTCATCATGTATTGCAAGGGAGCATGAGCCGGCTTGCGAGAGAGGGCTTACCTCGAACTACGGAGCACATCCGTAATTTACGAAGTCCTGCGTAGCGCGGCGTAATTTCGGGCGCCGTGGGCGCGACAAGCAGGCGCTGGCGATAGCTGACCACCATGCCTGTTTGCGCTGACCAGGCTGCCGGTCATGACTTCAACCAACCACTGCGGTGCAGCGGTTGCTGTCGGTCGCAGGCACCAGGTCAAGCGACTGGACTTCGCCACAAGCAGGTACTGGCGGATGCCAGCTTTGCGGCGGGTTGTCCCCTCGGTTCTGATTGGAAATCGAGCGGAATGAGAATCCATCGAACTACAGCCCACTCCGCCGCCAACCTTCAGAACGTGGGTGTAGCTCATGGTTGTTGCGACGTCGGCATGACCTAGCAGGTCCTGAACGGTTCGGATGCTGCATCGGCGCTTGTGCTGATGACAGGGCTTTGATTCAGAGGGAGCATGGCAAACAAGCACGGTCCAGATGGCCGGCGTAGCCGCGCCCAGGGAGGGTCTCATGCTCAAGAAGCCGAGAACGGAAGCTCAGATTCTCGAAGACATCAGGACGCTCGCGACGTCATCAGGTTACGTGCACGCTATTGCGAACATCTGCCATCGCGACAGCTTCATTGCCTTCAGAGAAAAGCTGAAACCGGAGGACATGGAAAAACTCTTCAGAGGCAATCGCCTCATCCGCACCGAGGTCAACACGTTGCTTGGGCTGATGGTGACGGCACCGGTCTTGCTCGAGGAGCCAGCACCGGATGTACTCAAGAAGTACGTCGAGCAGACAGATGAGTTGATGGAGGAGCTCCACAACGCGATGTCGTATCCGATGTTTGCGTCGCTTCTTCAAGCCGCCACTGGCCAAGCAACCTCGGATGTGCCAGAGCTTGGGCAGGGTCAGATGCTGCGGGAGCCAATCTTCTACGGTGGCGAGTCGGCCTATAGCTTCCAGTACCGCGACCTGCTGACTGAGAAGTACGCGGCTGACGACGACTGGCTGCGAGAGAACAAGGGCTTCACCTCGACTCAGGCGCAGGCGATAGCTCACGCAATGTCCAAACTCATGGACGAGAAGTCGACCGTCCTCCACGCTGAATCAAGGCGTAGTGGAAAGTCGCCTTCCACATGGCTATCGACGTTTGAGCTCTCCCCAGCCGAAATCGCCCATCGAAGTGGCCAGTCGCACGCCGTGGTTGACGCGCTTTTAGACGCGCTCACTTTCAGCGGGGAGAACGAGGGCTTCCGAGAGGTTGGGGACTACAACGCGCTTACGGGAACCCCGCTTATACCGACAGGAAGAGGGACTGTTCTGTTGCTCCAGCAGTACGCGATATACGAGGCCCTATATGAGTCGCCATTCTTCTGGATGCTCGCTGACGAGGCCTACTGGCCAACTGCAAGAGACAACCGCGGCGCGTTCATCGAGAAGTACTCTGCTCGCCGTCTCGCGTGCGTCTTCGGCCCGAAGCATGTTCACACGAACGTTGACATCAAGCGCGGCAAGAAGACGGTCGGCGAAGCCGACGCGCTCGTCGTCTTCGGCGACAGGCTCATCATCGTTCAGTGCAAGGCCAAGAAGCTGACCATTGCTGCGCGCAAAGGCAACGATGGACAGCTGAGAAAGGACTTTGCCGAAGCCATCCAGGCTGCCTATGACCAGGGGTGGAAATGCGCGAACGAGCTAGTCGCAGGGGAGTGCCGACTTGAAGACGCGAGGGGTGCGGAGGTCCCGTTGCCGCCGTCGATGAAGGAAATCCACGTGTTCACAATGCTGGCCGAGCACTATCCAGCGCTGGCATTTCAAGCTCGCCAGTTCCTGAATTACCAAAGGACCGACGTCATTCGGGCTCCGTTCATCATGGACGTGTTCTTGCTCGACACGATGACGGAGATGCTTGCTACACCTCTTCGACTACTGAGCTACGCACAGTTGCGGACGTCCGCGCACGAGGAGATAACGCTCGCCCACGAACTCACGGCGCTGGCGTACCACCTACGTCGCAACCTTTGGCTCAGTGGCGAGTACGACGCGGTTCATCTCGACGACTCCATCAACGTCGACCTCGACACGGCGATGACGGTCCGTCGGGAAGGCATCCAGGGAGACCGGACCCCCCCCGGCATCCTCACGAAGCTGGCGGGAACCTACTACGAGCGCTTGATTCGCACGATTGAGGACCGACCTGAAGCGGCGACGCTGGAGTTTGGGCTCGCCCTGCTGACGATGAGCGAGAACTCCGCCAGAAACGTGCACCGTGGCCTCGAAACGCTCGTACGCATGGCGCGGTACGACAGAAAGCGCCACGACTTCACGCTGCTAACGCAAGGCGCCGCGGGGGGCTTCACATTCCACTGCAACCCTGTGCCTTCCCTGGAGGCGGTCGCCGCGCTCGAGAGCTACTGCCATAGGCGCAAGTACGCGGAACGAACGAACCAATGGTTTGGCGTATCAGTCGACACCGACGGCGACGTGCAGTTTGGCATCACGCTCGACTCTCCATGGGAGCAGTCCGACGAGATGGACAAGGCGACGGCCGGCATGAGAAGGAAGGCGCCACAGAAGGCTTCAGCGGTGCTTCCTCAGATGGTCAGCGACGCGCGACAGTTGAAGGTCGGAAGAAATTCTCCCTGCCCCTGCGGGAGCGGCATGAAGTACAAGCGCTGCTGCCAGACCTAGACCCCAGATGAGAGCCTTGAGAGGAGCCAACTGGTCCCTACGATGACCGATGTTCTTTGCGACCCGCAAAGCGAGCTCCACCGACACCGAGACAACATGTCGAGAACCTTCTATGACCTGCCGACTAGACTGCCTAGCAGCGAGTCGGAACCCCTATTCCGAGGGCACAGCCTTCCGAACTCGAAACCCCTGAACTGGACGGACCTGTTGAGTTCCCGACGGGTGCTCATCGTCTCCGAGGCGGGTGCTGGCAAGAGCTACGAGTGCGAACACAAGGCTGAAGAGCTGGCCGGGCAAGGTCTGCCGGCGTTCTTCCTGAGGCTCGAAGAGCTACACGGTCGTCCGACATCGGAAATCCTCATGGAGCCGGAGCTGGGACGCTTCAAGACGTGGCTTGCGTCAGATGGCGAAGAGGCGTTCTTCTTCCTCGACTCCATCGACGAACTGCAGTTGCAGCGCGGCAGCCTGGAGAGGGCGCTCAAGCGGCTCGCCAGCGAGGTGGGCGGCGCCTCGCAGCGCATGACCGTTGTCGTGACCTCGCGGCCCGTGGAGTTTGACCGCGAGACCTTCCGTCGTTGCCTCCCGGTCACGGAAGTTGTTTCGGCGCTGAGTGAGGAAGAATTTGCCGAGTTTGCCACCAGCCGGAATGGAAACAAGCGCGCGACCAAGAAGGCTCTGCCGCCTGGGTTCCGGGAAGTGGCGCTCGCGCCACTGAGCGACGAGGAGATTCGAGACTTCGCGAAGCTCCTCAAGGTCGGGAACCCAGATGCCCTGCTCGAGGCAGTAAAACAGCGCAATGCTGAGGACTTCGCCCGACGCCCACAGGACCTCATAGAGTTGTGCGATGACTGGATACGGCACGGCGAGATTCGCGCTCACGCGCACCAAGTTCGTAGCCACGTCGCTGTCCGCCTGACCCAACAGGCGAATCGAGATGAGAAGGTGCACCTGTCGCTCGATGCGTGTCATGCCGGTGCAAAAAGGCTCGCGCTGGCGGTGGCGCTGACCAAGCGCCTGGCAATACGGTTTGGGGTTGCTTCAGATGCAGTAGGCGGCGACTCGCCGGTCGATGCACGAAAGGTCCTGACCGACTGGCCTCAGCCTAGCATCGAGACGCTGCTTCAGCGGCCGCTCTTCGGCTTCGGCGGCTTCGGCCGAGTGCGCTTCCAACACCGCTCAACCTTCGAATACCTAGCCGCATCGCAGTTGTTCGACCTGCTGCAAGCCGGGGCACTCTCACTACGGGCGCTCAAGCGCGTTCTGTCCTCAAAGGCTCTCTCAGGTGAGGTAGTGCTCCGCCCGTCAGTGGCGCCCATCGCGGCATGGCTAGCCTTGAAGGACGCGCGAGTCTTTGAGCTCCTCCTCGAGGTCGAGCCAAGCGTGCTCTTGGTTCACGGAGACCCAGAGTCGCTCCTGCCTGTCCAACGGTCGAGGGCGCTGGAAGCGTATGTCGAGCGATACGGCACCGGTACGTGGCGTGGACTGGAAGTACCCGCTTTGCAGGTCAAGCGCCTTGCCAGTGAGGACCTTTGTGAGGCTATCAACAGGCTCTGGAACGCAGGGATTGAGAATGAAGAAGTCGGCGAAGTACTTCTGAGACTGGTGAGCGCCGGTCGACTCAAAGGCTGCCAAGCGCTGGCGTACAAGGTTGCCACTGACACCACATGCAGCGACGGCCTGCGGTTCGAAGCCTTCCTGGCTCTCGGCGAACTCAATGACGCGCGACTTGAGAGTGCTCTTGGAGACGTCGTCGCGAGCGGTCCGCCGCAGATGGTTCGCTGGTTCTTGAGTAGCCTCTATCCAGCTTCGATGTCGACCCAGGTCTTTATCGCCGCAATTGGGCGGCTTGCGCAGCAGACCGCCCCTGCGATTGATGTCGACGGGCCTGCTTCCCGTGCCGTGCGAGACCGGACTGCATCCGCCGATGAGCTCCGGAAAATTCTGCCTTCGGTTGTAGCGCTGGTGCGTGCCGCCAAGCGCCGCTTTGCAGGCGACTATGAGGGCAACGACGAGGTGCCCATGCACAGAACCTTGCAGGCGCTCGCAGCGAGGTTAGTCGGGAACACCGACTTGGACAGCGAGCTGCTCGATGCCTGTTCCCTTTCGCTCGCTGCCACTCCGTGGTCTCTAAAGGCCAACGAGGAGCAAGAGGTCGTCAGGGGCTACATGGCCCAACTCGACTCCACCTCGCGACGGCGCGCGTTCGAGTCCGACATCCGCATCAGGCAAGAGCTTCAGGTGGTTCCTCGGAGCCAGCTCATCGGCCAACTTTTGCTAGAGGGCCTGCTACGGCTGAATGCTGGACAGGACGGCGCCTGGCTCGCAGAAACGGTGATTGATAGGAGCGCGCGCGATGACGTTCGCTCCGTTGCCATCACCTTCTTTGTTCGCCTCTGGGCTGTTGACCAGCTCGACGACGAGGCACTATCGGCGCTGCGTAGCTCTCTTGCGGACCAAGACGCGTGGTTGCAAGAGCTCGACCGAGCGGTGGCAGCGACGGAGCCCAGTGCAGAAATACTGGCTATGGAGGCGCGGCAACGACAGTACGAAATCGAGGCGTCGAAGCGTGCACATCGAGAGCGAACCGTCTGGAGGAAATTCCGCGAAGCACTCCTGGCTGCTCCCATAGAAGCCATGGCAGATGAGGCCAGGGCAACCACTCTCCACCGCCTAAACGAGCTGCTCGATGCCGAGCGTCGAGCAGGCTACGGCGGCCGATGGAATCGGCCCATGTTGGAGCGACTCTTCGGCAAAGAGACTGTCGACAAGATTCACCATGAACTCTGCAAAGTCTGGCGGTGCGGCTGGCCCTCGACTCGTAGTGAGCGGCCGGTTGTTGACAAGAACCACCACCGTCGCGCCTGGGAGACTGGCTTGATGTCGCTGGACGCGACTGCGGAAGACCCAGAGTGGGCGAAGAATCTATCCGCTACGGACGCTGAACGCGCCTTCCGATTTGCGCTTACCCAGTCGCATCAACTTGCCCCTTGGCTCGCCGACGCAATCGCGGCCCACCCGGGCGTGTGGGCGACCTTGGTAGTGCGAGAGGTGCTCTCCGAACTCGGGGAACGGCTGCCTGAGCACGGGAGCGGGTCGTTGATTCTTCTCGGGCTCCGCTATGCAAGTCCCGAAGTCGGCCTGCCTGTACTTCGCCCGCTATTGGACTGGTTCGTACCCGCCTCGCGGAAGTCTGTCCGCTTCCCGATGAATGCGGGCGTCTTTGAACGTTTCGACGCCGCGATTCAGCTTCTCCTGCAACATGGGTTACCTGAGCTCAGGCGGGAGTTGGCGGCTGAGATATCAACCCGAATTCCAACCACTGCGCAGACGCCGTTTCTGGACTTCTGGCTACCTGTTTTCGCTCGTGTCGACCCTGCCGCAGCGGTGGACCATCTGGTGAAGCTCTGTCAGGGATTGCCGGTCGAGCAAGAGGGGGTAGCGGTCCATCTGATTGCGTCAACGTTCCCGTCACGAAACTCCGATTCGGCGTATGGAGTTCGGCTGAACGAACTCCCTGCGGAGCAGCTTCTGACTCTTGCGTTGTTGGTTGCGGAGCATGTCCTCGTCCGGCACGACCTGCGTCATGAGGGCGTGTACTCGCCCAAAGCCCGAGACGTCGCTGAGGACGCGCGGCGAGACTGCCTTAACGCCCTTTTTTCACGCGGTGGGCAGGAAGGTTTGCGAATCAAGAACCAGCTCGCACAGAGTCCGCTCTTCGCCGACATGCGTGACCGAGTTTTGCACCTCGCGCGTGAGGGGTTGGCAGCTGACCTTGACATGCTGAACCCGGATGACGATGAGGTCGCGAAGCTCTTCAAGGCTGTGCCGGAAGAGTTCACTCCTACGTCAATGTCAGAACTTGGGCAGCTTCTCGAAGACCGTCTAGATGACCTTCAAGACTCGATGTTGAGCGACGCCGGACATCGCGCGGTCTGGGCTGAGGTTCAAGTTGAAAACGCTCTACGTTCCTCCATTGCGCGAGAGCTGCTTCTGGCAGCGAAGGGTGCGTACACGGTGGACCAAGAGTCGGTCACGGTCGACAATAAGGAAAGAGATATTCGTCTCCAAACAACGTCTAACCTGCAGGCGACCATTGAGCTGAAGGTCGGCGAGAAGGACCGTTCGGCTCGTGACCTGCGGGCCACCATCGGAGAGCAACTGGTGGACAAGTACATGATGGCGAAGGAGGCGCAGGTTGGATGTCTGGTCGTCAGCGTTGCCAATCCGGAGAGAACGTGGGTTCACCCCGACACAAACGAAGACCTGGACCGGTTCGGATTGCAAGCGCTCCTGGAGGCAGAGGCCCGCGCGCAGCAGGAAAGGCTGGGTGGCGTGGCGCGCGTGATGGCTAGAGTGCTCGACCTAACACCGCGCCTTGCTTCTGAGAAAGTTGCTAAGCAAGCAAAAGCGAAAGCGAAAGCGAAAGCGAAAGCGAAAGGTGTCGAGACGGCATCTAAGAAGGCCACGCCGAAGGCGGCGGCAAAGAAGTCAGTGTCCTAACTGAACTGACGTGACGTCACTGTCGGCTTTCCAAACTTCGCCCTTACGGGGAGCGGCCTTCGACGGCTTCGATTCCATCGGTGACTGCTTTCGACAGTGCCATGACTAGCAGCGCGAGGTTGGGCGTCAATGTATGAGACTACGAAAGTCGGCCTTTGCTCGGTAGCATTGATGCCTTGTGTCGTTCTGCGAGGTCCCAGTACTTGGCAAACAATTCTTCCGCTTGAGCAACCTGATGTTTGAACTCTTCAAGAGTTAGGTAGATGGACTTGTCAGGTTGGTCCGGCGTCATATCAAATTCGAGTGGGACAAAGGCAAGCAATGGGACTTTCGTGAAGGGCGGCCCGCCCGGCGATTCTTGAAGCTTGCCCGGAACGCCCCAGCGGCCATGAGCGTAGTCATTTCGAATCGCACGAACTTTATGGGCTGTTGCGAACCAGTCTTGGAAGTCCTCTAGTGCTTGCGTTCCAGCTGGGGAGTACAGCTCAACAACCAATTCCTCGAGCTTGTCGAGTCGCTCGCCCAATCGAGCTTGCCGAGGCTTCAATAGGTCAGAGACATCGCGCCCGCCGTAGGGTCCCATCCAGTTCAGTTGCAATCCGATGTTGAAATCAAAGGAAGCGAGCGCATGGACCAGCCTCCCCAGGAGGCGATGAAACTCATCGCGGAAGGGGTCGTTCGATTCAGGAGGCATGCCTTTGCGTTGGACCATGTTGCTTGGTCTTGGCCTATGCGCTATGCGGCCAACTGATGCTCGTAGTAGGGGGTGTCGCGGTCGTCCAGCAAGGCATAGAGCGACTTGAGGTCCTTCGAGTCTGGCTGCAGCCATGGCAGCATGTTTTCAGGCTTCAGTGGGACGATGCACCGGTCGTGCCCCGCATCGGCGACTTCTGTCGGCGGCTCATCGGTAATGAAGGCGAAGCTCCATAAGTCTGGCTGGCCAGGCGAAGCCCAGTGTGAGTACAAGCAGGCGACGAGCATGTCGTGTGCTGGTCGCGGCTTGAACTCGAGAATCAAGTTCTCCACGGCCTCTCCTTCGCGGAGCTCTCGATGCTCGGCCTTGTGCCGCGGCACGTTCTCATAAAACGCACTTACGAGTGCCACACCATGGGTGCGGCCGAACTGCCCTTTCCAAAAGCCTTCAAGGTTGTCCCTTCGAGCATTGAACGTGCCCGGGTACTTCGTGTCGTAGAACTCTGGCTTTCCTGCAGGGCGGCATTGATAGCGCATCGGTCTTACAACCAGGCGACCTTCTTCGAACACCATCACCGGAACGAAGTGCTTGGGGAACATCCGGAAGTCGGATTCCCGCAGGTCCGTCCTGTCGAGATTTTTTAGCTTCGCCAGCGCACGGTCGACCTTGGTGGTCGCAATGCGTTTGCTATCAAGCGCAGCTTTAGTCTCCTTAAGAGCAAGTTTGCGCTCAGCCTCAGTGAGCCTAGTTCGCTGCGCAAAGATTTCTTCCTGCAGGCGTTTGTGCTCCGCTTGTCGGAACTCGTCGATGAGCCTTTTGACCTTGCGCTCATCGTCGCTCTGCGGATTGTCGAAGGCGCTCTCCATTGCACGCGGCACGGTGATGGGGTCACCCTGCGCCCTTCGATAGAAGGTCTCGTAGAACTCTTTGATGTCAATCTCAGCGCCGAAGTCGCGTACGTAGGTACGGTAGTCGGCCCAGACTTGAGCTGAGTAGCACATGCGTTTCCATTCAATCCGACAACGTTCGAATCTGTCTCAGACGCCCAGGCGCTTGTGTTCGCTGGAGCCCCTAGTCTCCCCAGGATGCGAGTTCTTTGAGGCTTCAGTTGCAGCAATGTCTCGGTTGGAGGCACTGACGCAATTGCTCAGCCACCACTAGAGTACAGCTCACGCCGCGCCCTGTTCAAGCTCCCGGGGCAGGTCAATTCTCTTGAAGTCCTCCCCGAGGAAGCCAAACTTCCTAGTGAAAAGCGATGCGATGCGCGCGTCCGCCGTAGCAAAGAAAATTTGTCGCTTCGAGTGAACGGCCATGTCGCGGAGGTAGTCCAAGAACGACAAGGTATTCAAATCGTCTACGTGCGCAACCGGGTCATCAATCAAGACCACCGGGGGTGCGTTTGTCGCCGTTCGATTGAGAGCTAAAAACACCGATAGCGCGAACGCCGCACGTTGGCCTGTGCTTACTCTGTCTAACGACCATGTCTCCTGAGTGGTTCGTGACCTGAGAAGCTCATCCCCGTGGCCTACATACTCGTATTCATTCGGCGAATGAATCCGCTCGAAGGCTCCGTTGATTTCCTCGCCAATTGCATCTAGCGACTTTGTCGTCGCACGGTCCAACGACAACTCGGTCGCAAGGCTCGTCAACGCCTCCGCCGCGGCACGGAAGTTCATATGACGCAGCAGCAAACTCCGAACTGCCTCGTCTTGCTCAGCTATGCTTTCGGTTAGGACGGAAATTTCGGTGGCGCCATTGAGCTCATGGTTCGCGGCCTGCACTGCGTCATCAAGGGCGCGCAATGAACCAGCAATTGACGCTTGAACATCACTCAGCATCACATCGTTGGCAATGACGAGCTGGGAGGTGAGCGCATCTGCATTCTTGTTCAAAGTCAGCAGCTCTTGGCGCAGCGCAGAAATCGTTAGAAAGCTGTTCCCGACGGCAACTCTGGTATCCCAAGAAGAAGAAAACAGGGGAGAGACCAACGATGCAAGTTGCAATGTGTTTGCGGTCAACGCTTCATGCAGCTGTGGAAGTTGTTCGAGAGCCGACGCAGAAGCTCGTTTGTACGCCTGTATGTGATGCTCGATGGTGGCGGCGTCATAGGGGTTCTGATTGACGGGGATTTCAGCAGACACCGCGTTCAACAAGAGGTCGTGCTCGACCTCGGTCAGACCAAGCTTCTCGAGCTCCAGCCATTGCTCTTTGGCTAATGAAAGGTCCAGGTTCGCCTGATGGAGCTCTGTGCGTAAGCGGTTTAACGTGAACAAAACATCTTGGCAAAGCGAGGTCTGCGGCAGGTTGAGCTGAATCGCAATTTGCTGAAGTCTTTCGAGGAAATCATGCCAAGCGACCCAGCTTTGCTGATTGCGTTTCGCGTCTGTCAATTGCTGCGCAACCGCAGCTAACTCTATCGGCTGCCCAAGGTCTGTGGTGATGCTGTCGATATGACGCGCCAAAACCTCGGCGGCGTGCTTCGTCTTACAAACTGGACAGACATCTGTTGCCGTTCCATCAGCCATTGCAGCCCTAACCGCAGCCGTCAACTCTTGTGCAATTCGCGCTCGATTCGCAGCCACCTGGCCAAACGAAGCGCTCATCTGCTCCAGCGAACTAACTTGGCGTTTCGCCGCATTGACGTTCTCAGCTACTGTTTGGATAGCATCGACCATGCGCATCTGCGCGTAGGTGATGTCAATGGACGGAAGGTCAGTGGTCGCGTAGATTCCGAGCTGCCCTGAGGCTTGGTCAACCCGTGATTTGCATTGAAGGTAGGCCGACCTCAATGTCGCGAACCGACTCCCGACGTAGACGCCCCATCGTTCGAAGTGACCGGCGGCGTTTTCGTAGCCTTGAATCTTTTCCTCAAGGTCCTTAGTACGTTCCGCTAGCGATTTGCGAGCCTCTTCTATTGTCTGGGCGGCGTCGAAGGCCCGTTCGACTTCATTCGTTCGCTCCGCGAGCGAATGCAGGCTTTCGAGACCTGGTCCCGCGGCAAGGAGGGTTTGGATGCGCTCGAGCGCGACCTGCAACGGTTTTCCTTCTTCAGCTGATGCAAAGGGAGCCGCTGCCTGGCCAGCCCTCCAGCCCATTGACGACAGCGAGGCCCTGAAAGCCTCGGTCAACGACTTTGCATTGGAGGGCCGCTCTTGCAACTCCTTCAGCTTCGTCCTTAGGTCCTGGAGTTGGCTTTGAGCTTGCTCGAGTCGGACCAAAGAACGGTCCCTTGCTGTTTCTACTTCGGGCGTTAGCTTTCCGATATAGGCCCAGACATTCGACGCTTCAGGGCCCACGATGAGGCGACTAAGGTCCTCCGGAAGTGCTTTGGGGTCCAACTCCGCAGTGACGCGGAAGGCAGCATCTGTATCGAGAAAATTGAATCGGTCAAATCCGTTGAGGAGACCGGCGGCATTCCGCTCCTCGCGGTTGTACCACTTCAGGCACCTTGCTCTTAGGCGACTGGCGTCAGTCGTTGATGCCATTTCGGATGAGGCCCCACGGAGCGTGCCAAACACCTTGCTAGCAACGTACCCTGGCCTACGGTTCTGTCCGCAGTAGAAATACTCGATGGCCTCGAGTAGCGAAGTCTTGCCTGTTCCGTTCGGACCAGTAATCAAAGTAACCTGACCGAAGTCAAACGGCGCCTTCCCGTCGTGGACAGGTCGAAAACTCTCGATTCTTAGGCGCGCAAGCCACTTTGTGTCGAGGGATGCATCGGACTGATGAAGCGTGAGAGCCTTTCGACTTGCCGCAGCACGACGCGCCTTACCTGCCCCAATCTGGTCGATGAGTGTGGTGCGCGTGGGGCAGTCGAGGACTGCATCGAGGGCCGCATCAGAAAGTTTGAGCCTCCATTCGGCCAAGATGTCGAACTCTTGAACGTTGCGGCTTGAAGTGAAGTAGCTAGCAGCGCCGAGCGCTGAAGCAAGTTCGGACTCAGAGACGACGCGCTTTCGAGCGTACTCCTCATCTGCTTCAATCGCGATTTTCGCTGCCTCAAAGCCCTCTTGCTGCAGCGATTGTGGTCCTGCCACGATGTAGATGTATTTGTTCCACCTCAGGTCGCCAGGCGAGGCAAAGAATCCCTCCCCAAGGATTCGTTCTTGAAACGCGCGAAGCTTCTTCGCACGACCGACGACGTCATCTGCAAAGTCGACGTACGCAACAGCAAATGTCTTGTCGCCGTATCGGCGCTCGCCACGAACAACAGCGTCGTCAAGCTCTTCAATGCCGCCTAACAGGTCGGCCACTTTGTTTCGTGCAGATTCGAGTAGTTGCATGCTTAGCCTCTGGCGATTGACGTGGGACTGCCAGCGTCGTCCGTGAAGTGCGCCAACTGCGTGATGGTCGCGAACTCAGGTCCGTTCAATGTCATGTAGCAGACCGCCAGCCGGTGGCGATGTTTCGAATCTTTCTCTTTGCGAAGAAGTTCATAGGCGGCGTCCGACGTGTTCTTTATTTGGTCCGGAAGCGGGTTGAATCCAAGAAAGGACACAAGTGCAGGCTCATGGCCGTCCTTCACAATGTTGGTGTTCGGAGACTTCTTGGACCATCTGATGCGAGCTCCGCCCCCCTGAAGGTCGCGAATTGATAGAGGCAGCAATGCGCTGTTCGCCAGAATGTGGTGGAGTGCAGCAACGTTTTTCACACGGTCATATCGCGTTTTCCGGGCTTGTTCATCACGCTCTAGACAGACCGTCACTCGTTGAGGAATTTCGTCATCTCCGATGCGAAGCGAAGGAAGTTCTGCCGCTGCGTACCAGTCCTCCTTTCCCGTGTGTAGCCCGCAGCTGAGTGCGACTGCCCGCTCGACTTTGAGGCGACTTTCTTCCCCTTTGAGTTCGGCAAATGCCGCCTCGACCTGTTCGTCGCAAGCAAAGAGCTGCGCAAGTCCGGTGTCAGCGCAATCTGCGTGCTCGACCCAGGCCGCTGCATTTGCATCCCAGACAAAACGAGAGTCCAAGGCTGGACCGGTTGGATTTGCATGCAGCTGCAGACCCGTGTGTTCGACCTTCGGGACCGTTAGCTCAAAGGCGGCTGGAGCATTGTGAAAATGCAAGACATGCCGGTCTCTTCGATGCTTCGAGTAGTAGAGCCCCTTTTTCTCATTGCTCTCAACTTCGGCATCATCCGAGGAGCATCGGTCATGCGGCAGGTACCACGCGGAACCTGTCTCGTTGTTCCAGTCATCGCCTTTCCCATTTGCATGGCCCTTGAAGACCATGTTCTCCGCCCAGTTGAGGCAGACGATGTCGCAGTTGCTTGAGCGAAGGTGCCGCCTGAAAGTCTCGACTCGATACTTCAGATAGTCGACATTCCGGGGCTTCTTGTTCAGCTGGATGTGTAGCAGCGTCGCCTTCTCCGTCAGCGCCAGCAAGACGTCATTATTCTCAGCAATTGCAAAGGCGTCAGAACAAATGATGGTCGAAAGCGATAGGCGGTCCTTTGGCCCCTTGAACTGGTATATGTACTTTCCCTTGCGAAGCAGCTTGTTCTCGAAGTAGTGCTCATCCTTTGATGAGATAGTCTTGAACTGAATCAGGACAACGCGCCGCTCGTCTCCGCTTTGCTTTTCCTTAGCAATGAAGCAATACGCCACAGGGTCGAAGTACGTTCCTTGCTTCGGTGCTTCGTCATCCTCTTCGAAGAAAACATCGCACTTGCCGGTTTGGAGTGCCCGTTCCTTGAACTCGCGTAGTTGGTTGGGAGTCATGCTTTCGCAGCCAAGCACCCACAGAGCATCGGCGGCCGGAAAGGTTTCGCCCTCGACGCATCTGAGCAACGTTTTGATGGGGAGGTAGTACTCAGGGGTGACGACCAAATGGTGTCCCCCCTTCTTGGCCATCACGAGAAGCTGGGTCGCCTGCTGGTCGGCAAAGTCAAGGTCCAACGGACCGATTCGCGTTTCGTCGCCCAGAAATGGGCCAGCGGGCTGCATCAGCAATGCGCGGTAGCTTTCCTCCGTCGGCATCAGAGCTTCGAGCGTCGGATTTGTGAGCCCTCGGATTTCAAGATAGTCACGGACGTCGACGATGTTCTCGACATTCATCTCGCTAGGCCCCCCTTATGGCGCCGGGAATTGATTTCTTGTGGACAAATCGTATCAGCCAGATTTCGCTGGACATTCATATTTGAGCGCTGCTACGCCTGTCTTCGCCGTGAAGCGAACACCCTTCCTTGTTGCAGCATGAATCGAGCTGAATTCGCCTGAGCATGTCTGAAAACGATTCGCGAGGGTCCTAATGAAAGTCCCGACTGGGCAGCGTCAATCCTCCCAGCATTTCCGTTAGGTCCTTGGCGTGCCCAACGATGATGTTGCGGACTTCGCCCTCGCGCTGCCAACGTCCCTTGACCGCAAGCAACCTAGCTTCAAGAATTTCTCTACGTTGCTTTTCCAGCACATCGCGCCAGACCACAAGCTGCACATCGCCCGTCTCGTCCTCAAGACTGATGAAGGTAACGCCACTCGCGGTCTCAGGTTGCTGGCGCACAGTCACCATGCCGGCGTAGCGAACCGCCCTGCCATCGGGGAGGTCGTGCAGGTCTGCTGAGGTGCTGAGCTTCATCTCGGCTAGCTTGTCGCGAATCAACGCGAGTGGGTGGCTGCGCAGTGAGAGCCCCAAAGCCGCGTGGTCCCACGCCACTTCCTCTGCCTCAGGCGCCGCCTCTAGCTCCAGGTACTCCTCCTCAATGCGGCCTTCGCGTAGTAACTCAGGTGTTCCCGTCCAACCTGCTGCATCCCAGACCTGTTGCCGCCGATGTCCGGAAAGCGCTGCGAGCGCATCCGCAGCTGCTAGCTGACGCATGTCCTGCGGGGCCAGTCCCGCCCGACGGGCGAGGTCCTCGGTATCGTCGAATGGCGCGTTCTCTCTTGCCGCAATCAATCTCGTGACCGCATCGCCCTTCAGCCCATCGACCAAACGGAATCCGAGTCTTACCGCCGGCATCTCTTCGCCCTCGACATCCTCAAGGTTAGAGTCGCTGAAGCTGGTCATTACGTCGACAGGACGAACTTCAACCCCGTGAGCTATTGCGTCCCGCACCAGTTGCCTCGGGCTGTAGAAGCCGAGCGGCTGAGAGTTCAGCATTGCGCAAAGAAACTCGGCCGGGTGGTGGCACTTCAGCCAGCAGGAGGCGTAGACCAAGAGCGCAAAGCTGGCGGCGTGCGATTCAGGGAAGCCATACGAGCTGAAGCCTTTGACCTGCTCAAAGATGCCCTGCGCGAACTCAAGCGTGTACCCGTTCGAAGTAAGGCCACCGATGAGCCGCTCTTCGTACTTCCCGAGTCCGCCTTTGCGTTTCCAAGCCGCCATCGCGCGGCGCAGACCATCCGCCTCGTCTGGGGTGAAGCCAGCCGCGAGGATTGCAATCTGCATGCATTGTTCTTGGAAGACCGGCACGCCCAGCGTCCGTCCAAGCGCCTCTTTGAGTGCCGCGCTTGGGTAGGTGACTGGCGCTTTGCCTTGGCGGCGCTCCAAGTACGGGTGCACGGCACCACCTTGGATAGGGCCTGGCCTCACCAGCGCCACCTCAACCACCAGGTCGTAGAAGCATCTTGGTTGCAGGCGCGGCAGCATCTGGCGTTGGGCTCGAGATTCGATTTGGAAGACGCCCACCGTGTCCGCCTGACAAATCATGTCGTAAGTGACTGTGTCTTCGGCCGGGATGTCTTGCATCTCCATCTCGAAGCCTTGGCGGCCGCCGATGAGGTCTAGCGTCTTGCGGATTGCCGTCAGCATCCCGAGGGCCAACACGTCGACTTTAAGCAGACCCAGAGCGTCGATGTCGTCCTTGTCCCACTGGATGACGGTACGGTCTTCCATTGAAGCATTCTCGATTGGCACGATGCGGCTCAAGGGGCCCTTTGTCAGCACGAAGCCGCCGCTGTGCTGGCTCAAGTGCCGCGGCATTCCGATGAGCTGCCCGGTGAGGGTCAGAAGTTGCTGGACGGCCAGTGAGTCTGCGTCGACGCCAATCTCGCTGAGGCGGTCTTTGTTGATGCCAAGGCCGTCAAACCATTGATGAGTTTGGGAAATGGCCTTGACCTGGTCGAGGCTGAAGCCCAGCGCCTTTCCGACGTCGGTGATTGCCCCTCGGGTCCGATACGTTGCCACTGCTGCAGTCAGGGCTGCACGCTTCCGACCGTATTTCCGATAGAGGAATTGGATGACTTCCTCTCGTCGCTCGTGTTCGAAGTCGACGTCGATATCGGGGGGCTCATTGCGTTCGCGGCTTATGAAGCGCTCGACCAGCACAACAGCCCGTGCTGGGTCGACCTCCGTGATGCCCAAGCAATAGCAGACCGCGCTATTGGCTGCGCTGCCGCGGCCCTGGCAAAGGATGCGCTGACTGCGAGCAAACGCGACGATGTCGTAGACCGTCAAGAAGTAGTGTTCGTATCGAAGGTCGCCAATCAACTCGAGCTCATGCTCAACTTGAGCCTGAACCTTTGCAGGGACGCCGGTGGGCCAACGGCGTCCGGCTCCCTCATAAGCCAACCGTCGCAGGTACGAGCTTGGGGTCTCGTCCTTCGGAACCACCTCGTCTGGGTACTGGTAGCGGAGCTCCTCCAGGGAGAAGTCACATCGGCTGGCTATAGCGAGCGTTTCGTGGAGCAAGGCTAGATGGCCGGCATACCGGTTAGCCAGACTGAGGCGGGAGCGCATACGGCGCTCGGCATTGCCTGCTAGCTCGGTGCCGCACTCGGTCAGCGGTTTGCACAGACGGATAGAAGTCATGACGTCGTGCAGCGGTTTTCTGGACCGCACATGCATCTGAACGTCACCGGTCGCGACCATCGGGATTGCTGTCAGCTCGCTAGCCTGAGCGATGCGCTCAAACACGACCTCGTCATCTATTAGCTTTAGCTGCTCGACGCCGAGCCAGGAGCGCCCCATGAAGTTGGTCAGCAGCCAGCGTGCGAGGCGATTGCATTCGTCCTGCGTGCTCTCCCGCGCTGGTATCGCAATTACCAGGCAGTCTTCCAAACGCTCGGAGCGAACGGCATCGACGTGAAGGCGATACGTTCCCTTAGGCGACTCGCGACGGAGGTTGGTGATGAACTCGCAGAGATTGCCGTAGCCGTTGTGATTGCATGCCAGTACAACTAAGGAGAACGGCGCGGTTGCCTCGACTTTGAACTGGCTTCCGATGATGAGCTTGAGGCCGACCTCCTTGGCCGCCGTATGTGCTCGGACGACGCCCGCCAGACTGCAGTAGTCCGTGAGCGCGAGTGCTTTGTAGCCAAGCTTCTTCGCTCGCTCGACCAACTCGTCGGGTCGACTTGCGCCGGTCAAGAAACTGAAATTGCTGATGCATCGCAGCTCAGCGTATGGAATCCTCAGTACTTCGTCCATCGCTGACTCACGAGAACGAGCCGTGCAGCCACCAAGCTGCATCGGCTTCAAGACGAGTTTGGTAAATCCAAAGCGGTCCGGCGTGGTCGCTCCACGCAATCCAGTAGTCGCGGACGACAGCGTGACACTCACGCTTGGCTTCGTCGCGATGCCACCAACCGTCTTCGACGGCGTGAGGCCCGGCGAGAAGCTTCAAGGGGCCTTGGTATTGAGGACGGCCATCCCGCACGGACAGCTTCAAGGGTTCCGCGAGCACAAACGAGGGCGCCGGGTAGCGAGAACGTGGGCCCGGCTTCCGAGGACGCTTTTCAGAGGCAGCGCGCCAGGTGCAGACCCATTCGAGCCTGTTGTCGTCACCCACAAACGGGCGGCAGACCTTTGCTGGGCCGAACCGTGCGGCAAGGCGTTCTTGCAGCATGCCGACCGTCTCCCGCTCCAACACCGTATCGGGAAGGAGCGACGCGCTGACTTCGTGAAGGGCATGAACTTCTGTCGCAGCCAGCTCTAGGTCGCCTACTGGGGCGAGCAACGTGACTTTGGCCAAGTGCTCGGATAGCAACCGGAAGAGGTGGTCGATGTCTCGCATGGCGACGGCCGTTCGAACAACCAAACCTCCGCCGGTGCCGGCATCTTTTGAGCGCATGCTGTCATGCCACCAGTTCAATGTGAACGCGGTAATTCCTGCATGCCTGGCCGCGAGCCAACCGCACATCTGGAGCAGTAGCTTGCGAGCGCCGACTAAGAGCTCTGGCGCATGCTCGACCCGAAACGGGAGCTCGAGTTTGGTGGTAAATGCATCGGGCACTTCAACCCATTTGTGGGCTTCTGGTTGAACACCATAGGCTTGGTCCAAGGCTCGCAGCAGTGATTTGTCGAAGCGGCGAGTGATGCCCGCGCGCGGCAGCCTACGTATGTCCCCAAGGGTGCGCGCACCCGTTCGCAGGAGCACCGACATGTGGGGCACGACTGCGCTCAAGACTTGCATGGGAAGCGGGTCGAGCATTGACTCCAGACCTCGCTTGAGGCCGTTCTCAATGCCGGCGCGCGCAAAAGCGAGAGCTGCAAGACTGTTTGGTGCCCAAGAGACCTTCGCTACTCCGAGCTCGGCGGACTCGGCAACTACACGGTCGCGCAGAGCACGCCGGCCCTTAAAAAGGCGCGTGCTGGCATCGACTTCCATTGCGACGGACTCCTCGAGGACAGTGACCCGTGGCGTGAACTGCAACGCCCAGACGGCCAATGCTCGAATGTCGTCATCAATGGGGGACGGCTTGCCGCTCGGGGCCGGGAGTCGAAGTGCGCACCACAGCATCGGGCACTCGCGACGTGAAGCGACTTGGGTATCGAAGTCGCGGGGTCATGATGGTCTTGAGTCCACATGGGATGGACTCAAGGCGAAGTTCTGTCTCGCATGGCGCTCCTCTGCGCTTGAGGATGCGTACGCGCAGCTCCCAGTCCTCGCAGAGTTTGGCCTCAAGTCGTAGAGGTGCAGCGGACGCTTCTGAAGCCGCGGAGGCAAGGCGGAACAGAAATACCGGCGCGTCACAACCTGCCGCGAGCACTTGCAGGCGGCGGACTTGGTCGGCTCGAACCTGCGGCAACCAGGCCAGCACGGCTCCGCATGCATTGCTCTTTATGGCTTGCTCCGTTGACCAGAGTCGGTCAGCCGGCTTGTCAACATCAACCCACAAGATTCGGTCGGGGTCTATGCCGTCGAGTTGAAGGCCCGGCGGAAATGGGCAGCGGGGCGGCCCGACCACCACCAAGTCTCTTCCGTGGCTGCAAATGGCGCGCAGGGCGGGGGACGCGAGTCGCCATTCGAGCAATGCGAATTGGGCTGTAAGGACCTCCGTCAATCCTCGACAGGGCCATCCATGACCGGGGAGCTCAGCATCCAGGTCTGCAAAGCCGGTCGGGACTACCAACTCGACACCGCGCCCCAATTGGTCCGCACGCCAAATCGACGCCTCAACCTCAGGGGGAAGTAGGCGAGGGATGGTGGCAATAGATGGGTTGATTGGCGCGGAGAGGGGCGCAGGCAACACCATCGCGGCAGAAATATCCGAAGGCATGGCGATGGAAAACGCTGTATGAACATACAGTATACTTGCCTGCCTGAATTGTCAAAGCACTATGGCCCGTCGAGTGCCTACGCTGACCGGACGGAGTCAGCGGTTGTGCATCAGACGGATACATTGAAAGGAGTTCCTATGGCCCCGCCCGCCTGGCAACAGAGCGTCTTCGACAAGCTCATTGAACTTCGGCTGCTTTGGCTGGACGCAGACTCGCCACCGGACCTTGTAGGTGTCTTATCTCGTGGCGAGTACGTTGCACTTGCCCTCGCGTCTGGCTATGCGCGCGTGCTCAAGGACCCAGTCGACAGCTTCTTGTATCTCGATGGCTGGCTTCAATCGTGGGTGCTTGGTCAGCGAGGGCAGCAGAGATACATCGGACAGCGAATCGGTGTTGACCCAGATTAAGTTCGGCCAAATGTGTAGGGACTGCGTGACCCTAACAATTGCCGCACGCTGCGCACTCCGTGGTGCTCAAGGTGCTAGTCCGTTCGAGGACTAAATGCGGACTTTGTCTGCCCACATGCGAACAAGCGCTGCAGCGTCCCGACTGGCGTCACGCTCTGCCTCGGCATAGGTGTCTCGATAGCACAGGCATTCATGCTCAACCCTGACGGCGGTCTTGCCCTGGTAGCAGCTGACCCGTCCCACGAAAAAGCCACTGACCGACTTGACCGAGGTAAAGGCGCTGACGTCTGGAGAGAAGTAGAGAGCAGGCATGTGGGCCTCGCTGGCGACTCGACCGCATGATGATGCAGCGAGCGGCGAGCGATTGCAATGGAATGGGGCGAGCGCAAAAGCGAGCCGAGCTCGAGATTAAGAAGGCTTCGCTACTCCATCGAATGAGGCATCTCTTCGATAGAAGGTGGGCTGCGGCGGGACTTGAACCCACGAGGCCCCAACTTCCCATCCAGTACTGCCAAGGCGCTGCAGGCAACCGGGCCGAATTCTGAGGTCGTCGCCCTGGGGCGATATAGATGGTGTAGGCCTGACCGCCTCCCAAATTCAAGTTTACGGGTGACTGGAACCCATCCTCTGAGCCCGTTGTTGTTGATATGGCCCCTTTCGCTGCGAAAGCGTCCGGTGAAGGCCTCTTGACTAGGCGCAAACCACTGGCCTTTCTCAATGGCTGGCTTCAATCCTGGGTGCTTTGTCAGCAACGGCAGCAGCGGTACATCGAACAGCGAACTGGTGTTGACTGAGTGGTGAAACGTCGCCGCGCGATGCAGTCATTGAAGCCGCCCCCGCCGCCGAGCATGGCGCTCAGGCAGCGGTGGAAGCCTGGGACTCTGTTGCCCAGTCTTTGAGGAGTTTGTGCAGCTTGCTGGCAAGTGCCTCTGCAAGCGACATCGCCATTCTTTCTTCGTGGCCGACTCTGCTGGACGAAACGAGGAGGTTGGTTTGCTTGATGAGTGTCAGAAGTCGAAGTGCCGAAGCCACAACTTCGGCGCGCGGCTTGTCCAGCAAGACCTCCAATTTCAGAAGCTCGGACAGCTCTGCAATCGCTCGTGCATTTGAGGTAACGGTCTGACCCCTGGCTCCCCGCAGGAGGTCGGGCAGGGAAACCGCGACGCTGTCCAG
This sequence comes from Roseateles sp. FW301-B2, assembly GCF_058788955.1. Taxonomy (NCBI): domain Bacteria; kingdom Pseudomonadati; phylum Pseudomonadota; class Betaproteobacteria; order Burkholderiales; family Sphaerotilaceae; genus Roseateles; species Roseateles sp. FW301-B2. The sequence continues at coordinate 350,219 of NZ_JBYTBE010000001.1, forward strand.
GTCCTCGATGGTTTTGACGATGTCTTGCAATTTGATGCTCTGCGGGAGGTCGGCCCCATTGCGACCGCTCTTGCGCAGACTGTGGGCGTAGTAGAAATTGTCGCAGCATCCCCAATGCTCTTGGGGCCAGAACGCCACCTCTTCCGCAGCCTCACTTCTAACAGCAGTCCCGCGATTCTGTCTCGGGGCGCGGATTCCGGCCACATTGACGTCTTGTGCGGGCTCACACTGACCACCTGAGCGCGATTTGGTGGCCCGAACTGGCCGTGGCAGCCGCCTACTTTTCAGGCGGAGGGCGGCTCGCCTACAGCTGCTTCGCGACCGCGAGCCTCCCTTCTGTGGATGTCTAGAAAGGCCTGGGCGACTCAGTCCTGTAGAGTCCTTTGGGAGAAGAGGCGGCCTGTGGAAACTTGGACGACGCCTAAGAACAAGACGGAGGCTTCGTGGTGTTGAGCTTGGACTTCAAACGTATTCGAGAACATCGAGGAACTCAGAACGGCGGCTTCGAGGAACTCTGCTGTCAGCTGGCCGCACTGGAGGACCCGGCTGCAGGCTCCAGGTTCATTCGGAAAGGTCCGGGAGCCGACCAAGGCCTTGAGTGCTACCGGACCTACGCGGGTGGACACGAGGTCGGCTGGCAAGCGAAGTACTTCATCAACGGCTTCGATGACGGTCAAGTAAACGACCTGGATAACTCGTTGCAGCGCGCGCTCAGCGCCCATCCGCAGTTGACGACTTTCGTTGTCTGCCTGCCCATCGACTTGCGTGACAACCGGTCGGGCAAGAAGGCCAGCGAAGTTCAGCGCTACGAGAAGTGGCGCAAAAAGAGCATCGACGACGCAGCCGCCAATGGCCGCACCGTCGAAATCGAACTCTGGAGTGCGTCGAGCATCGGCGAGCGGCTAGGTCGCGACGACCCAGCGTACTCTGGACGGGCACGATACTGGTTCGACACCGTCAGATTCAGCTCTGCCTGGTTCCGCGACAAGCTCGACGTTCAGCGCCACAACCTGGGTGAGCGCTACAGCCCCGAAAGCCACGTGGAGCTGCCCATCCAGCAAGCCTTGCAAGCAGTGGCACGCAACCCAGAATTGCTGGCAATGCCTGCGACCTGGGCAGCCGAGATTACGTACAAGATGGACGGCGCAGCCGGGAGCTTGTCGCGCGAAAAGCTGTCGTCTGCTGCCGACCGAGTGCGACAAGCCTGCGAGCCGCTGCTGCAAGACCTTGGGGTCCCTCCCGTGCCCTTGGAAGCCTCGGTGCCCCTGGAGAGCTGGGCGGCGCTGGCGGCCGCGGCCATCGAAAGCATCTCCGAAGCCCTAACAGAGGTTGAGGACAAGGTCCCCGAAAAGAGTCGCTACGCCCCTCGCAAGGATTTGTTCGACCTCTATTCGGCGGTCGACCGCGTCCGCGAGGAGATTGCCAGCGTGCGCTGGCAGCTCATGAACAAGCGCGAGCTGGTCATCTCGGGTCCCGGTGGCATCGGCAAATCGCACCTAATCGCTGACTTCGGACACAGGCAGCTTGAGGCAAGCCGCCCCTTTGTTCTGGTTCTCAGCGGAAGCCTGACCGATGGAGACCCATGGGAGCAAATCCGAGGTCAGTTGGACCTGGCCCAAGTCACAACCGCCGACTTCCTGGGCGCGCTCGATGCTGCAGCCGAAGCCACCGACTGCCGGGCGGTGCTGGCCATTGACGCTCTCAACGAAAGGCAGGGCATCGCCCTGTGGGAGCCGCGCCTGTTGGGATTTATCCGACTGGTCCAGAAGTTCCCTCGGCTGGCGCTGGTGCTGACCGTGCGCAGCACGTACTTCCGCTTTCTCCCGCTGAAGGGCATTGAGCACGTTGTGCACCCCGGCTTTGCCGGCCACGCAGGAGCCGCAGCAAAGGCCTATCTCGACCGCCGCGGCATCGCGCGGCCGAGCTCTCCGAATCTGGCGAGGGAGTTCGAGAACCCACTGTTCCTTCGAACCTGCTGCGAGTACCTCGACACCGAAGACCTCAAGCAGCTTCCCAAGGGCATGGACGGCATTACCGCCATCTTTGACTTCTATCTCACTGCGGTGGCGAACAAGGTCCAGAGGGAGCTGAAGCTCATCCCCGAGCTGAAGATTCCGCGCAAAGCGTTGGAGCAGTTCCTGGAAGCCTGCGCGGCCTATAGCGATGGCGGAAGCCTGCCCATGGCAGACACCATCAAGCTACTGGAAGGCATCCACAATTCGGGCGGATACACAGACCGCAGTCTCTTTTCTGCGTTCATGTCAGAGGGCGTCCTCACGCAAGACGTCGTGTGGCAGCCTGGGGGGGGCCACAAGGAAGTCATCAGATTCACGTTTGAGCGGCTGTCCGACCACCTGCGTGCCAAAAGGCTCATCGGCCAAATTGACCGCGCGGACCTTGAAGGCTCGTTCCGACGAGCACCACTGGTCGCCTACTTCGAACCGTTCGAGAGCTGGCAGTTTGCCGGGGTCATCGAGGCCCTGGCAGTACAACTGCCGGAGGAGTTTGGCTGTGAGATATTCGATGTGCTGCCCAAGGAGGCCATCGACGACTCGTCGCTCTGCGACGCTTTCGAGAATTCGCTGGCATGGCGGAGTCCCAAGGCGTTCACAAGTCGAACGGCCAGATGGGTGGACAAGCTCTGCGAGACCACTGGCCGCTCGGCCTACGGCTTGATGCTTCTGGTCAGTACCGAGCCTGAGAACGTGTTCAACGCCAACTGGCTACACAAGGACCTATGGCCGCGTCCGATGCCGCAGAGAGACGCTGCATGGTCGGTGTTTCTGGCGAAGGATGACTTGGACGAGGGCGGTGCAGTTGTCTCGCTTATCGACTGGGCCTGGGAGACTGACGCCAAGGAAGTCGATGAACAGCGCCTGTGGCTTGCCGCGGTAACGCTGACCTGGTTCTTGTCGACCAGCAACCGTGCCGTGCGCGACCGCGCCACCAAAGCTCTCGTGAACTTGCTTTCTTGCAAGCTTGGTTGTGCAGCGGCTCTTGTCGACCAATTCGCCGACGTCGACGACCTGTACATCACTGAGCGCCTCCTCGCTGCCTGCTACGGCGCGGCCATGCAGGGCATAGACCGAGCCCGTTGCAGGGTACTCGCCGCTTCGGTCTGGAGAAACTACTTTGCTGAAGGCAAGCAGCCGCCGCTGAACTTGATGGCCCGGGACTATGCCGTCGGTGTCCTGCTCTACGCTCAGGCTGCAGGCCAGTTGCCGGCGGAGGTCGACCTCGACTCATGCAAGGCCAAGTTCAAGTCAGCCTGGCCGTTGGAATCTGTGACGGAACAGGACCTCGAGAAGTATCGCGGCCGGGGATACGGCGATTCGATTTGCTCCTCTACGAACGAGCACGGCGACTTCGGAAACTACACATTGCGCGGTTGGTTGCACGACATCGTGGATGCGCCGCGCACCCATGCTGGCAACACCACCAAGGAACTCTTCGAGCTCTGGCAGGAGGACCTGATAGACAAGGCGACCCACAAGCAGCAAGAAGCCTACCTAGCGCTGCGAAAGCTGACAGTCGACTATCGCCTGCGGCCTTTGCGCCTTTCCTTCACCGAGAAGCGCACCGACCGGTCCGAGCGGCTATGGACCGAGGTCGTGCAAGCCAACCAAGCATTCAAGGAGTCGTTGTCCGAGGAACTGCGCGCTGAATATGTCGGGTTCGCGGAACATCATCTTCTTGAGTCAACGCGCATGCGGGACGACAACAGGCGCCCGTCAGAGGTCGACCATGGCCCTGTAAGGCGATGGATTTGCGAGCGCGCGCACCAGCTCGGTTGGGCCGAAGAGCTCTTTGAGCAGTTCGAGCGGAGCGGGAGTGTTAGCCACGACCGCATGGGCAAGCATCGGGTGGAGCGGGTCGGCAAGAAGTACCAGTACATCGCGCTCGCTGAGGCAACGGCTCGCATGACCGACAACCTGGCGATTTGTTCGTGGGGAGACGACGGGAAGCTCAGGGCGTTCGAGCCTGGCCCGCGCGGTCGTGATATGAAGAGGGACTTGGACCCATCCCTCCTTGTTCGAAGCACCCTAGAAACCGGGTGGGAAGCCACGCCGGTCACGTGGTGGAATCCGTCTGCGCCCCGACTCCCGTCCGGAGATACAGACCTGCTCCTTGCATGGGTGCACGTCGAAAGCGATTTGTGCAACGACCTCGGTCAAATCGAGGTGGTCAGCCCCGACGGGGAGCGATGGCTGACGGTGTACGGCTTTCGCCACTGGACCGTGCCTGGTCAGAGCAGGCGAAATCACGCAGACGCTTGGTCGCGAATCAGCTGCCTGGTCACAGCTCTCGGCAACGGTCGTCAGCTCGCACAGGAGCTGCTTGGCAGGCACCGGGGTGACGTGTCCCGACTGTGGGAAAGCGGATACCTGGCCCCCTTTTTGGGCGAGCACGGCTGGCGAGACACGAAGGGAATCGAGCTAGAGAAGAACGCAGGGGCTGGCATCAATACGCCCTACACGGGCATCGTTGAATCCCTGAACGTAGAAGGCAATGGCAAGGACAACTCCATCGACGAAGGATTCTCGCTATACCTGCCTTCGTCCGGTGTTATCAAGATGCTGGGCTTGCACCTGCGAAGTGGCAAGGCTCCCGAGTACGTCGATAGCGACGGCGTCCTCAGGTGGCAAGACCCTTCGCTGAACGCGCGCGGGGCTGGAGCCGGCGTGGTTTCCGGCGACTACTTCCTGGGTCATCTAGCGAGCGCCGGACTCGAGCCCGTATGGGTGCTGGCCGGAGAGAAGAACGTCTATGCAGGCCAAGACGTTGGGGGAGCTATGGGCGGGTTCGGCGGCCGCCTATCCCACACAACCGCATTCGCAATGGATGCTGGCGTGCTGAAGTCTTTCGGAACGAGGACTGAGTTCCTTTCGCCAAGGGCTGAACAGCTCGATAAACTGAAGGAACGGTGAAGCGCATGCAGGCGCAACTTGCTCTGCCTACTGGCTCAAGCCACTACGTTCCTGGTTCCTACCGCCCGGAGGCTGGCCCTTGAAGCAGTCATGGGGGTCTACTGCGGCCGGCCAGTTGTTCACGCGGAGCCAACCATGGCGACTGACCATGGAAGGCGAGCAGTTCATGCTGAAGGTTGGAGGCCAAACCCGCAAGGGGCACATCCTGCTTCTCGACAAGCTGGAAATCGAGGCGGGTGCTTTCTGGGCAACTGTTCGACTGCACGAGGACGGTCGCCAGACCCTGCAGCTCGACGGAATTCCCAACGGGCGCGCCAAGCACCTAAAGGAGCAACTGGCCGCCACCGTCGCCGTCCTTCGTCGACGTCATCACATTGGCGAGTTGTCCAAGCAACTAGCCCCGGCGTTGAATGAAGTCGTTGCATGGAAGATGGACACCCACAGCGCCTGTGTCGACCAGCTGCGCAGGCGCGGGTGGTTGGACGGCGAGCTGGCTGAAAAGCTTTCCGCTCGCAAGCCGACTGCCTTAGCTTCTTTGCTGGCAGAACCCGAGCTGATGGCTCTTCTTCGGGCCCAGCCAGCCGATGTTCAGGATGCCGTCAACGACTGGCGCCAGCCGTTCTCCAAGACGGTGCTGGCCATCAACGCCCGGCAGCGAGAACGCCAGCTCGAGCTTGCTGCTCAGTTCCTGGCGACCGTGGAAAAGTCACCCCTGACCAAAGAGCAAGCCGAGGCCGTCATCTGCTTCGACAACCGCGTGCTGCTGGTTGCCGCCGCTGGTTCGGGCAAGACCGCCACCATGGTTGCCAAGACTGGGTATGCACTCAAGTTCCGCTACTTCGAGCCCGAGCGCATCCTGCTGCTGGCCTTCAACAATGATGCCGCCGCCGAACTGAGGAAGCGGCTTTCCGACCGCCTCGTCCCGCTTGGTCTCCCCGCAGAAGGTGTGACTGCCCAGACCTTCCATGCGTTCGGTCTGACGGTCATTGGCCAGGCGACAGGCAAGAAGCCATCCGTCGCCAGTTGGCTCGACAACGGGCAGGACTTGGAGGCCCTGCTGGGGATGGTGGATGACCTCAAAGGCTCAGACCCAGTTTTCCGTACCCAGTGGGACATGTTCCGGCTCGTTTTCGGCCAGGACCTGCCGGAGTTCGGCAAAGAGGCAAGCAACCCCGATTCGTGGAGCCGTACGGGCGACCATGAGGGCTTCTGGACTCTTAACAATGAAGTTGTCCGCAGTCGTGGCGAGCTCATCATCGCGAACTGGTTGTTCTACAACGGCATCCGCTACGTCTACGAGGCTCCTTACGAGGTCGACACGGCGACGCCACAGCACCGCCAATACCGCCCCGATTTCTACCTTCCAGACGTCGACGCCTACCTTGAGCATTGGGCCGTCAACGCGAAAGGTGAGCCGCCGGCCGAGTTTGCCGGCTACAAGGAAGGCATGGCATGGAAGCGGCAGGTCCATGCGCAGAACGGCACCAAGCTGCTTGAGACAACCATGGCAGACATGTGGTCCGGCCAGCTGTTTCGGAAGCTTGAGAGTCAACTTGCAGACCTGGGGGTCGAACTCGACCCTAACCCCGACCGAGCCGCACCAGGACGCCAGCCCATCGAGAGCCCGCGGCTCGTGCGCACCATTCGTACGTTTCTCACCCACGTCAAGAACAACCGGCTGACCAACGAGCAGCTCCGGAGCCGTCTCGATAACGGCATCGCAGGGACGTTCCGATTTCGCCACCAGATGTTTTTGGACCTGTTCGAGAAGCTCTGGGACAGCTGGGAGACGAGACTGCGCCAGGATGGCGTCATCGACTTCGAGGACATGCTCAACATGGCCACCGACTGCCTGGAGTCCGGTCGGTGGCAGAGCCCTTACGAACTCGTGATGGTCGACGAGTTCCAGGACGCCAGCCAATCCCGGGCCCGCCTGGTCGCTGCGTTGGTTAGCAAGCCCGGCCGCTACCTCTTCGCGGTTGGCGACGACTGGCAGTCCATAAACCGCTTCGCCGGCGCGGACTTAGCCGTCATGGCCGAGTTCGAGCAGCACTTCGGCAAGGCTGTGACCCTCAAGCTCGAGACCACGTTCCGCTGCGCGCCATCTCTTTGCGACATCAGCAGCAAGTTCATCCAGAAGAACCCCCGCCAACTGCGCAAGTCCGTCCGTTCGCCGCGCGAGCAGGTTGCAGAACCGGTGAGCGTCGTGCGCGTCACCAACGAGTGGCAGGCCAAATCCGCCATTGAGGCCACCATCGCGCGCCTTATTGAATCCCAGCCTGGCGCTAAGCCCTCCGTGTACGTACTCGGGCGATACCAGCGAGACCGCGAGCACTTCCCAACACATCTCGCTTCGCCTGAGATAGACCTTCAGTTCATGACCGTCCACTCGTCAAAGGGATTGGAGGCCGACCACATCATCATCCCGAACGTCACGTCGGAGACGCTCGGATTTCCTTGCCGCATTGTCGACGACCCGGTGCTAATGCTGGCGATGCCAGGTGGCGATAGCCACGAGTTCTCGGAAGAGCGCCGACTGTTCTACGTCGGCCTCACGAGGGCTCGCAAAACCGTCACCCTAGTCACGGTCGAGCGCAAGGAGTCGACCTTCATTTCCGAGCTCATACGCGACCACGGCATCAAGGTCCTGAACGCTGAAGGCAAAGCGAGTAGCGCCGAACTCTGTACTAACTGCAGCGCTGGCTTCCTCGTAGCGCGCCGAGGGAAGTGGGGACCGTTCATGGGCTGCTCGAACTACCCCCGTTGCAAGTTCACCAGACGCCTTGAAAGCTAGTGGCTGACGACTCAATCAATGAGACTCAAATACTGCGGCGGCACATGGTCTACAAGCCAAATGTCGTTGTCACTCAAGAGGAAGGTGACTCCTGTCTGGGCAAGGGCGAACGAAGCAACTCCCAACACCACTGGAGGGCCATGCCGCATCCCAACCTGTTTCGCTGAATCGAAGTCATGCGAGAGGTGCACGTGGTGCCGGCGCATCGGCAGGAGCCCGCGCTTCAGGATGCTTGGGAGGGCTGTCACTGAAGTGCCGTGAAAGAGGACGGGAGGGGGCTTCTTAGGGCGAAGCAGCGGACGGACATTCGACACTGAATGCCCCTGGCATGCCCGAATCCTTGTGCCGTCGTCGGACAGCACGAATCTCTGCTTGTCGTTCCGAGCAACGATTTGAGAAAGCTGATGGCGAGTAATTGAGACTCCTGACGCCGCCATACCCGCAATCAAGTCATCCACTTGGCACCACCCCTGGCTATCTAGTGAGACTCCGGCCGCCTCGGGGCGGTGCCGTAGGGCCCGGGCGAGAAGCTTGCTCAGGTGGACAAGGTCGTCAGAGAGCTTCATGCACTACTCTGAAGACTGCTGGGCTACCGTGGCCAACGCAAGGGGCTCTCCCCAGATGGACGGCAACGCGCTTGCGGTCATTGCCAGGTCCCCTTGGCGGGGGAAATGTGCAAGAAGCTTCCCGGCTTGCGTGAGCACCCGCGAAACATCCAGAGACTCAGGCTTCTCGGTTGCCAGCGCGCAAAGGAAGAGTTCGGCGTTGAGTACCGCAAGGGTGCGTTGGGCTGGTGTGGTCATGATTGCCAAAGTCCTTTCTTGAGTTCAACGGGCGGGCGCGCGTGGACCGCGCCACGGGCATTTTCAAGACGAGCAAATCCCTGAATTTCCTGGAGGTGACGGAGTCCCGTTGTCATCGTCACGACCTCATTTCATGACTGTGTTTGCAATATGCACACTATAGAGGATTTAAACAAGACAATGTATTCGAAAGACTGACCGCCTTTCATCAGTTTGGCGCGCATGGCTTCTTCGATAGATTGGGACGCGGTAGTCGGTATTGCCATCGCTGTTCGACGACGAAAATTGCAATTGACTCAGGAGTCGCTTGCTGAGGGTGCCGGCATCCATCGAAATTACCTCGCAGATGTGGAAAGAGGTAAGAAGAGTCCGACCCTTAGAGTCTTCTACGACCTTGCTGTCGCGCTTCAGACGACTCCGGACAAGCTCGTAAAACAAGCGCTGACTTACCTGGAAGACGAAGAAAAGCGACTCTCCGCGATAGCGGCACTACCGCCGCGACGACCAGGACGGCCGCTCAAAGGGGGCGGGGGGGATTCCTAGGCGTGCCGGCCTGACCGACCTGGGCGGTCGCCTCTCCCAGAACCTGGGCTGCCTGGCACTCTCCGGGACAAATCAATGCACCAGCTGAATAGGTGGCTTGTCTCAGAAGGCGCAGGTGTGTGCACTGGCATGCACCCTCCTACGAACGCCTATGCCTCCCTATGGAATGCAGATTCCTGTGGCATATAAGAATTGGTTGTATCTACTGCTTCGCGCGGCCCACGCACAGCTACCTGAACCTCTCGCCGGGCCTGGATTTCGAGACCCGCATCATTGCCAAGGTCAACGCCGTCGAGCGTCTGCATGCGGCCTTCGCATCGCGCGCCTACAGCCCTAAGCTGCTGTGCCTGGGCACCGCCACCGACGCCTACCAGCCCATCGAGCGCAAGCTATGCATCACGCGCGGCCTGGTGGAGCTGATGGCGGCCTGCCAGCACCCGTTCTCCATCGTCACCAAGTCCGCGGGCGTGGAGCGCGATCTGGACCTGCTGGCGCCGATGGCCGCCAGGCGCCAGGTGGGCGTCTATGTGTCCATCACCACGCTGGACCCGACACTGGCGCGCATCCTCGAGCCGCGCGCGGCCGCGCCGCAGCGGCGCCTGCGCACGCTCAAGACCCTGGCCGAGGCGGGCGTGCCGGTGGGGGTGAGCGTCTCGCCCATCATTCCCTTTCTGAACGAGCCCGAACTGGAGCAGATCCTGGCCGCGGCCGCCGAGGCGGGCGCCAGCAAGGCCTTCAGCATCCCGCTGCGCCTGCCCTGGGAGGTGGCACCGCTGTTCCAGGACTGGTTGCAGCAGCATGTGCCCGACAAGGCCGCGCGCGTGATGGCCCGGGTGCGCGAGATGCGCGGGGGTGCCGACAACGATCCGCGCTTCGGCTCGCGCATGCGGGGCGAGGGCATCTGGGCCCAACTGCTGCAGCAGCGCATGCGCAAGGCCTGCGCGCGCCTGGGGCTCAACCGCGAACGCATCCCGCTGGACCTGAGCCAGTTCCGGCCCCCGGCCTCGCCGGGCGGGGCACAGGCCGAGCTGTTTTGAACTCAGGGCTGGCGGCAGGGCGCCAGCAGATCCCAGTCGCTGCGCCTTACCTGGGTCTGCACGCCCATCAGGCCCAGGGTGGTGTGGAAGAGGTGGTCGTGCGAGAGCGGCTGGTCCAGGCGCTGGGCCAGGCATGCGCGCGACACGCCGGCCGCCTGCGCGCTGGGCTCGGGCAACCACAGGATCAGCGGCACCTGCTTCTGCTCCTGCGGCGCCACGGCATAGGGCATGCCATGCAGGTAGAGCTTGTTCTCGCCCAGCGACTCGCCATGGTCGGAGACATAGAGCAGGCTGGTGTCAAAGCGCGCCTGCTGGGTCTTGAGCCAGGCAATCAGGCCGGCCAGCACATGGTCGGTGTAGGCGATGGTGTTGTCGTAGGCGTTCAGCACCTGCTCGCGCGGGCATTGCTGCAGGGCATTGCTGCGGCATTCGGGCTGGAAGGGCTTGGCCGCGGCCGGCGAGCGCTTGAAATAGGCCGGCCCGTGGCTGCCCATCTGGTGCAGCACCAGCACCACGCCGCGCGCCACGCGCGCCGGGTCGAGCGCGGCGATGCGCTGATCCAGGCCATGCAGCAGGGCGGCGTCCAGGCATTCCTCGCCATCGCACAGCCCGTCGGGCAGCGGCGCGGCGCCGGCGGCCGGGGTGCCGGCCATGCTGTTGGGGATACGCTCGCACAGGCCCTTGCAGCCCGACTGGTTGTCCAGCCACAGCACCGCGAGGCCGGCACGTTGCAGCACGTCCAGCAAGTTTTCCTGTGCACCCTTCTGGCTGCCGAAGGCCTCGCGGCCCAGTGGCGAGAACATGCAGGGCAGGGAGGCGGCGGTGCTGGTGCCGCAGGCGCTCACGGCGCGGAAGCTCAGCACCTCGAGCTTGGCCAGCTCGGGGTTGGTGTTGCGGGCATAGCCGTTCAGCGAGAAGTTGGCGGCGCGCGCGGTCTCGCCCACCACCAGCATGAACAGCGGCGGCTTGCTGCCGGCGGCGCGCGGCGTCAGCCGCGCATCCGCGCCCAGCACCTGCGCGGGGCCATGCGGCGCCTGCTGCGATTCGACGGCCACCGTGCCGAGCGACCAGAAGGCCGTCATCGGGTTGATCATGTAGCGCAACTCCTTGTAGTTGCGCATCGTCGAGGCCAGCTCGGCAAAGCTGCTCATGGCCAGTGCCACCGCCAGCGCCATGCCCAGCACAAAGCTCAGCAGATTCAGGCCCAGGCTGGGCAGCAGCTTGCGGTGCGCCAGCGGGCGACGCCACAGCCACCAGCTGGGCAGGCCGCCCAGCAATGCCAGCGTGAGGAACAGGCGCAGACTCAGCAGATCGCGCGTCTCGCGCGCATCGGTATGCAGCACGTTGACGATCATGGTGGGGTCCACCACGATGCCGTAGCTGCTCATGAAATGCGTCAGCGCGGCCGCGGTGAGCAGGCACAGCGCCAGCACCGGCTTGATCAATCCGCGCCAGCACAGCAGGCTCAGCAGGCCGGCGGTGAGGCTCACCACCATGCCGGCGAACACCAGCACGAACAGGCGGCCGGCGGCGTCGCCCAGCTCGGGCAGGTCCAGCATGCGCTGCCACAGCGGCCAATTGCACAGCAGGCCCATCCACAGGGCGGCCAGCCAGGTCAGGCTGAGGGGTGAGTTCAGGCGGGGGCGCAGAAAGCCGGGCAGGCGCATGGGGTGGGGCGTGGGACCAAAGCCCCCGATTGTGGCTCAGCCGCGCAATGCCAGCCCGCCCGCGCTGCGCGCCTGCCGTACACCCGCGCCGCCGCCCAGGGGCTGGACGAAGCGGCGGTGCAGCTCGCCGATCTGCTCGCGCAGCTCGGTCGCGTTGTCGATCTTCTCCTCGTGGCGCTTGAGCACCAGGCTGGCCATGTCGATGAGCTTGGCGTTGCGCGTCTCCGCGCCCTGCTGTATCAGCAGCTCCACGCCCACCTTGGCGGTGCCGCGCATGGAGTGGCGCATCGCCGTCTCGGCGATAGCGAAGATGCGCGCATGGCAATCGCGCAGCTCCTGCACGGCCATCTCGTTGTTCTCGGCCATCGCGATCAGCACCTCGGTGGCCGACTTGGTGGTGCAGTAGCGCAGGCCGATGCGGGTCAGCAGGGCGGTCATCTCCTCCAGCTGGATCTCCTGGCCGGCAAAACGCATCCACAGCGCCACCAGCAGGCTGGCCGCCTCCAGGTCGAAGTTCTCGCGATTCAGTTCCAGGCTGAAATCGCGGGCGACCTGCAGGGCGTCGGCCACGCGGCGCTCCTGCAGCAGGCGCAGGCCGTTGACGACGGTGGCGAAGCGCTGCAGGCGGGTCGACTTGGGGGCGCGCTCCAGCTCGCGCTGCATGGCCTCGTGCATCTGCTTGAGGCCGCGCGTGTCCTTGCTGTCAAAGCGCATCAGCGCGACCAGCACCAGGGTCAGCATGTCGAAGAGCTTGGAGCGCAGGCCGGTGGCGATGGTGCGTTCCAGCTGCTTGAGCGCCTCGTCGCGCTGGCCCACATAAAAGGCCAGCGTGCCGGCGCGCTGCTGGCGCAGCAGGCAGCCCGGCGTCAGGTTGGCGGCGGTGCGGTAGGTCGCCATGGCCTGTGCAATCTCGCCCTGTTCCATCTGCACCCGGCCCATCACGTCGTAGGAGTCGGCATGGCCGGGCAGGTCGCCGATCAGGGTCTCCAGCGTGCGGCGCGCGGCCGCCGGGTTGCCGGAGGCCAGCTCGCTGCGCGCCACGCCCAGGCGCGCCCAGGGCACGGTGCGGGCCTCGATGATGGCGTCGTAGAGCTTGCGGGCATCGTCGTGCCGCTCCAGGCGCAGCAGCAGCTCGGCACCGATGCGGGCGGCGTAGAGCCAGAACTGCTCGCGGGCCTGGAAGCGCCGCAAGCAATGCGCGGCCGCGGCCTCGTAGTTCTGTGCCTCCAGCGCCTCGAAGATGTCCTTCAGCACGCGCTTGCGGTGCCTGGCGTGGGTGAGGCGTTCGGCCAGCGAGGCGCTGGTGTAGGGCTTGATCAGGTAGGCGTCGAGTGCGGCCTCGGCGGCCTCGGCCACCTTGGCGTAGGAGGCCTCGCCGGTGACCATGATGAAGACGGTGGAGTGGGGCAGCAGCTGCTCGCGGCGCAATTCGTCCAGCAGGTCCTGGCCGGACATCTCGCTGCCGTCGAAGTGGTAGTCGCACAGCACGATGTCGTAGGCCTTGTGCTCCAGGATCACGCGTGCATCGCTGATGCGGGTGGCCTGACGCACCATGCCTACGCCCAGCTCGCGCAGCTGCGCCGCCATCAGGCTGCGCGAGGTGGCGTTGCTGTCGATGACCAGGGCGCTGGCATCCTGGATGCTGCTGTCGATCAGCTGCATGGCCGGGCAGGCGCAGCGCTGCGTATGGAGACGGGCTTGCTCACCCCGGTTTCTTCGGCCGGATCACGCACGACTTGAGCGCCACGCCGTGACGCAAGTCGCGCGCACGCCCACTTGGCGGCCTCGGCCTACTTGAACAGGTCCTTGACGCGGTCGGTCCAGCTCTTGGCATTGGGCGAGTGGCGCTCGCCGCCGTCCTTGAAGCTCTTGTCCAACTCCTTGAGCAGCTTGCGCTGGTGCTCGGTGAGCTTGACCGGCGTCTCCACGCTGATGTGGCAGTACAGATCGCCCGGATAGCTGGAGCGCACGCCCTTGATGCCCTTGCCGCGCAGGCGGAAGGTCTTGCCATGCTGGGTGCCTTCGGGCAGATCGATCTCGGCCTTGCCGCCCAGGGTCGGCACCTCGATGCTGCCGCCCAGCGCGGCGGTGGTCATGGCCACCGGCATGGTGCAGTGCAGGTCGTCGCCATCGCGCTCGAACAGCTCATGCTGCTTGATGCGGATCTCGATATAGAGGTCGCCGGCCGGGCCGCCGTTCACGCCTGGCTCGCCATTGCCGGCCGAGCGGATGCGCATGCCCTCGTTGATGCCGGCCGGGATCTTGACCTCCAGCGTCTTGCTCTTCTTGAGCTTGCCCTGGCCGCTGCAGACGGTGCAGGGGTCGGGGATGATCTTGCCGCTGCCATGGCAATGCGGGCAGGTCTGCTGGATCGAGAAGAAGCCCTGGCGCATATGCACCGTGCCGCTGCCGTTGCAGGAGCCGCAGCTCTTGGCGCTGGTGCCAGGTTTTGCCCCGGTGCCGCTGCAGGTCTCGCAGCTTTCCCAGGAGGGGATGCGGATCTGCGTTTCCTTGCCGCGTGCGGCCTCTTCCAGCGTGATCTCCATCGCGTAGCTGAGATCGCTGCCGCGGTAGACCTGCTGGCCGCCACCACGCCGGCCGGCACCGCCGGCGCCACCGAAGATGTCGCCGAAGATGTCGCCAAAGGCCTCGGCGAAGCCGCCAAAGCCCTCGGCCCCCGGGCCGCCGCGGCCGCCCATATTGGGGTCCACGCCGGCATGGCCGTACTGGTCGTAGGCGGCGCGTTTCTGCGCATCCGAGAGCATCTCGTAGGCCTCCTTGGCCTCCTTGAACTGCTCTTCGGCCTTCTTGGCCCCGTCACCCTGATTGCGGTCGGGGTGGAACTTCATGGCCAGCTTGCGATAGGCCTTCTTGATCTCTTCCTCGCTGGCGTTCTTGGCCAGGCCGAGGATCTCGTAATAGTCACGCTTTGCCATGGGGGAGCATCCGGGGCGTAGAAAAAAGGTGCGCCGCGTCAAGCCTTTCAGGCTTGCGCGGCGGCTTGGTGCAAGCGACCGGCAGGCCGGCGCGCACGCGTCTTACTTGCTGTCCTTGACTTCCTTGAACTCGGCGTCGACCACGTTGTCGTCGGCCGGCTTGGCGCTGGCTTGCTGCTCGTGCGAATGTGCTTGGGGCTGCTCGGCCCCGGCACCTGCGGCACCCGCACCGGCGGCGGCTTGCGACTCGGCGTAGATCTTCTCGCCCAGCTTCTGGCTGGCCTTCATCAGCTCTTCGGTCTTGCCCTCGATGGCGGCCTTGTCATCGCCCTTGATGGCTTCTTCCAGGTCCTTGATGGCGGCCTCGATCTTGTCCTTCTCGCCGGCATCCAGCTTGTCGCCATGCTCGGTGAGCGACTTGCGCACGCTGTGCACCATGCCATCGGCCTGGTTCTTGGCCTGCACGAGCTCGACCTTCTTCTTGTCTTCGACGGCGTTGGCTTCGGCGTCCTTCACCATCTTCTCGATCTCGGCTTCGGAGAGGCCCGAGTTCGCCTTGATGGTGATCTTGTTTTCCTTGCCGGTGCCCTTGTCCTTGGCGCCCACGTGCAGGATGCCGTTGGCGTCGATGTCGAAGCTCACCTCGATCTGCGGCGTGCCGCGCGGTGCCGGCGGGATGCCTTCGAGGTTGAACTCGCCCAGGCTCTTGTTGCCCGAGGCCAGCTCGCGCTCGCCCTGGTAGACCTTGATGGTCACGGCCGGCTGGTTGTCGTCGGCGGTCGAGAAGGTCTGGCTGAACTTGGTCGGGATGGTCGTGTTCTTGGCGATCATCTTCGTCATCACGCCACCCAGGGTCTCGATGCCAAGCGACAGCGGCGTCACGTCCAGCAGCAGCACGTCCTTGCGCTCGCCGCCCAGCACCTGGCCCTGGATCGCCGCGCCCACGGCCACGGCTTCATCGGGGTTGACGTCCTTGCGCGGCTCCTTGCCGAAGAACTCCTTGACCTTGTCCTGCACCTTGGGCATGCGGGTCATGCCGCCGACCAGAATCACGTCGTCGATCGCGCTCACCGACACGCCGGCATCCTTGATGGCGGTGCGGCAGGGGGCGATGGTGCGCTCGATCAGCTCTTCCACCAGCGACTCCAGCTTGGCGCGGGTCAGCTTGATGTTCAGGTGCTTCGGGCCCGAGGCATCGGCGGTGATGTAGGGCAGGTTGACGTCGGTCTGCGAGCTGTTCGACAGCTCGATCTTGGCCTTCTCGGCGGCTTCCTTGAGGCGCTGCAGGGCCAGCACATCCTTGGTCAGGTCGACGCCTTGCTCTTTCTTGAACTCGGTGACGATGTAGTCAATGATGCGCTGGTCGAAGTCTTCGCCGCCCAGGAAGGTGTCGCCATTGGTCGACAGCACTTCGAACTGCATTTCGCCGTCGACATCGGCGATCTCGATGATGGACACGTCGAAGGTGCCGCCGCCCAGGTCATACACGGCGATCTTGCGGTCGCCCTTGCCATGCTTGTCCAGGCCGAAGGCCAGGGCCGCGGCGGTGGGCTCGTTGATGATGCGCTTGACGTCCAGACCGGCGATGCGGCCGGCGTCCTTGGTGGCCTGGCGCTGGGCGTCGTTGAAGTAGGCCGGCACCGTGATCACGGCCTCGGTGACTTCCTCGCCCAGGTAGTCCTCGGCGGTCTTCTTCATCTTGCGCAGGATCTCGGCCGAGACCTGCGGGGGCGCGAGCTTCTTGCCGCGCACTTCCACCCAGGCGTCGCCGTTGTCGGCGGCGGCGATGCTGTAGGGCATCAGGTCGATGTCCTTCTGCACTTCCTTTTCGGTGAACTTGCGGCCGATCAGGCGCTTCACCGCATAGATGGTGTTCTTGGGGTTGGTGACGGCCTGGCGCTTGGCCGACGCACCCACCAGCACTTCGCCATCTTCCTGGTAGGCAATGATGGACGGGGTGGTGCGAGCGCCTTCGGCGTTCTCGATCACGCGCGTCGTGTTGCCTTCCATGACCGAGACGCACGAGTTTGTGGTGCCCAAGTCAATGCCGATGATCTTTCCCATTTTTATAACTCCTGAATGTGGTGCGATGGTTCTGAATTGTGGATAAGTCGCTGCTTTTCAAGGGGCAGCGGCCTGTGAATTACTTGGGTGCCGAGACCGTCACGAGGGCCGGGCGCAGCACCCGGTCGGCGATCAGATAGCCCTTCTGCAGCACCGCCACCACGGTGTTGGCTTCCTGCTCGGCGGGCACCATCGAGATCGCCTGGTGCTGGTGCGGATCGAACTTCACGCCGGCGCCGGGGTTGATCTCCAGCACCTTGTTGCGCTCCAGTGCGGCGGCCAGCTGGCGCTTGGTGGCGTGCACGCCCTCCAGCACCGTTTCGACCTTGGCGTCGGGCGTCGCGATGGCCGCTTCCATGCTGTCCATCACCGGCAGCATGGCTTCGGCAAAGGCCTCCACCGCGTACTTGCGGGCCTTGGACATTTCGTCCTCGGAGCGGCGGCGGATGTTCTCGGTCTCGGCCTTGGCGCGCAGATAGGCGTCGGACATCTCGGCCAGACGGGCCTCGGCTTCGGCCAGCTTGGCCTCGATGCTGGGCTCGGCGGCGGTGGCGCTGCCTTCGGTCTGGGCCGCCTCGGCGGTGCTTGCGGCGTTGGGTTCCTGGGACATGGATGGCTCGATCGTCATGGTCTGTGTGATGCTGGCTGGGCCCCCGCGCGATTAAGGCTTTCGGGGTAACCGCGCCCATATGGGGCGAGAGCCCGGGCTTTCAAGAGGGGGATTTTCGGGAAATCGCCGGGTACTAACCCTGATCAATCGATCTGGGCCGACCAGCGGTCCCAGTCCGCCAGGGCGCGCCGGTCCTGCTTGGTAGGGCGGCCCTGCACGATGCTGGCGGCCGGCTCGGGTGCCAGGCGGCGCGCCTCGGCGGCGCGCTCGCGCGCGTCGATGCTGTCCGGCGTTTCTTCATAGAGGGCCTGGGCCTGTGGCGCCGGGCCGCGGATGTGGCTGAGGCCGCGCACCAGCAGCTCGCGCTCGATGACGCCCTGGCGCAGGTGGATGCGGTCGCCCAGCCGGACCTCGCGCGAGGCCTTCGCGGACTGGCCGTTGACGGTGACCCGGCCTTTCACGATTTCCTCCACCGCGAGGGCGCGGGTCTTGTAGAAGCGCGCGGCCCAGAGCCATTTGTCCAGGCGCAGGCCGCTCGCTGCAGCATCTTTCTTCATGGCGCGATTGTCGCCGATGGAGGCCCTCAGCCGGCCAGGGGCAGGCTCACGCGCGCATCCATGCCGGTGATCTGCCCGTCCTTCAGGTGATTCTCAACGCGGTTCTCAAGCCGGATCTGCCCGCCCAGCGAGCGCACGATCTCCTGGCAGATCGCCAGGCCCAGGCCGGTGCCGCGACCCGGCTGGCCGGCGGCGAAGGGCAGGAAGAGCTGGGCTTGCTGGGCCGGCGACAGCCCCGGCCCGCTGTCGGCGACGAGCAGTTCGGCCCGCCCCTGCTCGCAGCGCAGCGTGATGCCCAGGCGCCCCGCCACCGGCGTGTAGCTGATGGCGTTGTGCAGCAGATTGCGCGTCAGCTCGCGCAAGGCCCATTCGTGGCCGGCCACGGCGGCGGGGTCGGTGGCGATCTCGAAGTCCAGCTGCTGCTCGGCGATCAGCGGTGCCAGATCCAGCGCCACCGCGCGTATCAGCTCGGCCCAGTCCTGCACGGGCAGGGGCTCGGCCGACTGGCGCAGCTGCTCCACCTTGGCCAGGGCCAGCATCTGGTTGGCCAGCCGGGTGGCGCCGTCCACCGTCTGCTCGATCTCGCGCAGCGCTTGCGCGGCCGCCACGTCGCCGCGCTGCGCCGACTGCACCTGCGCCTTCAGCACCGCCAGCGGCGTGCGCAGCTGGTGCGAGGCGTCGCGCACAAAGCGCTTCTGGTGCGCCAGCAGCAGGGCTTGGCGACCCAGCGCGTCGTTGGTGGCGGCAATCAGCGGCATCAGCTCGCGCGGCGCCTGGGGCAGCTCGATGGGCGAGAGGTCCTGGGCGTCGCGCGCCAGGATGGCGTCGCTGAGCTTGCGCACCGGCCGCGTCGCCGCCGCCACCACCCACCACACCACCGCGGCAATCACCGCCAGCAGGGCCGCCTGGCGCCACAAGGTGTCCAGCAGCAGCTGGCGCGCCAGGGCCTCGCGCAGCTCCAGGGTCTCGGCCACCTGGATGGTGGCCAGGCCTTGGCCGGTCAGTCCGGCCACCGGCTGCAGCAGCACCGCCACGCGCACCGCCTGGCCCTGGTAGACGTCGTCGTAGAAGTCCACCAGCGCGGCGTAGTTGCCGCGCAGGGGCAGGGTGCCGTGCCAGCCGGGCAGGTCGGCAAAGCCACCCACCATCTCGCCCTGGAAGCCGCTGATCTTGAAGAACATGCGGCTGCGGTTGTCGGCCTCGAAGGCCTCCAGCGCCGAGTAGGGCAGGTTGGCCTGCAGGCGCGGCGCCTCCACCGTGCCCTTGACCTCCAGCAGCTCGGCGATCGCCTTGGCCGAGGCCAGCAGGGTGCGGTCGTAGGCAGTGTCGGCGGCGTCGAGGGCCTGCTGGTACAGGCTGGCGGCGTTCACCATCACCAGCAGACCCACCGGGATCAGGATGCCCAGCAGCAGGCGGCTGCGCATGGACAGGCGCTGCAGCCGCGCCGCCAGCCTCATGATTCGGCCTTGAGCAGATAGCCCAGGCCGCGCAGGGTCACCAGGCGCGCGGCGGTGCCGGCCAGGCGCTTGCGCAGCCGATAGGCCACCACCTCGATGGCATCGGGCTGCACGCTGGACTCGTCCGGAAACACCAGCTCCGACAGGCGCTCCTTGGTGACGGCCTGGCCGGGGCGCGCCAGCACGGCGCGCAGCAGCGCGTGCTCGCGTGGCGGCAGCTCCAGCGCCCGGCCCTGGTGGTAGACGGCGCCGCTCTCGGCATCGACGCGCAGGCCGCAAAAGCCCTCGGTCTCGCGCTCGCTGCCGGCGGCGGCGCCGCGCCGCGCCAGGGCGCGCACTCTCGCCTCCAGCTCGTCGAGGTCGAAGGGCTTGGTCAGGTAGTCATCGGCGCCGGTATTGAGGCCCAGGATGCGGTCGCCCACGGTGGCGCGCGCGGTGATCACCAGCACCGGCGTGCGCAGGCCCTCGGCGCGTGCGGCGGCCAGCACGTCCAGGCCATCGCGGCCGGGCAGGCTGAGGTCCAGCAGCACCACGTCGGGCAGGGCCGCCTGCCAGCGCGCCAGCGCGCGCTCGCCATCGGTGCAGGTCTGCACCAGCATGCCGCGCCGCTCGAAGGAGCGCTGCAAGGTGGTCAGCATGCTCGGGTTGTCTTCGATCAGCAGCAACTTCATGCCGCCACCTTAACAGCGCGGCGGCCGGTGCCGCAGCGGGCCGGCCCCTGTGGTTTTCCCGGGCGCCGCGGACAGCGGTTTGACAGCTTGGCTGGCCACCATCGTGGTGCATTCCTACAAACCACGGAGACAAACCGATGACACCGACAAAACTCTTCCGCCGCGCCCCCCTGGCCCTGATGCTGATGGGCGCCTGCACCGGCGCGGCGTTGGCACAGTCCAGCGTGACCGTGTTCGGCGTGCTCGACCTGGGCGTGCAGCGCCTCACGAACGGCAGCAAGTCGGTGTCGCTGCTGAGCATCGACGGCATGCAGACCAGCCGGCTCGGCTTCCGCGGCACCGAGGACCTGGGCGGCGGCCTCAGCGCCAGCTTCCATCTGGAGGGCGCGATCGGCCCCGATACCGGTGCCGGCGGCGATTGGCGCCGCCGCGCCACGGTGAGCCTGGCCAGCACGACGGCAGGCGAAGTTCGCCTCGGCCGCGACTACACGCCCACCTTCTGGAACATCAGCCGCTTCAACCCCTTCGGCACCAACGGCGTGGGCGCGGCCAGCAATCTGGTCTACGGCTTCGATGGCGCCTCCGGCAGCGCCAAGACGGTGGTGCGCTCGGACAACTCGGTGGGCTACTTCCTGCCCGGCGGCCTGGGCGGGGTCTATGGCCAGGCGATGGCGGCCGCGGGCGAGGGTTCCACCGGCAAGTACCTAGGCATGCGCCTGGGCTATGCGAGCGGCCCGCTGGACGTGGCGGTGTCGGTCTCCGACACCACCAACACCGCCGCCGGCGACAAGTTCAAGGTGGCCAGCCTGGGCGCCAGCTACGCGCTCAACGAGCTGAAGCTGTTCGGCCTGCTGCACACCAGCAAACAGGCCAGCAAGAAGCAATCGAACTGGGTGCTGGGGGCGACGTACGCGATCGGCAAGGGCACGCTGCGCGCCAGCTATGTCAGCGCGCATCTGACGAATGCGGCGCCGGCCACCGACTACAAGGGTCAGCAGCTTGCCCTTGGTTACGTATATGCCCTGTCCAAGCGCACCTCCTTGTATGGCACGATGTCTCGGGTGAGCAATAGCGCCACGGGCAAGTACCTGATCCCCGGTGGCTCGTCCGTGGCGGCCGGCCAGGGATCGCGCGGTACCGAGCTCGGCATCTATCACTCGTTCTGATCGTCCGGTCTGCACAAAGAACAGGAGACAGCCATGCGTCGAGACCAATTTCTGAAATCCCTGGCGGCCCTGGCCGCCACCGGCACCCTGCCTCTGGGGGCTCAGGCCGCGGGGGCCAACCTCAAGATGATGATCCCCGCCAACCCGGGCGGCGGCTGGGACACCACCGGCCGCGCGCTGGGCAAGGCCCTGCAGGACGCCGGCCTTGCGGCCTCGGTGCAGTACGAGAACAAGGGCGGCGCTGCGGGTGCGATCGGTCTGGCGCAGTTCGTCAATGCGGCCAAGAGCGACCCGAACGCGCTGATGGTGATGGGCGCGGTGATGCTGGGCGGCATCATCACCGGCAAGCCGCCGGTGAACCTGAGCCAGGCCACGCCGGTGGCCCGCCTGACCAGCGAGTACAACGTCTTCGTCGTGCATGCGGCCTCGCCGCTCAAGACCATCAAGGACGTGGTCGAGCAGATGAAGAAGGATCCCTCCAGCGTCAAATGGGGCGGCGGCTCGCGCGGCTCCACCGAGCACATCGCCGCGGCGATGATCGCGCGTGAGGTGGGCGTGGACGCGTCCAAGATCAACTATGTGCCCTTCCGCGGCGGCGGCGAGGCCACGGCCGCGATCCTGGGCGGCAACGTCACCGTCGGCGGCAGCGGCTATTCCGAGTTCTCGCAGTACATCGACAGCGGCAAGATGCGCGCCCTGGCGGTGACCTCGCCGACGCGGCTCAAGGGCGTCAACGTGCCGACGCTGAAGGAGCAGGGCATCAATGTCGAGATCGGCAACTGGCGCGGCGTCTACGCGGCACCGGGCATCACGCCCGAGCAGCACAAGGCGCTCACCGACATGGTGACGGCGGTGTTCAGGAACAAGGCCTGGATCGAGGCGCTGGAGAAGAACAGCTGGACGCCGGCCCTGCTGACCGGCAAGGCCTTCGCCGACTTCGTGGACCAGGAGTTCGCGATGCTGCGCGCCATCATGGCCAAGTCCGGCATGATCTGAGGGCGCTGCCGTGTCGGAAACCGCTGCTCCTCTCTCTTCCACCCAGGTGCTGCACCAGACCCTGGTTGGTGTGGGCGCCCTGCTGGTGGGCGCCGTGATGGCCTATGGCGCCAGCTTTGTCTCGGCCGAGGCCGGCTATGCGGGCGTGGGCCCCAACGCCTTGCCCTGGCTGGTGTCGGCGGTGCTGCTGCTGTGCGGCGCCTGGCTGATCTGGGAGGCGCGCAGCGGTGGCTATCGCGTCATGCAGAAACCCTCCGGGGGCGAGCGCGCCGACTGGCGTGCCGTCAGCTGGGTGGTGGCCGGCATCGTCGCGAATGCCTCGCTCATCACCCAGATCGGTTTCGTGCTGGCCTGCAGCCTGTGCTTCGCATTGGCGGTGCGTGGCATGCGCGTGGCCGAGGGCAGGGGCGCCGGCGATGCGCGCCAGACCCTGATCGACGGCGTGACCGGGCTGCTGATCGCCGCGCCGGTGTTCTGGATGTTCACCAAGCTGTTGGCCATCAACCTGCCGGGCGTCACCAGCGGCGGCTGGATCTGAGGATAGCGAGCCGATATGGAACTCTGGAACCAACTGCTGGGCGGCTTTGCCACTGCCGGCACACCCATCAACCTGTTATGGGCCTTTCTGGGCTGCGCCATCGGCACGGCCATCGGCGTGCTGCCGGGCCTGGGCCCGGCGGTGACGGTGGCGATGCTGCTGCCGATCACCTCGCAGGTGGAGCCCACCGCCTCGATGATTTTCTTTGCCGGCATCTATTACGGTGCCATGTACGGCGGCTCCACCACCTCCATCCTGCTCAACACCCCGGGCGAGACCGGCACCATGGTGACGGCGCTGGAGGGTTTCAAGATGGCCAAGAACGGCCGCGCCGGCGCGGCGCTGGCCACCTCGGCGATCGGTTCCTTCGTGGCCGGCACGATCGCGACCGTGCTAGTGACGCTGTTCGCGCCGGTGGTTTCGGACTTTGCCGTCACGCTGGGCCCGCCGGAGTATTTCTGCCTGATGCTGCTGGCCTTCACCACCGTTAGCGCGGTGCTGGGCGCCAGCACCTTGCGCGGCATGACGGCGCTGTTCATCGGCCTGGCCATGGGCCTGGTGGGCCTGGACCAGATCACCGGCCAGGTGCGCTACACCGCGGGCGTGCCCGAGTTCATGGACGGCATCGAGGTGGTGCTGGTGGCGGTGGGCCTGTTCGCGGTCGGGGAGACGCTCTACAACGCGCTCTACGAGGGCCGCGAGGAGCAGAACCTCAACAAGCTGAGCAGCGTGCACATGACGCGCAGCGAGTGGAAGCGCTCCTGGCCCGCCTGGCTGCGCGGCACCTTCATCGGCTTTCCCTTCGGCACCATCCCGGCCGGCGGCTCCGAGATCCCGACCTTTCTGAGCTATGCCACCGAGCGCAAGCTGTCGCAGCACAAGGAGGAGTTTGGCAGCACCGGCGCCATCGAGGGCGTGGCGGGGCCGGAGGCGGCCAACAATGCGGCGGTGACGGCCACCCTGGTGCCGCTGCTGACCCTCGGTATCCCGACCTCGGTGACCGCCGCCATCCTGCTCAGCGCCCTGCAGAACTACGGCATCCAGGCCGGCCCGCAGTTGTTCCAGACCTCGTCGACCCTGGTGTGGGCGCTGATCGCCTCGCTCTACATCGGCAACGTGATGCTGCTGGTGCTGAACCTGCCGATGGTGGGGCTGTGGGTCAAGCTGCTGAAGATTCCCAAGCCGCAGCTCTATGCCGGCATCCTGATCTTCGCCACCGTGGGTGTGTACGGCATGCGCCAGAGCGCCTTCGACCTCTACCTGATGCTGGCCATCGGCCTGCTTGGCGTGGTGATGCGGCGCTTCGACTTCCCCACCGCGCCGGTGGTGGTGGGCATGATCCTGGGCCCGCTGGCCGAGGCCCATCTGCGCAATGCGGTGGCGATCGGCGGCGGGCACTGGTCGGTGTTCGTCGAGCGGCCGCTCTCGCTGGGCCTGCTGGTGCTGGTGGCGGTGGTCTTGCTGCTGCCGCGCTTTCTGCGCTGGCGTGCGCGGGCGCGGCGCCGCTGAGGCTCAGCGGCTGGCGCCGGCGTCCAAGGCGCGCTGGCGCTGCTGCTGCAGCTCGGCGGCCGCGCTCGGCGTCTTGCTGGGCCAGCCCTGCAAGTGGCGCTCGGCCAGCTCGGCCAGGGCGCGCATGCCGGCCGGGCTGTCGTTCAGGCAGGGGATGTAGCTGAAGCGTTGGCCGCCCGCGTTCTTGAAGGCCTGCTGCGCTTCCTGGGCGATTTCTTCCAGCGTTTCCAGGCAGTCGGCGCTGAAGCCCGGGCAGATCACGTCCACCGATTTCAGGCCTTGCCGGGCCAGCTGGATCAGGCTGGGTTCGGTATAGGGCTCCAGCCACTTGGCCTTGCCGAAGCGGCTCTGGAAGGTCACCAGGTACTGCTCCTTGCTCAGGCCCAGGGCCTCGGCCAGCAGGCGGCCGGTCTTCTGGCATTCGCAGTGATAGGGGTCACCCAGGGCGAGGGTGCGGGCGGGCATGCCGTGAAAGCTCATCAACAGCTTGTCGCCGCGGCCCTCGCGCTGCCAGTGGCTGCGCACGCTCTCGGCCAAGGCGGCGATATAGGCAGGGTCGTCGTGGTAGCGGTTGACGAAACGCAGCTCGGGCAGGTGCCGGGTCTTGAGTGCCCAGCGCGCCACGTCGTCCACCACGCTGGCGGTGGTGGCGGCGGAATACTGGGGATAGGCGGGCAGCACCAGCACGCGCGTCACGCCTTCGGCCCGCAGGGCATCGAGCTGGGCGGCGATGGCGGGCTGGCCGTAACGCATGGCGTAACGCACCACCAGCTGGTGCCCGCGCTGGCCCAGCTGGCCTTGCAGGAGCTTGGCCTGCTTCTCGGTCCAGACCTTCAGCGGCGAGCCCTCGGGCGTCCAGACGCTGGCGTACTTGGCGGCCGACTTGGCCGGGCGCACGCGCAGGATGATGCCGTGCAGGATGGCCAGCCAGACCAGGCGCGGAATCTCCACCACGCGCGGGTCGCCGAGGAACTGCGCCAGGTAACGGCGCAGGGCCGGCGCGGTGGCCGCCTCGGGCGTGCCGAGGTTGCAGAACAGCACGCCGATCTTGGGCGCGCTGCCGTGGCTGAAGGCAGGTTCGGACTGGAAGCTCATGGAGAAGAAGGTTCAGCCCTTCAGGCGTGAGGTGCCCAGGGGCAGGGGTTCGGTGTCGGCAAAGTGCAGCACCTCGAAGCGCACCGTCGGCGAGGTGGCGTCCAGCGGTGCGCTGCCCAGGCCGATCACGCCGCTGCCATGCAGGGTGCAGGAGCCGCGCCGCAGGCTGACGATTTCACCGTCGCTGCCGAAGCGCACAAAGGTGCCGTTGTAGCTGAGGTCGGTGAGCGAGAAGCTGCCGCCATGCCAGTCGATGCGGGCGTGCGAACGCGACACGCGGCCATCGGTGATGCAGTAGGTGGCCTGGGTGCTGCGGCCCAGCACGATGGGCATGCTGTCGATATCGAAGACGCGGTCCAGGTCCAGCCAGACCAGGCGGATGCCATCCGGATCCATCGAATGCACCACCTCGCCGAACTGGGTGGCGGCCGCATCGCTGGAGGGCGCGCCGTCCAGCACATAGACATGCACTGGCTCGGCGCGGCCGCGCACCGCGATGCGGTCCAGGCTGCGAAAGCGCGACTTGGTATTGCTGGCCACGCCCTGCAGCACCTCGGCGGTGATGAGGATCTCGTTGTCGCCCGCGTGATCCAGCAGGCGCGCGGCCACGTTGACGGCGTCGCCAAAGCAATCGCCGCCCATCTCGACCACCTCGCCGCGTGCCAGGGCCACCTGCAGGCGCAGGGCCCGCAGCCCCGGCGAGGCACCGTGCTGGCGGCCGCGCGACACCACCTTCTTCAGCAGCTCATGCATCTGGATGGCGGACTTGACGCCATCGCGGGGGGTGTCGAACACCGCCATCAGGCCGTCGCCCAAGGTCTTCACCAGACGGCCGCCGCAACCATCGACGGCCTGGCCGATCAGGCTCACCGTGTGCGTCACCACCGAGGTCGCTTCGGCGTTGCCCAGGGTCTCGAACAAGCCGGTGCTGCCGCGCAGGTCGGCAAACAAGACGGTGCGATCCCGTATCTGGGTCATGGGCGGGTGGTCGAGGTGGCGGCTGTGAACTAAGTCTCAGTGTAGCCCGGCCTCCGTGACGGCCATTGCAGCGAAAACGCGAAGTACTGCGCAGCAAAGGAAAAGGCCGGCGCGTGGCCGGCCTTTGCTGGGCAGTTGGTACCGCTCAGAGATTGTCGAGGTAGGTGCGCAGCTTGTCCGAACGGCTGGGGTGCTTGAGCTTGCGGATCGCCTTGGCCTCGATCTGGCGGATGCGCTCGCGCGTGACGTCGAACTGCTTGCCGACTTCTTCCAGCGTGTGGTCCGTGCTCATCTCGATGCCGAAGCGCATGCGCAGCACCTTGGCTTCGCGCGGGGTCAGCGAGTCGAGGATGTCCTTCACCACATCGCGCAGGCCGGCCTGCATGGCGGCCTCGATCGGCGCGGTGTTGTTGGTGTCCTCGATGAAATCGCCCAGATGCGAGTCGTCGTCGTCGCCGATCGGCGTCTCCATGGAGATCGGCTCCTTGGCGATCTTCATGATCTTGCGGATCTTGTCCTCGGGGATCTCCATCTTCTCGGCCAGCGTCGGCGCATCCGGCTCGAAGCCGAATTCCTGCAAGTGCTGGCGCGAGATGCGGTTCATCTTGTTGATCGTCTCGATCATGTGGACCGGGATGCGGATGGTGCGGGCCTGGTCGGCGATCGAACGCGTGATGGCCTGGCGGATCCACCAGGTGGCGTAGGTCGAGAACTTGTAGCCGCGACGGTATTCGAACTTATCCACGGCCTTCATCAGGCCGATATTGCCTTCCTGGATCAGGTCCAGGAACTGCAGGCCGCGGTTGGTGTACTTCTTCGCGATCGAGATCACCAGGCGCAGGTTGGCCTCGATCATTTCCTTCTTGGCGTCGCGCGAGGCCTTCTCACCCTCGTTCATGCGCTTGTTGATCTCTTTCAGATCATCGAGCGGCACCACCGCGCGGGCCTGGATGTCGATCAGCTTCTGCTGCAGTTCCTGCACCGGCGGTAGGTTGCGCGACAGCACGGTGCTGTAGGGCTTGCCGGCCGCCACTTCCTTCTCGGCCCATTGCAGGTTCAGCGCATTGGGCGGGAACACCTTGATGAAGTGCTCCTGCGGCATGCCGCACTTGTCCACCACGATCTTGCGCAGTTCGCGCTCGTAGCGGCGCACATCGTCCACCTGCGAGCGCAGGATGTCGCACAGGCGCTCGATGGTCTTGACGGTGAAGCGGATCGTCATCAGCTCGGCGCTGATGGCGTGCTGGGCCTTGTCGTAGGAGGCCGAACGGTAGCCGTCCTTCTCGAAGGCCTTGCGCATCTTGTCGAAGTTGGTCGACAGGTTGTCGAACTTCACCAGCGCGGCGTTCTTCAGCTCCTCGAGCTTCTTGGTCAGGGCCTTGGAGCCGCCGTTGCCGTCGTCGTCGTCCTCTTCATCGAACTCGTCGAAGTCTTCCTCGGCCACATAGTCGTCGGCCTCGTCGTCGGAGACGAAACCGTCTACCGATTCGGAGATCTGCATCTCGCCGGCGCGGATCTTGGCGGCGATCGAGAGAATCTCGGCGATGGTGGTGGGCGAGGCCGAGATGGCCAGCATCATGGCCTGCAGGCCACCTTCGATGCGCTTGGCGATTTCGATTTCGCCCTCACGCGTGAGCAGCTCCACCGTGCCCATTTCGCGCATATACATGCGCACCGGGTCGGTGGTGCGGCCGAACTCGGAGTCCACCGTCGACAGCGCAGCTTCCGCGGCTTCTTCGGCTTCTTCCTCGGTGGCTGTGGGCGAGGTGCTGCCCTGGATCAGCAGGGTGGCGGCGTCGGGCGCCTGCTCGTACACCGCGATGCCCATGTCGTTCAACATGGACACGATGGCCTCGAGGATTTCCTCGTTGATGAGCTTTTCGGGCAGGTGGTCGTTGATTTCCTGATGCGTCAGGAAACCGCGCGTCTTGCCCATCTTGATCAGGGTCTTGAGCTCCTGGCGGCGCTTGGCGACTTCTTCTTCCGTCAGCGCCGTTTCGTCCAGGCCGAACTCGCGCATCAGCGCGCGCTCCTTGGCGCGGCTGACCTTCATGCGCAGGGGCTTGGCCTTGGGCTTGTCCTCGGCCGCTTCTTCCACCTCGGCATCCGCCTCGGGCTCGCCTTCCAGATCGGCTTCCAGATCGGAGAGGTCCACTTCCTCTTCGATCGGCTTGGCCTTGGCGCCGGCCTTCTTGGTCTCGGTGGCTGCCTTGGGCTTGCGACCGCGCTTGGGCTTGTCTTCGGCCGTGGCCGCAGCAGGTGCAGCGGCGGCTGCCTTGCTGGCCTTGGTGGCCTTGGCAGGTTTCTTGGTCTCTTCGACCAGAGTGTCAGCCTGTTTCTCAGCCTTTGGCGCGGTCTTCTTGGCAGTCATGCAGTTCCTCGGATGGGGTATTTGGGCGGCGCAATGCAAGCGGCCACCTGAGAGCTCAGCGCGAAAACTCCGAAGGAGTGATGCGGCGCGATCATGCCCAGGCGGCAAAAACATGGGCCTCGCAGCCTGGATAGATGCGGGCATCTGGCCAGGCCACAAGGCTTTGCGCGTGCAAGGCTAGCGTGAACGTTTGAGAACGCAGCCCTTAAGCGGATAAAGGTGGCCTGATACCTCTATGTAGGTGCCCAGGGTCAGTGGGTGGCCGGTTCCGGAAGGTGCTGCCGTCACTCTTGACGCGCGAAAACCCTTAATTATCTGCCAAGAACGCGGGTCCGTCAAAGAATTTGACGTCAGGCCGCGCTCAGCAGCCGGATCTGTTCGTGCAATTCCTTCAGTCTGACCAGGGTGTCCGGGCCGACCGGCGCGCTGGCCAACTGGCTGGCCTCGCCCTTGAGCCGGTCCAGCCAGAGCTTGCGCAGGAGTTGCTGCAGATCCTCGAACTGCAACTCCTCCTCTTCCATGGCATCGAGCCGGCCGCCGCAGGCGCGGCGTGCGGCCTCCAACTGGCCTTCCTCGGCCAGGCTGACCTGCAGCACGGACCAGGCGCAGGCGCCGTGGTTGACCAGGAAGCGCTCCAGCCATGCCACCAGGTCGCCATGCACGCCGGGCAGTTCGTGCAGCAGCTGATGGTCCTGGTCGCTCAGGCGCTCCCACCATGCGCTGTGCAGGAGCAGCATGCGCAGCGCATGGTCCATGGGCGCGGCGGGCTGCTGGCGCGGTGTGCCCAGGGTCGGGTCGTCATCCTGACCGCGGCGCTTCCAGTCCTTCTTCCAGGGCTTGCGTTCGCCGCCGGCCTGCTCGGGGCGGCGGCGCGGGGCCGCGGGTGCGGCCGGCGCGGCGGGTGCACCCAGATCGTCGTAATGCTCGGGAGGCGGCGCCCAGTAGTCGTCGGGCGGATGGCCCTGTTCGTGGCTGGCCGCGCGCGCGGACTGCGGCGCGCGGGTCTGCCACAGATCCATCAATTCCTGATCGGGCAGTTGGGCGCGCCGCGCCAGGTCGCCCAGCAGTTGGCGGCGCAGCAGCCCCTGCGGCAGGGCCTCCCACAAGGGCTTGGCCTGCGCCAGCAGGCGCGCGCGGCCCTCGGCGCTGCCCAGGTCGAGCCCCTCGGAGCAGGACTCCAGCAACTGGCGCGAGAGCGGGATGGCCTCGGCGACGCAGCGCTCGAACGCCTCCGCGCCGAGCTCGCGCACATAGGAATCAGGGTCGTGCTCGCTGGGCAGGAACAGGAACTTGACGCTGCGCACGTCGGTGGCATGGGGCAGGGCGGCCTCCAGCGCGCGGCCCGCGGCGCGCCGACCGGCGGCGTCGCCGTCGAAGCTGAACACCACCGATTCGGTGAAGCGGAACAGCTTTTGCACATGCTCGGCCGTGCAGGCCGTGCCCAGCGTGGCGACGGCGTTGTTGAAGCCGTGCTGGGCCAGCGCCACCACGTCCATATAGCCTTCCACCACCAGTGCATAGCCGCGCTGGCGCAGGCCTTGGCGGCCCTCGTACAGGCCGTAGAGTTCGCGCCCCTTGCTGAAGACCGGGGTCTCGGGCGAGTTGAGGTATTTGGGCTCGCCCTTGTCGAGCACACGGCCGCCGAATCCGATCACCTCGCCCTGCACATTGCGGATCGGGAACATGATGCGGTCGCGGAAGCGGTCGTAGCGCTTTTGCTCCTCGCCCTCGTCGCCTGACGTGATGACCATGCCGGACTCGGCAAGCAGCGGGTCGTCGTAGGACGGGAAGGCGCTTGCCAGCGCACGCCAGCCCTCGGGCGCATAGCCCAGCCCGAACTGGGCCGCGATCTGACCGGTGAGGCCGCGCTGCTTCAGGTAGTTGATGGCGCGCGGGCTTTTCTTCAGCTGCGCGCGGTAATGCTCGCCGGCCCTGGCGAGCACGTCGGTCAGGCTGGCCTGGCGCTGCTTCTGCGCCTGCGCGCGTTCGCGCTCCTCGGCGCTGCGCTCGTCCTGCGGCACCTGCATGCCGGTCTGCTGGGCCAGGTCCTCGACCGCCTCGACAAAGCCGGCGCCGGTGTGCTCCATCAGGAAACCGATCGCATTGCCGTGCACGCCGCAACCGAAGCAGTGGTAGGTCTGGCGCGTCGGGCTGACGATGAAGCTGGGCGACTTCTCGCCATGGAAGGGGCACAGGCCCTTGTGGTTGATGCCCGCTTTCTTGAGCTCGACATGGCGGCCGACGACCTCGACGATGTCGACACGGGAAAGCAGGTCCTGGATAAAGCCGGGTGGGATCACCGGCCGAGTCTAAGCGATGCCCATTTTCGTCGCGCCCGCGGCCGCGCGACGTCCACCGAAGCTGGGCGCCTGCTCGAAGGCAACCACCCACTCGGGCACGCGCTCCGCTGGCATGGCATGGGCGATGCCGCTGCCCTGGCCGAGTTCGCAGCCAGCGGCCAGCAGGGCGCGCGCATGGGCATCGGATTCCACACCCTCGGCCACCACGCTGCAGCCGAAGGTCCTGGCCAGGCCGATCACGCCTTCCACCAGGGCCTGGTCATGCGGATCGATCAGCATGTTCTGCACGAAGGAGCGGTCGATCTTGAGCGCGTCCACCGGCAGGCGTTTCAGGTAGGTGAGGGTGGAATAGCCGGTGCCGAAGTCGTCCAGCGCGAAGCTCACACCCAGGGCCTTGCAGTCCTGGATCAGGCGGTGGGTGGCATCGACGTCGGCCAGCGCCGCTGATTCCAGCACCTCCAGCATCAGATGCCCGGCAATCGGTTCCGGGTGCCGGGCCAGCAACTCGCGCAGGCGCTGGGTGAAGTCCAGGGTCTGCAGGTGCCGTGCCGTGACATTCACGCTGACGCGCAACTGCAGGCCCTGGGCCAGCCATTGCGCCGACTGGCGCATCGCCTGCTCCAGCACCCAGTCGCCGATCTGCACACCCAGGCCGGTGCGCTCCACCAGGGGCAGGAACAGGCCTGGCATCAGCAGCCCGCGCTCGGGATGCTGCCAGCGCAGCAGGGCTTCGAAGCCCAGCACGCGGCCACGCCGCATGTCCACCTTGGGCTGGTAATGCAGCTGCAGTTCACCGCCGTCCAGTGCTTCCTGCATGCGGCCCAGGGCGATGCCATCGGCATGCTTGCGCAGGCGTTTCTCGGTGTCGAAGAACTCGCAGGCATTGCGGCCGGCGCGTTTCACGCGGTAGAGCGCGTGGCCGGCGTGGCGCATCAAGGTCTCGGCGCTGGAGCGGTCCAGGGGGAACAGGCTGGCGCCCAGGCTGGCGGTCAGTGTCAGCGGTGCACTGTGCTCATCCAGGTAGATGGGCAGGCGCAGCACGTTCAGCATGCGCTCGGTGGCCAGGCGGGCTTCGGCCAAGCTGTCGCAGCGCAGCAGCAGCGCGAACTCATCGCCGCCGATGCGTGCCAGCTGGTCCGACCATTGCTCCGCGCTGCGCAGCGCGCCGTGCAAGGACTGCGACAGCGCGCGCAGTGCCGCATTGGCGCGCGCCTCGCCCTCGGCCTCGGCCAGCTGGGCAAAATTGTCCAGGTCCAGGTGGCAGACGCACAGCATGAAGCCCTGCTGCTCGCTGCTCGCCAGCGCCAGCTCGAGCCGGCGCAGGAACTCGTTGCGATTGGGCAGCCCGGTCAACTCGTCGAACTGGCGCTGCCGCTCCAGCAAGGCCTGGCGCCGCAGCTGCTCGGTCATGTCGCTGACGGCGATCACCTGGAAACGCGCCGGACCCTCGGGCTCGGGCATGGTGGACACGGTCAGCTGCAGTTCGCAGGAGCTGCCGTCGTGGCGCGTGCAGCTGACCAGGCCTTGCCAATGGCCCTGCGCCTGCAGGGCCAGTTGCAGCTGTTCGGGGCTGTGTCCGGATCGGCGCAGGTGCTCGAGCAGCAGCGGCGTTGCCCGCTGGCCCAGCAAGGCCTTGCGTGCCTGAGCCATGATGCGGCAATAGCTGGGATTGGCGTCCAGCACCACGCCATCGGTGTCGGTGATGAGCAGGCCCTCGTGCAAATGCTGGAACAGGCTGACGCTCATGCGCTCGCGTTCCTCGGCGGTGCGCTTCCAGGTCACATCGGTCAGTGTGGCCACCAGGCGCTGTGCGAGGCCCCGGGCGTCGCGTTCCTCGACATGCATGCGCAGCTCAAACCAGAGCCAGTCGCCACCCTCGCGGCGCAGCCTCAGCGTCTCGCTGATATGGGCTTGCCCATGGGGCGCGAGCAACTCGGTGAGCAGGGGCAGCAGCCGCACCCGGTCCATCGCATGCACGGCCTCCAGCCAGGCCGTCGGCGCGGCGGCGGGCTGCAGCGCGGGCGTGCCCACAAAGCCTTGCCAGGCCGGCGAGGCGCGATGCTCGCCCGTGACCAGATCCCAGCTGGCGATGCCCATGCCGGCGGCCTCCAGCGCGTGGCGCCAGCGCGAGTGCTCCTGGTGCATCTCGCCGAGCACGGCATTGGCCAGCAAGGGGACGGCGGCGGCGCTCGCCGTGTAGGCCCATAGCGTGGCCAGTCGCTCCGGCAGCGGGATGGCGGCAAACGGGCCCAGCTCGACGCCGGTGCTCAGCGCGGCCAGCAGGGTCAGCAGCGCGGCGGTCACCGAGGCCAGGGTCAGGCCATCACGCAGGGTCAGCCAGCTGAGCAGCAGATGCGGTGCAAACAACCAGGGGCTGAGCATCGCGGCATTCTGTCCACCCAGGCCGAACACCAGCGCCGCGCTGCCCAAGGTCGCGAAGGCCAGCAAGCCGCTTGCCAGCCAGGCGGTGCGCCTGGCCGGGGCGCCTGGTTCGGTGCGTGGCCGCGCCGGCAGGCCGGGCAGCACCAGCAGGGGCACGCCCAGGCTCAGCACGCCCAGCGCGTCGCCACCCCACCAGGAGAGCAGGGCACGGGGCATTTCCGCAGGCACGATGTGGCCGAAGCCCAGCAGGATCAAGGCGCCGGCGAGCGCACTGATGCCCGGGCCCAGCGCGACGCCCAGCAGCACAAAGCTGGCGAGATCGCGGCGGCGGGCCATGTCGGGCCTGAAATGGAGACGGCGCAGGCCCCAGGCCGCGATCGAGGGGCCGATGAGGTTGGCCGCCGCGAGACTGCAGGCCAGCGCGGGCGAAGCGCCCTGCAAGATGGCGATCGCCGCCACCCCGGTCAGCACGCCGATGGCGGCCGGCCAATGCCAGCGCAGCAGGCTGGCCAGCGCCAGTCCGGCCGGTGGCCAGAACAGGCTCACGAAGGCACCGAGCGCGGGTGTGAGCAGGCCCAGCCAGGCGCAAGCCATGCTGGCCACGCCCACCAGGGCGATACGCGTCAGTGGCGATTTATCCAAGTGGCGGCCCTGGTTGGATTTATCTGTGAAGCCGGGGCGCTGATGCTAGCAGGGGTGCCGTGCGTCACATGGGCCCTGGGCCGACGCACCCTGCGAATAGGTGGTGGTGTATTCCCCTTGTTGAATATCCCGCCGCGCAAGAAAAAAGCCACCCCGAGGGGTGGCTCCATATGCAGGCTTGCATCGCGGCGGCCGCGGCCGCACGCGCGGAATGTCAGACGTGGAAATCGTCCAATTTGGCACCGGCGCCAATCGCCGCCTTCAGCCATTTGGGTTGCAGGCCCCGTCCGCTCCAGGTTTCGCCGGTCGCCTGGTTGCGATATTTCACCGCCACCTTGGAGGTCTTGACCGCCTTGGGTACCTTGGCACTCAGATCGGCCACGCTCAGACCATACTCGGACATCAAGGAACGCACCTTGGCGATCGCATCGGAACGCTCGCGGTCCTTGGTTTCGGCAATTTGTTGGTCAAGCGCGGCCCTCTGGGCCAGGAGGTCTTTCAGCGATGCCATCTTTGCAAATCCTCGCAAGGTTTCTTTCGTCGTCCCCGCCCGGTGCTGCAATTATTGGGGGGCGCTGAAACCTAACGATAATGGATTTTCAGATCTTGTGAAATAGGGGGCGCCGAAAGTGGGTGATATTCACGACACCCATTCCAGTGCCACCACCGCCCTACTTACTTGTAGCCGACCCGATCCAGAATCTGTTGCACCTTGGGCAGATTGGCACCCACCACCGATACCGGGATGGTTTCGGCCTTGAATTGCCCCATCGCTTCGAGTGCCGGATTGCTGGCGCGCACGCCGCTCACCGCCGGCCATTCGTTGTTGCCGTTGGCAAAGTAGATCTGCGCCTCGGGCGAGGCGAGGTACTCCAGGAACTTGATGGCGTTATCGCGATTCTTGGCATATTTGGCCACTGCGCCGCCGGCGATATTCAGGTGCGTGCCCCAGCTGGCCTGATTGGGGAACACCATGCCGATCTTCTCTACCGCGGCGCGATCTTCGGGTTTGTCCGAGCGCATCATGCGGGCCAGGTAATAGCTATTGGTGAGGGCCACGCCGCATTCGCCGCTTGCCACCGCCTTGATCTGGTCGGTATCACCGCCCTTGGGGGCGCGCGCCATATTCGCGACCATGCCCTTGAGCCATTGCTCGGTGCGCTCCGCTCCCATATGTTCGTACAGGGCGCCGAACAGCGAGAGGTTATAGGGGTGCGAGCCGGAGCGCGTGCAAACGCGCCCCTTGTTTTTCGGATCCGCCAGGTCCTGATAGTTGAGAACGTCGTCCTTCTTGACGGTTAGCTTGTTATAGACCACCAGGCGGGCGCGGGTGGACAGGCCAAACCAGGAGACGCCCTGGGCGGTATTCCTGGCGTGCAATTGCGCCGGAATGCGCTGCTCAAGCAGGGTGGACTTGATGGGTTGGAAGAGGCCGTCTTCCTCGGCCTGCCAGAGCCTGGCGGCATCCACCAGCAGAATCACGTCGGCCGGGCTGGAGCTGCCCTCGCTTTTCAGTCTTGCCAGCAAACCCGCGTCATCGGTATCGACGCGGTTGATGCGGATACCGGTGGCCTTGGTGAAATTGCTGTAGAGCGCCTCATCGGTTTGATAGTGGCGCGCCGAGTACAGGTTCAGCACCTGTTCCTGGGCCTGTGCCGCGGCGGGTGCCAGCAGCATGCCGGCCAGCGTGGCGATGGCCGGGAGAAAGGCGGCGCGGGCGCGCCGAATCTGCAAGAAACGCATATCAACTCCTGAACAGGGGCGTGGCGCCCGATGCTCAGGAGTCTAACTCAAACGAGAATGATTCTTGTTTGAGATGACTCAAACCGTCGGCGGAACATAGCCCGCCGGCTGCTCGGCGCCGCCGCCGAAGAAGAACTGCTCCATCTGCCTTGCCAGGTATTGGCGCGCGCGCTGGTCCGCCAGGTTCAGGCGGTTTTCGTTCACCAGCATGGTCTGGTGCTTCATCCAGGCTTGCCAGGCTTCCTTGCTGACGTTTTCATAGATGCGCTTGCCCAATTCGCCGGGGTAGGGCGCGAAGTCCAGGCCGTCGCCTTCCTTCTTCAGATAGATGCATTGCACGGTGCGGGCCATAGTCAACCTCGGTAATTCAATCGATAAGGGGGATGGCGCGCACTGTAGCGCGCCTGGCATAGGCGGGCGCTGCGCAGGGTCAGGCCAGCTTCTTCACCAGCACCTGCGAGCGGCGGTCCCAGTTGTACTTGCGCTTGCGTTCCTCGGGCAGCCAGTCGGGGTCCACCTGCACGAAGCCGCGCTTGATGAACCAGTGCATGGTGCGGGTGGTGAGCACGAAGATGCTGGCCAGACCCATGGCCTTGGCGCGCTGTTCCACGCGCTTCAAGATGCGGTCGCCGTCGCCCTGGCCCTGCACGGCGGGCGAGACGGTCAGCGCGGCCATTTCGGCGGTGCGCGCTTCCACATAGGGGTAGAGCGCGGCGCAGCCAAAGATCACGCCGTCATGCTCAATCACGGTGTAGAGCTCCACATCGCGCTCGATCTCGGTGCGGTCGCGCTTGACCAGGGTGCCGTCGCGCTCGAAGGGCTCGATCAGCGCAATGATGCCGGCCACGTCGTCGGAGCTGGCCTCGCGCAGGCTCTCGAGCTTTTCGTCCACCACCATGGTGCCGATGCCGTCATGGGTGTAGACCTCCTGCAGGATCGCGCCATCGACCGCAAAGGGCACGATGTGCGAGCGCTCCACGCCGGCCTGGCAGGCGCGCACGCAGTGGCGCAGGTAGAAGGCCACATCGGTCGGTTCGGTCGCTTCGGGCAGGCGCGCCAGCAGGCGCTCGGCGTCGGCCAGGGCCAGCTCGGTGTCGATCGGGCTGTCCAGGTCCTCGGGGTTCTCGCGCACCCCGGCCACCTCGCCCACGAACAGCAGCTTGTCGGCCTGCAGCGCGATGGCGGTGCCGGTGGCCACGTCTTCCATGGTCAGGTTGAAGGCCTCGCCGGTGGGCGAGAAGCCAAAGGGCGAGAGCAGCACCACCGCGCCGGTGTCCATGGCGCGTTGGATCGCCGCCGCATCCACCTTGCGCACTACGCCGCTGTGCTGGAAGTCCACGCCGTCCACGATGCCCACGGGCCGCGCGGTGAGGAAGTTGCCGGACACCACCCGCACCGTGGCATTGGCCATCGGCGTGTTGGGCAGGCCTTGCGAAAACGCCGCCTCGATCTCGAAACGCAGCTGGCCGGCGGCTTCCTGAGCACAGTCCAGCGCCACCGCGTCGGTGATGCGCAGGCCATGGCTGTATTGCGAGGCATGGCCCTTGGCGGCCAGCTGTTCGTTCACCTGGGGGCGGAAGCCATGCACCAGCACGATCTTGATGCCCATCGCGTGCAGGATGGAGAGGTCCTGCACAAAGGCGTTGAGCTTGCCGGCGGCGATCAGCTCCCCGGCCATGCCGATCACAAAGGTTTCGCCTCGGTAGGCGTGGATATAGGGCGCGACGGAGCGAAACCAGGGGACGAAGGTGTGGGGGAAGACCAGGCTCATGGTACGAATTGTGCCGCAGCGGCGCCTGCGCAAAGACACTTGCGCGCGCGCCAGCCCGGATGGAGCATGGGCCCCTCACTACCGAGGAGCCCGAGATGGATGCATTCAAGACCCATGGCGCGTTCAGCTGGTCCGAGCTGATGACGCCCAACCCCGCGGCCGCTTCCGAGTTCTATGGGAGCCTGTTCGGCTGGACCATCGAGTCCATGGACATGCCCACCGGCAAGTACCACGTGGCCAAGATCGGCGATACCGCCATTGCCGGCATGATGAGCTGCCCCGACCCGAGCAGCCAGCTGCCGCCGGCCTGGGGTTGCTATGTGACGGTGGACGATGTCGACGCCACCATCGCCAAGTGCACGGCCCTGGGCGGCGCGGTGCTGATGCCGGCGATGAACGTCCCCACGGTGGGCCGCATGGCCTGCATCCGCGACCCGCAAGGGGCCGCCATCAACATCATCACCTACGAGCCCAGGCCCGCCTGAGCGGCCGGCCGCGCGGGGCGCGGATAATCCGCGCCTCGTGAACGAAAAGCTCCCCCCCCATCCTGGCAGCCCGGCCGCCGCCGCGAAGCGTCCGCCGCGCTCCGCGCGCCCCGCTCGGCCCGCCCAGCCGGCGCCGATCGCCAATCCGCTGCCGCCCATCAGCTTCCCCGAATCGCTGCCGGTCTCGGCCCGGCGCGAGGAAATTGCGCGCCTCTTCAACGAGCACCAGGTCATCATCGTCTGCGGCGAGACCGGCTCGGGCAAGACCACCCAGCTGCCCAAGATTGCCCTGGCGCTGGGCCGCGGCCGCGCCAACACCGGCAAGCTGATCGGCCACACCCAGCCCCGCCGCATTGCCGCCTCCAGCGTCGCCAAGCGCATTGCCGAGGAACTGAACACGCCGCTGGGCGAGATCGTTGGCTACAAGGTGCGCTTCCAGGACCGGCTGCAGCCCGGTGCCTCGGTCAAGCTGATGACCGACGGCATCCTGCTGGCCGAGACCCAGACCGACCCGCTGCTGAAGGCCTACGACACCCTGATCATCGACGAGGCGCATGAGCGCAGCCTCAACATCGATTTCCTGCTCGGCTATCTGCGCGAGGTGCTGCCGCGCCGGCCGGATCTGAAGGTGGTGGTGACCTCGGCCACCATCGATGCCGAGCGCTTTGCCAAGCATTTCGAATCTGCCAAGGGCCCCGCGCCGGTGGTGATGGTCTCGGGCCGCACCTTCCCGGTGGAGCAGCGCTACCGGCCCTTCGAGGAATCGCGCGAGTACGACCTCAACAACGCCATCACCGACGCCGTCGATGAGCTCTGGCGCGAGGGCGGCGGCGATGTGCTGGTGTTCCTGCCCGGTGAGCGCGAGATCCGCGAGGCCGCCGAGGCGCTGCGCAAGCACCATCCGCCCGGCGTGGAAATCCTGCCGCTGTTCGCGCGCCTGTCGCAGCAGGAGCAGGACCGCGTGTTCGAGCCGCATGGCCAGCGCCGCATCGTGCTGGCCACCAATGTGGCCGAGACCTCGTTGACGGTGCCCGGCATCCGCTATGTGATCGACCCAGGGCAGGCGCGGGTGAAGCGCTACAGCTACCGCAACAAGGTCGAGCAGCTGCAGATCGAGCCGATCAGCCAGGCGGCGGCGAACCAGCGCGCCGGGCGCTGCGGGCGCGTCGCCAATGGCATCTGCATACGCCTGTACGCCGAGAAGGAATTCAACGAGCGGCCACGCTTCACCGACCCCGAGATCCTGCGTTCGTCGCTGGCCGGCGTGATCCTGCGCATGAAGGCCCTGCATCTGGGACAGGTGGACGATTTTCCCTTCATCGAACCGCCGCCGCGCAAAGCCGTCGCCGACGGCTACCAGCTGCTGGCCGAGCTGGGCGCGGTGGATGAGGGCAACGAACTCACCGCGATCGGCCGCGAGCTCTCCAAGCTGCCGCTGGACCCACGCGTGGGCCGCATGATTCTGGAGGCCAAGAGCCGCGAGGCACTGGCCGAGGTGCTCATCATCGCCAGCGCACTGTCGGGCCAGGATGTGCGCGACCGGCCGATGGAGCAACAGCAGCAGGCCGACGAGAAGCACAAGAAGTTCGACGACGAGCGCTCCGAGTTCATGGGCTATCTCAAGCTCTGGAAATGGCTGGAAGAAAGCCGCGGCGGGCAGGGCGAGCACAAGCTTTCCAACCGCCGCCACGAGCAATTGCTGCGCGACAACTTCGTCTCGCCACGCCGCGTGCGCGAATGGCGCGACATCTACTCGCAGCTGCACACCGTGGTGGCCGAGCATGGCTGGCGCCTCAACGGCAGCCCGGCCACCTACGAGCAGGTGCATCTCTCGATGCTGGCCGGCCTCCTGGGCAATATCGGCTGCAAGAGCGACGAGGACGACTGGTACCTGGGCGCGCGCGGCATCAAGTTCTGGCGCCACCCCGGTGCGCACCTGAGCAAGAAACCGGGGCGCTGGATCATCGCCGCCGAGCTGGTGGACACCACGCGCCTGTTCGGCCGCGGCATCGCCAATATCGATGTGCAGTGGATCGCGCCGCTGGCCGGCCATCTGCTCAAGACCCAGTTGCTGGAGCCGCATTGGGAGAAGAAGGCCGCCGAGGTCATCGCGCTGGAGCGCGCCACGCTCTACGGCATCGTCATCTACAACAACCGGCGCGTGAACTTCGGCCGCGTCGACCTGCCGGCGGCGCGCGAGATCTTCATCCGCGAGGCGCTGGTGAATGGCGAGTTGCCTGACGACATGATGCGCCGCCTGCCCTTCCTGGCGCACAACCAGAAGCAGATCGCCAAGGTCGAGGAGCTGGAGCACAAGTCGCGCCGCCAGGACGTGCTGGTGGACGACGAGCTGATCTACAACTATTACGACCAGCAGCTGCCGCGCGAGGTCTGCTCGGGCGCCACGCTGGAGAAGTGGGTCCGCGAAGCCAGCCGCGCCAATCCGCGCCTGCTGCATCTCAGCCGCGACGAGCTGATGCGCCATGAGGCGGCCGGCATCACCAGCAATGCCTTCCCCAAGACGATCCGCCTGGGCGGGGTCGATTGCATGGCCAGCTATCTGCACGAGCCGGGCGACCAGCGCGACGGCCTGACCGTCAGCGTGCCCATCTATGCGCTCAACCAGGTCAGCGAGGAGCGCTGCGAATGGCTGGTGCCGGGCATGCTGGAGGCCAAGATCATGGCCCTGCTGAAGAGCCTGCACCAGAAGCCGCGCGCGCGCCTGGTGCCGCTGCCCGACTTCGTGGCCGAGTTCATCGAGCTCAACCCCTTTGCCCAGGGCAGCCTGGTCGAGGTGCTGCTGAAGGCGGTGAAGGAGCGCAGCCAGATCGCCGTGCAGCGCAATGACTTCAAGCTCGAGCAGCTGCAGCCGCATCTGTTCATGAACTATCGCGTGGTGGACGAGCATGGCCGCCAGCTGGGCATGGGCCGCAATCTCGCGGCGCTCAAGGCCGAGCTGGGCGCGCAGGCGCGCTCGGCCTTCCAGGCCCTGGCCCAGCTCAAGCTAGCCACGCCGCAGGCGGCGCCCGCGCCGGCGCCGGTCGCCAAGGGTGGCGTGCGCGCTGAAGTGCTTCAGAAGCCCAAGGCGCGCGAGGCCACCCAGGCCAGCCAGGCCTACACCGCCTGGACTTTTGGCGAGCTGCCCGAGCTGATGGAAATCCAGCGCGGTGCGCAGACCCTGATCGGCTTCCCGGCCCTGATCGACCGCGGCACGCAGGTGGAGATCGAGGTCTTCGACGAGCCCGAGGTGGCCGCCGCCAAGCACCGCCTGGGTCTGCGCCGCCTGGTGGCCCTGCAGCTCAAGGAGCCGCTCAAATACCTGGAGAAGAACATCCCCGATCTGCAGAAGATGTCGGTGTTCTACATGGGCCTGGGCACGGCCGAGGAGCTGCGCGACCAGATCATCGGCGTGGCGGTGGACCGCGCCTTCCTGGCCGAGCCGCTGCCGGCGGACGAGTTCGCCTTCAAGCAGCGGCTGGAAGAGGGGCGCACGCGCCTGAACCTGATCGCGCAGGAGGTGGCGCGCCTGACCGGGGTGATCCTGATCGAATACCAGGCCGCCACGCGCAAGCTCAAGGATGCGCGCGCGCCCAAGGAAGTGGCCGACGATGTCGCCGCGCAGCTGCAGCGCCTGATGCCCAAGCAGTTCGTGGCACTGACGCCCTGGGCCCAGGCCCAGCATCTGCCGCGCTACCTCAAGGGCATCACCGCGCGCCTGGACAAGCTGCGTGCAGACCCGGCCCGCGATGCCCAGCGCCTGGCCGAGCTGCGCCCGCTGGAGCAGCGCTATCTGCGCCGCGTGGCCGAGCTCAAGGGCACGCAGGATGCGCGCCTGGTGGACTTCCGCTGGCAGCTGGAGGAGTTGCGCATCAGCCTGTTTGCACAGGAACTGCGCACCCCCCAACCGGTCAGCGTGAAGCGTCTGGACAAGGTCTGGGCGCAGCTCAGCAACTGAGGCCGGTCGCGAAAAGAACGACAAAACCCGCCAGTTCCCGCTACCGCAGGCGGGCTGTTTTGGGTCAAATGCTTACAAATGAAACTGGCCGTGGAGGGCCAGCCCCGCCGTGTCCGACGCCCAGCCCGCACCAACCGCTACCACCCCAGCCGCCCCCTCGGCCGCGCCGATGCGCCGCTTCGGGCGCTTCGAGCTGCGCGCCCTGCTCAACAAGAGCACGCGCAGCATGCTGTGGCTGGTGTTCGACTCGCGCCACGGCCAGGAGATGCTGCTGGCGATGCCGCGCCAGGCGCCCAATAGCGAGGCGGCGATGGCCCATTGGCTCAAGACCGCCCATGCCGGCGCGCGCGTGCAGCACCCGAACCTGGCCCATGTGATCGAGGTCGGGCGGGTCGAGCAATGGCCCTTCCTGGCCTACGACCGCGCGCTGGGCGAAACCCTGGACGAGCGCCTGGCGCGCCAGCCAGCGCCCACGCCGCTGGAGGCCGCCGACTGGGTCTGCCAGCTGCTCGAGGGCCTGGCCTTCGCGCATGAGGCCGGCCATGCGCACCGCGATCTGCAAAGCAGCTACCTGTTGATCGACGCCGCCAACAAGGTGCGCCTGGCTGGCCTGGAATTGGCGCAGGAGGTGTTCCCCGCCGGCGTGGACTTCAACACCGTCACGCGCCGCGCGGTGCGCGAGTCGGCCGAGGAGGATGTGCTGTGCGTCGGCCTGCTCCTGCACCGCCTGCTGAGTGGCCGCGCGGTGCTGGAGCAGCAGGATCTGCAGGCCGCGGTGCAGCAGATGCAGCCGCTGGGCAAGGAGCTGGTGCGCCTGGGCTGGGAGACGCCGCATCCGATCCCCGAGCCGCTGCGCGCCATCGCCAACCGCGCCACCGACCGCCAGGCACGCCAGCGCTACCACCTGGCGCGCAGCTTCCTGCGCGCGCTGGACGGCTGGCGCACCGCCGCCGCCTACGACCAGGGCGGGCCGATCGCGCTGCTGATGGACAAGCTGCAACGCATCGGCCATCTGCCGGCCAGCTCGGGCAAGCTGCACCGCATCGGCCAGTCCTCCTCGCTGGAGGGCCAGCATGCCAGCGAGCTCTCCAGTCTGGTGCTGCAGGACATGGGCCTGAGCCTGGAACTGCTGCGCCGCGTCAACAACGCGCTCAAGCAGCAGGGCGTTACCAGCGGCGGCACGGTGCTGAACATGCAGCGCGCCATCGCCATGCTGGGGCTGAACGGCCTGCAGCAGGCGGCACG
Source organism: Roseateles sp. FW301-B2 (assembly GCF_058788955.1). Taxonomy (NCBI): domain Bacteria; kingdom Pseudomonadati; phylum Pseudomonadota; class Betaproteobacteria; order Burkholderiales; family Sphaerotilaceae; genus Roseateles; species Roseateles sp. FW301-B2. The sequence continues at coordinate 393,462 of NZ_JBYTBE010000001.1, forward strand.
CTCGCTCAAGCCCTGGCCGGGGCCGCTCGGCGAGGTGCAGGCGGCGCTGCTGCGCAGCCTGATGACGCGGGTGCACCGGGCCGGCATGGTGGCCCAGGCGCTGCGCCCCGCCGGCTATGACGGCGAGGTGGTCTACCTCATCACGGTGCTGCAGAACCTCGGCCGCCTGCTGCTGCAGTACCACTTTGCCGACGATGCGCAGCAGATCCGCCAGCTCATGCAGCCGGGCGAGGCCACCGAAGACAACCCCAATCCGCAGGGCATGAGCGAGGTTGCCGCCGCCTACGCGGTGCTGGGCTGCGACCTGAATGCGCTGGCCCTGGCGGTGGCGCGCTACTGGGCGCTGGGCGAAGAGGTGATGCACATGATGCATCGCCAGGCGCCCGATGCGCCGGTGCGCAGCGCCGAGGGCGATGCCGAACTGTTGCGCCTGACCTGCAGCCTGGCCAACGAGCTGATCGACGCACAACTGCTGCCCGAGGCCAAGCGCCAGCCGGCCATCGAGCTGGCGACGCGGCGCTACGCGCGCGTGCTGGGCCTGGGGCTGCGCGATGTGCTGCAGGCCCTGCATCCCGAGCAGGCACGGCAGGACGGCGATGCCCCGTTCCGGTCGGCCGGGGTGGCCATCGCCGAGGCCAGTTTCAGTGCGCCGCTGCCCACCGAGCCCGGCGCGCTCGATGGCGATGCAGAATCGATGGCGCCGCGCGACGGTGCCGCCCCGCTACCCAAGGCCTCGACGCTCAGAGCGAAACTGGGCGGCAAACCTCCCGAGGAGACTTCCTGAGTTCGTCGTTCAGCAGCCTGCGTCAGGCCAGAGTTCAAAGGTCCACCATGTCGTCTCTGCCTCCCGTCTCGCAGCCGCCCGCGGCCATGGGGCGGTTCCGTCCGATCAAACAGCTAGGCGAAGGGGCGCAGGCCACCGTGTGGCTGGCCCATGACCCGCGGCTGGACCGCGAGGTGGCGCTGAAGGTGCTGCACAAGGGCGCCGAGCCCAGCAGCGTCGACGCCTGGCTGCACGAGGCGCGCGCGGTGGCGCGGCTCACCCATCCGAATATCGTGCCGGTGTTCGAGGCCGATATGCAGGACGGCCAGGCCTATATGGTGTTCGAGTATGTGAGCGGCGGCACGCTGGCCGACAAGCTGCGCGCGGGCCCCTATGGGCGCGCCCGCGATGCCGTGGAGCTGATGCTGGGCGTGCTCGACGGGCTCGGTGCCGCGCACGCCGCCGGCGTGGTGCACCGTGACCTGAAGCCCTCCAACATCATGATCGACGCCAAGGGGCGCGCCCGCGTGATGGACTTCGGCATCGCCGCCTGGATTTCGGACGCCGGGCGGCCGCAGCGCGTGGTGGGTACACCCGGCTATATCTCGCCCGAGGCGGCCAAGGGCCTGGCGCCCAGCCCGCAGATGGACGTGTTTGCGGCCGCCGTGATGTTGGCCGAGATGCTCTCGGGCCAGCGCCTCAACTACCACCCCGACCCCTGGGCGGCGGTGCGCCGCGTCATCGAGCAGGATCTGCTGCTGCCCCATGGCCTCGGCACCGACGTGGACGACAAGCTGCGTGCCACCATCCAGCGCGGCCTGGCGCGCGACCCCGCGCAGCGCTGGCACACCGCGCGCGAGTTCCACGACGCGCTGGCCGAATGGCTGCACCCGACGGTGCAGGCCGAGCCGGTGGATGCCACCGAGAACGCGACGCTGGAATTCCTGCTGCGCCGCATGCGGCACAAGACCGACTTCCCGGCCATGTCCGACGCGATGGGCCGCATCCAGCGGCTCACGCAATCGGAGAACGAGAGCCTGGCCAGCATTTCGAACGAAATCCTCAAGGACGTCGCGCTCACCCACAAGCTGCTGCGCCTGGTGAACACGGCCCAGTTCAGCCATGCCGGGGGCGGCGGCATCACCACCGTGTCGCGCGCCGCGGCCCTGATCGGCTTTGCGGGCATACGCAATCTGGCCATGTCGCTGATCCTGCTCGAACGCATGGAGAACAAGGCCCATGCGCAGCAGCTGCGGGTGGAGTTTCTGCGCTCGCTGATGGCGGGCTCGCTGGCGCGCGAACTCTGCAGCGCCACGCGCGAGAACGAGGAGGCCTTCCTCTCCGCCATGCTGCAGAACCTGGGGCGCTTGCTGACCGAGTTCTACTTTCCCGAGGAAGCGGAGCAGGTGCGCCGCATCACCCGGCCGGAGCGCCGCGAGGGCGCCGCGGCCCCGCTCAGCGAGGCCGCCGCATCGGCCCAGGTGCTGGGTCTGAGCTACGAGCAGATGGGCCTGGGAGTGGCGCGGCAATGGGGCCTGCCCGAGCAGTTGCAGCGCGCCATGCGCCGCCCCGACGGCGAGGCGCCGAACCGGGCGGTGGATGCGCCGGCCGAGCGCCAGCGCTGGCTGGCGCGCGCCGCCAACGACGTGGCCGACGTGATCCTGCACTCCGACCCGAGCGAGGCCCATGCCAAGGTCAAGGCGATGGCGCAGCGCTACTCGCGCGCGCTGGGCATTTCCGCGCAGGACTTCGATACCGCCGCCGACCTGGCGCGCCGCAACCTCTCGCAGATGGCCGAGGCGATGGAGATCCGCCTGCCCAAGAGCTCGCCCGGCCAGCGCCTGCTGGCACCGCTGACGCCCGCGCCGGGCGACAGCCTGTCGCCGCACGAGCTGCACGCCACCACCGTGATGTACGAGCCCACCATGGTGCTGGACGAGCGCCAGGTCTCGCTGGAGCAGGCGTCCGAGACCCTGGCCGCGGGCATCCAGGACATCACCAACGCGATGGTGGAGAACTTCAAGCTCAACGAAGTGTTGCGCATGATCCTGGAGACGATTTACCGCGGCCTGGGTTTCCGGCGCGTGGTGTTCTGTCTGCGCGACCCCAAGACCGAAACGCTCACCGGGCGCTTTGGCCTGGGCGAGGGCGTCGAACTGGTGGCGCCGCTGTTCCGTGTGCCGCTGCGGCATGCGCCCGGGGCGCATGTCGATCTGTTCGCCGCGGTCTGCCAGAAGGGGGTCGACACCTTGATTGCCGATGCCACCGTGGCCAAGATTGCCGAGCGCCTGCCTGCCTGGTTCATGGGGGCGCCCAAGGCCCCCAGCTTCCTGATCCTGCCGATGGCCATGAAGGGCGCGCCCTTCGCGATGATCTATGCCGACAAGGCCACGCCGGGCGGCATCGATCTGGGGGAGAAGGAGCTGTCGCTGTTGCGCACGCTGCGCAACCAGGCGGTGATGGCGTTCAAGCAGGCGAGCTGAGAACGCCGATCAGAAAAAAGAGGGGGGGTTGACGAGCCTTACCCCCGGCACTGGTCACAACGACTAGGGCTGCTTGGTTCCCCACCTGACCCGGTTGGCCGCGCTTCCATGCGAGGAGGCCCGTCAGCGCGGATTGTAAGCGAGGATTGCGCGGCCCTCAGCGAAGCTGCAGGTCGTCGTCGCTGAAGCGGATGTTGAGCGGCTCGATCAGCAGCTGCTTGGGGCCTTCCTCCAGCGCGCCCGCTACCCAGGCCTCGATGCCGCAGGCCTTGGCCACGGCCACGGTGCGCTCGGCGTCCTCGGGACGAACGAAGATGGCAAAACCTGCCCCCATGTTCAGCGTCGAGTAGGCCTCGCGGTCGTCCTGCTTGGCGTGTTCCTGCATGAACTTCAGCACCGGCGTCACCGGCGGCACGGTGTGGATGCGGTAGGTGAACTGGGCCGGGTGGCGCAGCAGCTTGCGCCAGCCATGGCCGGTGATGTTGGCGCAGTAATGCGGCTGGATGCCGGCCTTGAAGAGCGCCTCGGTGACGGGCGAGTACAGCACCGTGGGTGCCAGCAGCGCCTCGCCGTAGCTGAGGCCGGGCTCCACCTCGGTGAGGTAGCCCTGGGGCAGGCGCTCCACCAGCTTGCGCGCGAGCGACAGGCCGTTGGCATGGATGCCGCTGGAGGCCAGCAGCACGATGGCGTCGCCGGCGGCCAGCGCGTCACCCACCGAGAGGCGGCTCTTGGGATTGATGATGCCGGTGCAGGAGGCCGCCAGGTCGATGCGGCCCTCCTCAACGATGCCGGCCAGCGCCGGCGTTTCGCCGCCGCCCCAGGAAACCTGGCAGATGTCGCAGGCCTTCTTCCAGCCGGCCACCAGGGTCTGGGCGCGCTCGGCATTGCCGAACCAGTCGGAGCCGCCGGCGGCCCAGTAGGCCTGCACCACCAGCGGCGTGGCGCCCACCGTGATGAGGTCGTTCACCGCCATCGCGATGGTGTCCTGGGCGATGCCGTCGTAATAGTTCTTGCCGGTGAGCTTGTTCATCTCGTCGGCCACCAGGGTCTTGGAACCCAGGCATTCGACGATGGAGGCGAGGTAGAAGGGCCCCACGTCCAGCACATAGGCGGATTCGCCGCGCGAGGCCTTGACCTCGCTGAAACCATGCGCGCCCATATGGACGGCGGTGGCGGCGGCAGCGCGCTGGGCGCTCACCTTGAGGGGGTCGATCAGGTCGTAATTGACCCCGGCTTGCTCGTAGCTCAGGGTGTCCGGGGAGGAGGGGGCATGCGTGCTCATGGGGTGGCATTATCGTTCACCCTGCCTTGGCCGACGCCGCTGGGGCGACGGGGCAAGCGCCCATAGAATGCCGGCCATGAGTTACCAGGTCCTCGCGCGCAAATATCGCCCCCACAGCTTCGAAGAGCTGGTGGGCCAGGAGCATGTGGTGCAGGCCCTGGCCAATGCACTCACCCAGCAGCGCCTGCACCATGCCTATCTGTTCACCGGCACGCGTGGCGTGGGCAAGACCACGGTCTCGCGCATCCTCGCCAAGAGCCTGAACTGCACCGGCCCGGACGGCAATGGCACCATCACCGCCACGCCCTGCGGCGTCTGCGACGCCTGCCGCGACATCGATGCCGGCCGCTTCGTTGACTATGTGGAGCTCGACGCGGCCTCCAACCGCGGCGTCGAGGAGATCTCGCAGCTGCTGGACCAATCGGTCTACAAGCCGGTGGTGGGGCGCTTCAAGGTCTACATGATCGACGAAGTGCACATGCTCTCCAACACCGCCTTCAACGCCATGCTGAAGACGCTGGAGGAGCCGCCCGACTATCTGAAGTTCGTGCTCGCCACCACCGACCCGCAGAAGGTGCCGGTGACGGTGCTGTCGCGCTGCCTGCAGTTCAATCTGCGCCCGATGGCGCCGCAGAACGTGCTCTCGCACCTGACCCAGGTGCTGCAGGCCGAGCAGGTGCCGGCCGAGCCCGGCGCGCTGCGCCTGCTCGCGCGCGCCGCGCGTGGCTCGATGCGCGATGCGCTCTCGCTCACCGACCAGGCGATCGCCTTTGGCGCCGGCCAGTTGCAGGAGGCCGGCGTGCGCCAGATGCTCGGCACGGTGGATCGCGGCCATGTGATCGCCATCCTCGATGCCCTCATCGCCAGCGACGGCCCGGCCGTGGTGGCCCAGGCCGATGGCCTGCGCAACCTGGGCCTGTCGGCCGCGGGGACGCTGGAGGACCTGGCCAGCACCCTGCAGCAGATGGCGGTGGCCCAGGCCGCGCCGGGCGCGCTGGACGAGCAGGACCCCGAGACCGCCGAGGCGCAGCGCCTGGCGGCCCTGCTGCCCGCCGACGAGGTGCAGGTGATGTACAGCATGGCCCTGCACGGCCGCGCCGAACTCTCGCTGGCGCCGGACGACTACGCCGGCCTGGTGATGGTGCTGCTGCGCATGCTCAGCTTTCGCCCCGCCGCGGCGGGCGGGGAACGCGGCGTAGCACCGGCGGCCAGGCCGCTGGCAAGACCTGCCCCCGTGGCGTCGGCCGCGCCTGCCGCCGCCGCGCCGCTGCTGCGCACCGCGGCGCCCAGCATGGCCGTGAAGCCGGTGGCCACGGTGGCCAGCGAGCCCGCGTCCAAGCCCGCGCCGCCGGCTCCGGCCCCCGCGCCGGTGCAGGCGAGCCGCGAGCGCCCCAGCGCCGACAGCCCCATGAGCGCGCGCCTGCGCCCCAAGCCGGTGGAGCGTGCGCCCGAGCCCGAGCTCGGCGACGAGCCGCCGCCCTGGCTGGATGTGCCGCCCGCCGATGACGACGGTGTGGCGCTGGCGGAGGCCTCGTTGGATGTCGGCGATATGTCCAGCGATAGCGCGGGCGCTGCCGCTGCGCCCGGCGGCGAGGGCGGCTATGCCTCCACCGCTGGGGCCGAGATTCCGCTCGTGCCCACCCCCCTGGGCGAGCGCTGGGCCGGCCTGATCCGGCAACTGGGCGTCACCGCCCTGGTGCGCGAACTGGGTATGCAGGCCGAATGCGTCGGCATCGACGCGCAGGCCCAACCGCAGGTCTGGCGCTTGCGCGTGGAGCGCGAGTCGTTGCGCCAGCCGGCCTTGAAGGACAAGCTGGAGGCCGCGCTCGCCGCGCATCTGCAGGCCGCCGCCGTGATCGAGCTGGAGCCCGGCCTGGCCCAGGACTCGCCCGCGCTGCGCGACGCCACCGAGGTGCGCGCGCGCCAGCGCCGCGCCGAGCAAATCATTCTCGAGGACCCCTTCGTCCAGCAACTGCTGACGCAGTTCCGGACGGCACGCATCGTGCCCGGGTCCATCAAACCACACTGAACCATACGGAGAACACACCATGATGAAGGGTCAACTGGCCGGTCTGATGAAGCAGGCCCAGGCGATGCAGGACAACCTGAAGAAGGCGCAGGACGAGCTCGGCACCATCGAGGTCGAGGGCCAGTCGGGCGCCGGCCTGGTGAAGGTCACGATGACCTGCAAGCACGACGTCAAGCGCGTCAGCATCGACCCCAGCCTGCTGGCGGACGACAAGGACATGCTGGAGGACCTGGTGGCCGCCGCCTTCAACGACGGCCTGCGCCGTGCCGAGGCGGTGAGCCAGGAGAAGATGGGCAAGCTGACGGCCGGCATGCCGCTGCCTCCCGGCATGAAGTTCCCATTCTGAGCGGCCGTTGAGCGCGCTTGAGCAACTGATCGAGGCGCTGCGGCGCCTGCCCGGCGTGGGCCAGAAGTCGGCGCAGCGCATGGCCTACCACCTGCTGCAGCATGACCGCGAGGGTGCGCAGCGCCTGTCCGCCGCGCTCGCCGCGGCGGCCCAGCAGGTACAGCATTGCCAGCGCTGCCATACCTTCAGCGAGGCGGCGCTGTGCCCGGTCTGCCTGGATGCCACGCGCGACGCCAAGCTGCTGTGTGTGGTGGAAACGCCGGCCGATCAGGCGGCGCTGGAGCGCACCGGCTCCTACCGCGGCTATTACTTCGTGCTGCAGGGGCGCGTCAGCCCATTGGACGGCATCAGCACCAAGGACATCGGCGTGGCCGAGTTGCTGGAGCGGGCGTCCGATGGCCTGGTGGAGGAGGTCATCCTCGCCACCAGCTTCACCGCCGAGGGCGAGGCCACCGCCCATGTGGTGGGCGAGGTGCTGCGCGCGCGCGGCCTGCGTTCCACCCGGCTGGCGCGCGGCGTGCCGGTGGGCAGCGAGCTCGAGTATGTGGACCTGGGCACCATCGCGCATGCCCTGGTGGATCGACGTTGAACCCGCGGGGCCTCTTGTCTCATGACCTTTGCCAACTACTGCATCATCATCGCGGCCCTGCTGCCCATCGTCTGTGCCGGCATCGCCAAGTCGCCCGGCATCGGCAAGCGGCGCAGCGCCGGCGGCTATGACAACCATCAGCCGCGTGCCTGGCTGGCCCAGCTCACCGGCCGGCAGGCGCGCGCCAATGCGGCGCAGTCCAACAGCTTCGAGGCCCTGCCACTGTTCATTGCCGGTGTGCTGGCGGCGCAGCAGATGCATGCGCCGCAGGAGCGCGTGGACCTGCTGGCGCTGGGCTTCATCGCCGCCCGTGTCGTCTACATCGCGCTCTATGTGAGCGACAAGGCCTCGGCGCGCTCGATCACCTGGTTCGTCGGCATGGGCTTCAGCATCGCGCTGTTCTTCAGCGGCGCTGCGTGAGCTGACGCGACAGCACCGGCGCGCTGTTGTTCATGGCGGTGACGGTGCGGCCGCCCACGCGGGCCGCCGGCTTGCTGGCGGGCCTGGACGCGGGCTTGCCGGCCTGCGCCACGCGCGTGGGGGCCGGCTCGGCCTGGGCGGTGTAGATCACCAGCGGCTGGCCGGGCTTGAAGCTCGCCTTCACGCCCACCTTGTTCCATTGCGCCACCTGGCCGGCGCTGACGCGCCAGCGCTTGGCCACCGAGGCCACCGTCTCGCCCTTGCCGGCCTTCAGCGCGACGCGCCGCAGCGGCGGCACATCGGGCGCCAGGCTCATGCTGGCGTTGTCGGCCAGGTGCTCGGAGACATCCTGGTCGCGGTGCGCGGTGCGCGGCACCAGCAGGGTCGAGCCCTGCTTGACCAGCATGCGCGCAGGGATCTTGTTGAGCTCGCGCAGTTGCGCCTCGCTCATGCCCAGCTGCTTGGCGGCCTCGGCCGGCTTCATGGTCTTGGGCACCACCCAGGCGGTCCAGCTCGCCAGCGGGCCGCGGTTGACGGCCTGGTGCGCGGCCAGCTGGCCGATGAAGACGGCGGCGTTGTCGTAGGGCAGCAAGACCTGGCCCCCGGCCTCGCCGCCGGCCTTGGCCAGGATCACCGGCTGGTTCATCTGCGGGTTGAACTGGCGGAAATGCTCCTCGCTCATGCCAGCTAGATTGGCGGCCAGGGCCACGTCCATGTCGCGCTCGATCTTCACCGACAGGAAGTAGGGGTGGTTGGCCACCGGCGGCAGGCTCAGGGCATAGGCGTCCGGGCGCAGCACGATGTTCTTCACCGCCTGCAGCTTGGGCAGGTAGTAGCGCGTCTCGTCCGGCATCTTGATGCTGTCGTAGTCGGTCGGTAGGCCGGCCTTCTGGTTGCGCGCGATCGCCTTGCTCACATTGCCCTGGCCCCAGTTGTAGGCGGCCAGCGCCAGCTGCCAGTCGCCATCGAACATCTTGCCGAGGCGGCCGAGATAGTCGAGCGCGGCGCGCGTAGAGGCCAGCACGTCGCGCCGGTCGTCGCGGAAGACGTTCTGCTTGAGCGCGAAATCGCGGCCGGTGGCGGGCATGAACTGCCACATGCCGGAGGCCTTGACGCGCGAGGTGGCGTCGGTGACGAAGGCGCTTTCGACGAAGGGCAGCAGGGCCAGCTCGGTGGGCATGCCGCGCTTTTCAACTTCCTCGACGATGTGGAACAGGTAGCGGCTGCCGCGCTCGGTCATGCGCTGCACATAGTCCGGGCGGGCGCTGTACCAGGCCTCGGCGCGGCGCACGCCCTCGTTGTCGAGCTCGGGCATGGCAAAGCCGCGGCGGATGCGCGCCCACAGGTCGGCCTGGGCGGCGGCGTCGTTGAGGTCGATCTTGGCGCCGGGGTTGAGGCTGTCTTCCAGCAGGGCCATCGATTCGCTCTCGGCCTGGCGGAAGCCCTGCTGCGCGGTGTCGGTGGTCTTGGGCGGCGGGGCCGCGGCCTCGCGTTCGAGCGGCGCGGCGGCGGGCGGCGGGCCCGCATCGTGGGCGGTGGTGGCGCAGGCGCCCAGCAGCAGGGCGGCCGCCAGGCTCGCGAGGGTCAGGACTTGCCTGGGAGGGCTCAAATGCATGCTCATCGATAGTCGTTCTTCCATTGCCGCAAGCTGGCGAATACCGCGAGCGGCGAACCGTCGGCGGCGATGGGGACCTGCTGGTGTTCGCTGCGCCACTGCATCGCCGACGCGATCACGTCGGCGGCCGTGCAACGCAGGAACGGGTTGATCTCAAGTTCGCGTGCCAGGCTGGAGGGCAGGGTGGGCAGGCCGGCCGCACGCTGCGCCTCGCACCAGGCCTGGTACTGCTGCAGGGCCTGGTTGGCGGGCTCTATGGTCCGCGCAAAGCGCAGATTAGACAAGGTGTATTCATGCGCGCAGCAAACCCGCGTGTCGCCCGGCAGCGCCGCCAGCTGCTGCAGCGAGGCCAGCATCTGCGCCGGGCTGCCCTCGAACAGCCGGCCGCAGCCGCCGGAGAACAGGGTGTCGCCGCAGAACAGCAGCGGTGCCGAGCCGTCGCTGGGCGCGTCCAGCACGAAGGCGATATGGCCGGCGGTGTGGCCGGGCACGTCCAGCACGCGCAGGCGCTGGCCCAGCAGCGTCAGGCTAGCGCCGCCGCTGAGTGGCTCATAGGGGCCCGGGATGGCCTCGCCGGCCGGGCCCCAGACCTGGCCCTGCAGCACCGGGCGCAGCTCGGCCAGGCCGCCCACATGATCGGCGTGGTGATGGGTCACTAGAATGCCCGCGAGGCGCAGCGACAAGGAGCGCAAGGTCTGCAGCACCGGCGCGGCATCGCCTGGATCAACCACCAGGGCTTGAACGCCGTCATGCAGCATCCAGATGTAGTTGTCGTTGAAGGCGCTGATGGCGACCAGATGCAGGGCGACCAGATTCATGCAGTGAGCAAGAGTTAGTGCGGCGAGGGCGATGACACGCGAATCCCAAATTGTAGAGCTCGCCGCCTGGCTGCAGACGCCGCCCGGGCGCTATCTGCTGGCCTGGGAGCAGGCGCGGCTGGACGAGGCGGTGGCCGATCTGTTCGGCTTTCACGCCCTGCAGCTGGGCCTGCCCGAGCTGCAGGGCCTGCGCAGCAACCGCATGCCGCACCGCTGGCTGGCGCTCGATTCGCTCGAGCAGCCCCTGCTCGACTGGCCCCTGGACGAGCGCCCGGCGGCGGTGTCGCTGCACTGCGAGTTCGATGCCTTGCCCTTCGAGTCCAACAGCCTGGACCTGGTGGTGCTGCCGCATGCGCTGGAGCTGGCGCTGGACCCGCACCTGACGCTGCGCGAGGTCGAGCGCGTGCTGCGGCCGGAGGGGCGGCTGGTGATCCTGGGCCTGAACCCGGCCAGCCTGTGGGGCTTGAGGCAGAATCTGGGGCGCTTGCGCAGCCGTTTCCGCCTGCGCGGCGAGCCACCCCTGTTCCTGCCGCGCGCCGGTGATTTCATCGGCTACTGGCGCTTGCGCGATTGGCTGCGCCTGCTGAGCTTCGAGGTCGAGCAGGCGCAGTTCGGCTGCTACCGGCCGCCGCTGCGCAGCGCCGCCTGGCTGGCGCGCTGGCAATGGCTGGAACGCCTGGGGCCGCGCTGGTGGACCGTGCTGGGCGCGGTCTACTTCGTGGTGGCGGTCAAGCGCGTGCATGGCATGCGCCTGGTCGGCCTGGCGCGGCAGCAGCGCCGGCAGGCGCGCGGCGCCTCGGCGGTGGCCTTGAATTCGCACCCGCATCAGTTTTCTTCTTCTTCCTCTTCGATACGAGATCCATGACAGAACCCAAAGCGGCCGCGGCCCAGATTGCCAAGCCCAGCGTCGTCATCTACACCGATGGTGCTTGCAAGGGCAACCCCGGCCCGGGCGGCTGGGGTGCCTGGTTGAGCGCCGGTGGCCACGAGAAGGAAATGTGCGGCGGCGAGGCCAACACCACCAACAACCGCATGGAACTCACCGCCGTGATCGAGGCACTGGCCTCGCTCAAGCGCAGCTGCCAGATCGTCATCTACACCGACAGCGAATACGTGCGCAAGGGCATGACCGAATGGATTGCCGGCTGGCAGCGCCGCGGCTGGAAGACCGCCGACGGCAAGCCGGTGAAGAACGTCGAGCTCTGGCAGCGCCTGGACGCGCTGCGCAAGCTGCACCAGGTGGAGTGGCGCTGGGTCAAGGGCCATGCCGGCGATCCGGGCAACGAGCGCGCCGACGCGCTCGCCAACAAGGGCGCGGCCTCGGTCGGCCGCTGAGCCGCGCGCGTGCGCAGGGCGCCCGGCGCGCCCAACTGGCACCCAGAAAACCAGCTCCGGTCGCAGCGGTGCCCGGGCCGGGCGCTGAAATCCGCCATTCGCCGCTACAGTGCGCGCTCGGAGACCCGCGCGCATGAGCTTGATCAAGAAGACCCACACCGTTGTAGCCCTGCTTGCCCTGGCGGGCCTGAGTGGCCTGGCCTATTGGTGGCAACACCGCCCCGAGGGCAGCGCGGCTGCCGCCATTGCGCCCAAGGCCGCGGGCGCCAGCGGCCCCACCCTGGTGGAGGGCCGCGCCGTCGAGCTGCTGACGCTCACCGACGACGCCCAGGCGGTAGGCAGCCTGCGCGCGCGCCAGTCGGTGGTGCTCAAGCCCGAGGTCAGCGGCCGCGTCGTCAAGCTCGGCTTTACGGATGGCCAGCGCGTGCGCCGGGGTCAGGTCTTGATACAGCTGGACGATGCCTTGCAGGCCGCGCAGTTGCAGCAGGCCGAGGCCCAGGCCGGCATCGCCCGCACCCAGCTGCAGCGCAATCGCGAGCTGCTGGCGCAGAACTTCGTCTCCGCCAGCGTGGTGGATCAGGCGGTGGCGGCGCTGCAGGTGGCCGAGGCCCAGGTGGCGCTGAGCCGCGCCCAGCTCGGCCGCATGCAGGTGCTGGCGCCGTTTGACGGCGTGGCCGGCATCCGCAATGTCAACCTCGGCGAATACGTCAAGGACGGCGCCGAGCTGGTGAGCGTGGAGGATGCCTCCTCGATGTGGGTGGACTTCCGCCTGCCCGAGCGCTATGTGCCCAGCTTGAGGCTCGGCCAGCCGGTGGAGCTCTCGCTGGATGCGCTGCCGGGCCGCAGCTTCACGGCCAAGGTCGAGGCGCTCGATACCCAGCTGGATGCCGGCGGCCGCGCCATGCTGGTGCGCGCGCGCCTGGACAAGCCCGGCAGCGAGCTGCGCTCGGGCCTGTTCGCTCGCGTGCGCGTGGTGTTCGCCACGCGTGCCCAGGCCCTGGTGGTGCCCGAGGAGGCGCTGGTGCCGCTGGGCGGCAAGCAATATCTGTTCAAGCTGGTGGATGGCGCGGGCGGCAAGCAGGCGCAGCGGTTGGAGGCGCGCCTGGGCCTGCGCGTGCCGGGCAAGGTCGAGGTGCTGGACGGCTTCAAGGCCGGCGACTGGGTGGTCACCGCCGGCCAGTCGCGCCTGACGCGCGGCGAGCAGCAGGCGGTCAGGCTGGTCGATGTGGACAAGCAGGGCGGGGCCGCCGCCAATGCCGTGAATCCAGCCGCGGCCTCGGCAGCCAGCCGCTAAGGGGCAGATCGCATGCGCTTGTCCGAAATCGCGATCCGCCGCCCCGTCTTCGCGACGGTGATGTCACTGCTGCTGGTGCTGGTGGGCTTTGTCTCCTTCAGCAAGCTCTCGCTGCGCGAATACCCGCGCATCGACGAGCCGGTGGTGACGGTCAGCACCCGCCTCACCGGCGCCTCCTCGGAGGTGATCGAGAGCCAGGTCACCAAGCCGCTGGAGGATTCGATCTCCGGCATCGAGGGCGTCGATATCGTGACCTCGATCTCGCGCTCCGAGTCGAGCCAGATCACGGTGCGCTTCAAGCTCGAGAAGAACCCTGACAACGCCGCCGCCGATGTGCGCGATCGCGTCGCGCGCGTGCGCTTTCGCCTGCCCACCGCGGTGGACGAGCCGGTGATCGCCAAGGTCGAGGCCGATGCCCAGCCGACGCTGCGCATGGTGTTCACCAGCGAGACGCTGGATCCGCTGCAGGTCACCGATGTGGTGAACCGCATCGTCAAGCCGCGCCTGCAGACCATCCCCGGCGTGGCCGATGTGGAGACCGGCGGCGATCGCCGCTATGCGATGCGCGTCTGGCTCGACGCCGACCGCCTGGCCGCCTACAAGCTCACCGTGCAGGACGTGGAGGACGCGCTGCGGCGCCAGAACCTGGAGGTGCCGGCCGGCCGCATCGAGAGCCAGCAGCGCGAGTTCAACGTCACCGCGCGCACCGATCTCAACAGCGCGGCCGAGTTTGCCGAGGTCGCGCTGCGCCAGGTGAACGGCAGCGTGATCCGCCTCAAGGACGTGGCGCGCATCGCCGAGGCCGCCGCCAGCGAGCGCTCGCGCGTGCGCCTGAACGGCCTGCCCGCGGTCTCGGTGGGCGTGATCAAGCAGGCCACCGCCAATCCGCTGGAGGTCTCGGCGGCCGTCAACGCGATGCTGCCGCGCCTGCAACAGGACCTGCCGGCGGGCATCGTGGTGCGCCCGGCCAGCGACAACGCCATCTTCATCGACCGCTCGATCCAGTCGGTCTACCACACCATTGCCGAGGCGGTGGTGCTGGTGGCCCTGGTGGTGTTCGTGTTCCTGCGCACCCTGCGCGCCTCCATCATCCCGCTGGTGACGATTCCGGTCAGCCTGATCGGCTCCTTCGCCATCATGGCGGCGGCCGGCTTCACCGTGAACACCATGACGCTGCTGGCCCTGGTGCTGGCGATCGGCCTGGTGGTGGACGATGCCATCGTGGTGCTGGAGAACATCTTCCGCCATATCGAGGAGGGCCTGGCGCCGCTGCAGGCCGCCTTCCAGGGCGCGCGCGAGATCGGTTTCGCGGTGGTGGCGATGACGCTGACCCTGGTGGCGGTGTTCGCGCCGCTGGCCTTCACGCCCGGCCGCACCGGGCGCCTGTTCGTCGAGTTCGCGCTCACGCTGGCCGGCGCGGTGCTGGTGTCGGGCTTCGTGGCGCTCACGCTCACGCCCATGATGTGCTCCAAGCTGCTGCGCCACAACGCCCGGCCGACGCGATTCGACGCCGGCATGGAGCGCGTGCTGGTGTGGATCAGCGAGCGCTACGCCGCCCTGCTGCGCCTGGCGCTGCGCCAGCGCTGGCTGGTGGTGATGCTGATGCTGGCCTCGGGTGCGGGCAGCTGGTGGCTGTTCGTCAACGCCAAGTCCGAGCTCTCGCCGATGGAGGACCGCGGCGTGGTGGTGATGCCCATCACCGCGCCGGATGGCGCCACCATGGAATTCACCGCGCGCTACCTCGATGCGGTCGAGCGCATCGGCGCGCAGTACCCCGAGTTCGACAAGCGCTTCGTCTTCGCCGGCGGCGCCACCGTGTCGCAGGGCATCGCCATCCTGCGCACCGTGGACTGGGACGAGCGCAAGAAGAGCACGCAGCAGCTGGCACGCAGCCTGATCCCGCAGGTCAGCCAGCTGCCGGGCGTGAACGCCTTCCCGATCACGCCGCCCAGCCTGGGGCAGGGCTTCAACTCGCGGCCCATCAACTTCGTCATCGTCACCGGCGACAGCTACCAGAACCTCGCCAAGGTGGCGGCCCAGTTCACCGCCGAGATGGGCAAGTACCCCGGCTTTGTGCAGATCGACAACGACCTGCGCCTCAACAAGCCCGAGATCTATCTGGAGGTGGACCGCGAGCGCGCCGCCGATCTGGGCGTGCAGGTGGACCAGGTGGCGCGCACCGTCGAGACCATGCTGGGCAGCCGCGCGGTGACGCGCTACAAGCGCGATGCCGAGCAGTACGACGTGCTGGTGCAGACCGAGTCGCAGCACCGCAGCACGCCGCAGCAGATCGAACGCCTGTTCGTGCGCGGCAAGGGCGATGCGCTGGTGCCGCTGTCGTCGCTGGTGAAGGTCAGCGAGGCGGTCAGCCCCAAGGAGCTGAACCACTTCAACCAGCGCCGCTCGGTCTCCATCACCGCGGGCCTGGCGCCCGGCTATGCGCTGGGCGAGGCGCTGGTGAAGATGGACGAGATCGCGCAGCAGCAACTGCCGGTGGGCTATGCCACCGAGCTGAACGGCGTGTCGCGCGAGTACAAGTCCTCCTCGGGCGCGCTGGGCCTGGTGTTCGTGCTGGCCCTGCTGTTCATCTTCCTGGTGCTGTCGGCGCAGTTCGAGAGCTTTGTCGACCCCTTCGTGATCCTGCTCTCGGTGCCGCTGTCGATGGTGGGCGCGCTGCTGGCGCTGCAATGGTCGGGTGGCACGCTCAACGTCTATTCGCAGATCGGCCTGATCACGCTGGTGGGGCTGATCACCAAGCACGGCATCCTGATCGTCGAGTTCAGCAACCAGCTGCGCCAGCAGGGCCGCGCTACCATGGATGCGGTGGTGGAGGCCGCGGCGCTGCGCCTGCGCCCGATCCTGATGACCACCGGCGCGATGGTGCTGGGCGCGCTGCCGCTGGCGCTGGCCTCCGGCGCCGGCGCCGAGAGCCGGCAGCAGATCGGCTGGGTGATCGTCGGTGGTATGAGCCTGGGCACGTTGTTGACGATCTTCGTGGTGCCCACCATGTACACCTTGTTTGCACGCAAGGCGGTGCCGGGCGAGATCACCGTGCCGGCACTGCAACATTGACAGGAGCTGTGATGGCGCGGATTTGCAAGCTGTTGCTGGTTTCTCTCCTCGCCACCACGCTGGCCCAGGCCAGCACGCTGCGCTTCTGCGCCAGCGGCAGCCCCAAGACCTTTGATCCGGCCAACACCGATTCGGGCATCGACCATGTGGCGACCCAGCCGGTCTTCGACGGCCTGCTGGAGGCCGAGCGCGGCAGCGGCAAGCTGATCCCGGGCCTGGCCGAAAGCTGGCACGTCAGCGCCGACGGGCGCCAGCTGCGCTTCAAGCTGCGCCATGGCGTGAAGTTCCACCGCACGCCGTGGTTCACGCCCACGCGCGACTTCAATGCCGACGACGTGCTGTTCACCTTCGGCCGTCTGCTCGACCCCAAGCATCCCTTCCAGCAGGCCTATCCGACCATCTCGCCCTATGTGCTCTCGCTGGGCTGGAGCAAGCTGATCAGCAAGGTGGAGCGGCTGGCCGACGACGAGGTGGCGATCACGCTCAGCAGCGTCGACGCCTCCTTCCTGAGCATGCTGAGCTTTGCCTTCGCCGCCATGCAGTCGGCCGAATACGGCGCCCAGCTGCTGAAGGCTGGCAAGGCCGCGCAGATCGCGCAGCTGCCGGTGGGCACCGGACCCTTCGTGTTCAAGAGCTTCCAGTCCGACAGCGTGCTGCGCTACACGCGCCACCCCGACTATTTCCGCCGCGATACCGCGCTGGTCGACCAGCTCGTCTATGCGATCACGGTGGACCGCAATGTGCGCACCCAGCGCCTGCGCCGCAATGAATGCGACATCGCCGCGCTCACCAGTGCCGCCGATGTGCAGGAGCTGGCCAAGGACGCGGCGATCGGCTTTGCCAGCGCGCCGGGCCTGAACGTGGGCTTCCTGGCCTTCAATCTGAAGAAGCCGCCGCTGGACAAGCTGGCGGTGCGGCAGGCGCTGGACATGGCGATCGACAAGCCCACGCTGTTGAAGACGGTGTTCGGCCCGGCCGGCGAGCTGGCGGTCTCGACCATGCCGCGCGCCAGCTGGGCGCATGACGCCACGCTCAAGCCCGTGCCCTATGCGCCCGAGCAGGCGCGCGAGCTGCTCAAGCGCGCCGGCGTCAGCGGCCTGAACGTGACGCTCTGGGCCATGCCGGTGCAGCGCTTCTACAACCCGAATGCGCAGCTGATGGCGCAGATGATCCAGGCCGACTGGGCCAAGATCGGTGTGCAGGCGCGCATCGTCAGCTATGAATGGGGCGAGTACCTGAAGCGCATCGATGCCGGCGAGCACGACACCGCGCTGCTGGGCTGGAACGGCGATACCGAGCCGGCCGACACCGCCGGCCAGCTGGCCTGCGGCGCCGCCAGCGCCAGCTTCTTCTGCGACAAGGCCTATGACGAGGCGATCCAGCAGGCCAGGCAGACGCTCGACCAGGGCCTGCGCCAGCAGCTCTATGCCAAGGCGCAGCGCATCGCGATGGCCCAACTGCCCTGGAGCGTGATCGCCCATGGCGAGCTGACCGTGGCGGTGCGCAAGAACGTGCAGGGCTTCAAGCTGGGGCCCGACGGCCGCATGCGCTTCGACGGTGTGACGCTGCGCTGAGCTGAACTGAAGAAAGCGGCTCAGGCCGGCGAGGTGTAGCTGCGCAGGCCGTCGAGATGCAGCACCTTGATGCCGCGCCGCTCGGTGCTGAGCAGGCCGGCTTCTTCCAGCTGGTGCAGGGCGATGTTGGCGCGCTGGCGAGACACGCCGGCCAGCTGGCCCAGCTCGGACTGGCTCAGTTCCAGGAACTGGCCCGGCTCCGGATAGAGCTCGGGGTTGAAGAAGCTGGCCAGGCAGCGCGCCACCCGTTCGGTGGAGTTGAGCAGGCGGTCGTGGCTGAGCCGGGCGATGAAGCTGCCCATGCGCGCGCTCATCAGCTGCTGCAGATAGTGGTTGAAGGGCAGGCTGGTGGCGCGCAGCCATTCGAAGGTCTCGCGCGGCATCAGGGCGATGCGGCAATCGCGCAGCGCCACCGCGTCGTACTGCCAATGGCCATGCTTGATCAGCGTGCCCTCGCCGAACCAGCCGCCGCTGGCCACGCTGATCAGGGTGGTCTCGCGCCCGTCGGCGGTGCTGATGCTCATCTTGCCGAAGCCGCTGATCAGGCCCACCCAGTACTCCGCCTTCTCGCCGCTGCGCACCAGGTACTCGCGCGCCGCCACCGGGCGCTCGCGGCATTCGCGCAGCACACGCTGCAGTTCCGCCGCGCTGAGGCGGCGGCCCCACAGCGAGGATTCGAGCATTTGGGTGAGGCTGATATGGGTCATGGTCGGTGCCGCATTCTAGGAACCTAAAATGCGCCAAACCTTGAGGGAACCCCGATGAGCATCAAGAGCGACAAGTGGATACGCCGCATGGCGGAGAGCACCGGCATGATCGAGCCCTTCGAGCCCGGCCAGGTGCGCGAGGTGGACGGTCGCAAGATCGTCAGCTACGGCACCTCCAGCTATGGCTACGACATCCGCTGCGCGCCCGAGTTCAAGATCTTCACCAATGTGCACAGCACCGTGGTGGATCCCAAGAACTTCGACGAGAAGAGCTTTGTGGACTTCCAGGGCGATGTCTGCATCATCCCGCCCAACAGCTTTGCGCTGGCGCGCACCGTCGAGTACTTCCGCATCCCGCGCAATGTGCTGACCATCTGCCTGGGCAAGAGCACCTATGCGCGCTGCGGCATCATCGTCAACGTCACCCCCTTCGAGCCCGAGTGGGAAGGCTATGTGACGCTGGAGTTCAGCAACACCACGCCGCTGCCGGCCAAGATCTATGCCGGCGAGGGCTGCGCCCAGGTGCTGTTCTTCGAGAGCGACGAGGTCTGCGAGACCTCCTACCGCGACCGCGGCGGCAAGTACCAAGGTCAGCGCGGCGTCACCCTGCCCAAGGCTTGAGGCTCCGCATGATCGAATAAGGCGGGTCTTGACCCGCTTTTTTTCGCTTAAGTTTTGCGGGCGGCCGGCATCATCGAGCCCATCAGCAATCCCTGATGTCGAGGCCCCCAATGATCATTCCGCTGCACCTGGTTCCAGACGCTGGCCCGGCTCCGCTGGAGTTCTTTGACGCCCGGCAATGGCAGAGTGGCCCGCAGGTCACGAGTGCCGGTTTTTCGCTGGACCCCGCGCTGCTGCCCGGCCAGACGCTGGACATCGGCATGCCGATCGCCGGCCCGGTGGATGTGCGCGACCTGCATGTGCTGCAGGAGCTGATGCAGGGCGAGGGCATGAGCCTGCAGCCCACCCGCATGCTGTACGACCGCCTCTACGCCTTCGAGCGCCTGGCCGCCGCCCATGCCAGCGGGCAAGCCGCCCTGCAGGCGCTGGCGATGCGCTTGTTCGGCGACTATCAGCGTGCCGGCGAGTGGATCGGGCTCATTCACTGAGCGTCGATTTCACAGCGCGGTGAGCCAGTCGCAGCGCAGCCGCCCATGGCGGTGCAGGCGCAGCCTGGCGCTGGCATAGAGGCTGGGTACCAGGGTGGCGGTGAGGCAGGCCGGCAGCGCCGCCCATTCCTCGATCAGCATCGCGCTGGGCATGCCCATCCAGCCCATCACCCAGCAGGTCAGCACCAGGTTCCACACCGCCAGTTCGACCGGATGCTGGTGTGCATGGCCGATCATCCAACGCTTCACCTGACCCAGTTGCTTGAGCTTCATGGCGGCCTCCGGTCCCGCGTGGACACCGGGTGGCGTCAGCTTCGCGTCAGTAAGTTATCGGTCAGGATCAGGGAAAACGCCAGCCCCTAAATCGGTGTTGTGCGACGAGCGCCCAAGGCGCACCCGCCGCGCTGGGCGATCGCAAGCAGAATGGCCGCAACCCCCTTGCTGGAGTGACGATGAGCCCATCCCGCCTGCGTCTGCTTGCCGCGCTGCTGCTGTGCACCGGCCTGGCCCACGGCCCCTTGCGAGCCCAGCCCGCCTTGCTACAGGCCGCCGAGGTCGAACGTCCGGCCCTGCTCAAGACCCTGGAACAACTGGTGGCGGTCGAGAGCGGCAGCCGCGAGACCGCCGGCCTGGGCCAGATCGCCGAGCTGCTGGCCGGCCGCCTCAAGGGCCTGGGCGCCGAGATTGAGTGGCTGGAGCCGCGCGAGGTCTACCGGATGGAAGACACGCCCGAGACCCTGGCCGCCATCTCAAGGCCCAGTGGCGTGGCAAGGGCAGCAAGAAGCTGCTGCTGATCGCGCACATGGACACGGTCTACCCGGCCGGCATGCTGGCCCAGCAGCCCTTCGGCCTGCGCGAGGACCGCGCCTATGGCCTGGGCATTGCCGACGACAAGCAGGGCCTGGCGCTGGTGCTGCACAGCCTGGCCTTGCTGAAGGCGCAGGGCTACGCCGGCTGCGGCCAGATCACCGTGCTCTTCAATGCCGATGAGGAAATCTCCTCGCCGGGCTCGCGCAGCTGGCTCACCCAGCTGGGCGCCGAGCACGATGCGGTGATGTCCTTCGAGGGTGGCGGCGGCAGCCAGGATGCGCTGCGCCTGGCCACCGCCGGCATCGCCTCGGTGAACCTGACGGTGCATGGCCGCGCCGCCCATGCCGGCAGCGCGCCGCAGAACGGCGTGAACGCGCTCTACGAGCTCTCGCACCAGATCCTGCAGATGCGCGATCTCTCCGACGCCAAGACCGGCGTCAAGCTCAACTGGACCATGGCCAAGGCCGGCATCGTGCGCAATATGGTGCCGCCGCTGGCCAGTGCCTCGGCCGATGTGCGCGTGCTGCGCGTGGCGGATTACGACGAGCTCGAGCGCAAGCTGCAGGCGCGCATCCAGAGCCGCCTGTTGCCGGAGGCGCGCGTGGAGCTGCAGTTCGAGCGCCGCCGCCCGCCGCTGGAGGCCAGCAAGGCCGGCCAGGCCTTTGCCGAGCATGCACGCCAGCGCTTTGCCGAGATCGGCCGGCCGCTGCGTGTCGACGCGGTGGCGAGCGGCGGCGGCACCGATGCAGCCTTTGCCGCGCTGCGCGCGCGCGGCCCGGTGGTGGAGGGTTTCGGCCTGCGCGGCGGCGGCGCCCACACCACCGATGCCGAGTTCATCTACCTCGACTCGATCGCGCCGCGCCTGTACCTGGCCGCGCGCATGATGATGGACTTCTGCGATGCCCGGGTGGCGGCGGAGTAGGGCGTTGGCGACCCGGCCGTTGATGCTGGCGCTGGCCTTGCTGCTGGCGGCCTGCGCCAGCCCTGGCCCGGCGCCGGAAAAGCGCCACAGCGCGGCCGAGCTGCAGCGCTACCAGCCCGGCGACTTCCGCTGGGCGCCGGCGGCCGACGCCGCCGAGCGCGCCATGCTGGCGGACGAACAGGCGCGGCAGCGCGCACGCGTGGCGCGCTTGCAGAGCGGCGAGGCCGCGGCGCTGGCCGAGCTGCCCGCCGCACTCGCCAGCGCGGCGCAATTCAATCTCGAGATCGAGGCCCTGCGCGCGCCACTGCTGGCGGCCCTGCCCGGCGTGGCCCAGCAGGCACCGGACGCGCAGCGCGCCCTGCTGACGGCGGCCTATGCCCTCTATGCCCCGGCCGCCGCGCCGCTGCTCTGGCCCCTGCTGCCCAGCCTGCAGCGGCCGCGCGAATACGCCATCGCGGCCTACACCCTGCTGAAGGCCCAGCCCGAGCTGGCGGGTGCATTGCGTGCCCAGACCGAGGCGCAATTCCCGCCCTGGCGCGAGGAGCCGCGCCTGCGCGCCCTGATGGCCAGCCTGGGCCCGCCCGCCGCCGCGCGCCCGCCCCTGCCGGAGCTGCTGGCCGCGCCGCTGCGCCCCGGCTACCCGGTGGTGTTCAGCCTGCAGCGGCCCAGCCGCGGCCAGCTGGGCCTGGCGCTGGTGCGCGGGCCCGATGGGCGCTTCGTGCGCGAGCCGGATGGCCGCCTGTTCGCCGTGCCGCAGCTGGCGCTGTCGCGCAGCGGCCTGCCCGGCACCATCAGCATGGGCAACACGCCGCAGGGCCTGTTCACGCTGCGCGGCGCCGGCACCGCCACCAACCCCTGGATCGGCCCCACGCCCTACCTGCACACCATGCTGCCGGTCGAGGCCACGCCGGCCGAGTTCGAGCATGCCGCCGGCCCCACGCTGCCGCAGGCCCAGCCCTGGAGCGAGGCGCTGTACGAGAGCTTTCTGCCGCCGGCCTGGGCCGCCTACGAGCCCTTCAAGGAGGCCTGGCTGGCGGGCCTGGCCGGGCGCGACGAGATCCTGATGCATGGCAACACCCTCAACCCGGGCTATTACCCGGGCGCCGCCTATGCGCCCGCGGTGCCGCAGGCCGGTTGCCTGGTGGCGGCGGAACACTGGGATGCCGCGGATGGCCGCCTGCTGCGCAGCGACCAGCTGCGCCTGGCCAAGGCCTTCACGCGCAGCGGTGCCGAGCATGGTTATCTGGCGGTGGTGAACCTCGAGGACGATGGCGCGCGCGCGGTCACCTTGGACGAAGTCCTGCCCCTGGTGCTGCAAGCCGAGCAAAAATACCTGCAGGGCAAGAACTGACCCCAAGGAGACGGCCATGCCGCAACACAGCAGCCCGGAGCAACAAGGGCGCCTCGCGCAGATCCATGCGCTGCAGGCGCTCGAGCATGGCAAGGTGGTGAGCGCCGCCGCCGCGGTGGCGCTGATCCAGGATGGCGATTGCGTGGCCAGCTCGGGCTTCGTGGGCATCGGCTTTGCCGAGAACCTGGCGGTGGCGCTGGAGCAGCGCTTCCTGGCCACCGGCACGCCGCGCGAGCTCAGCCTGGTGTACGCGGCGGGGCAGGGCGATGGCAAGACGCGCGGCCTCAACCACCTGGGCCACGCCGGCCTGCTCAAGCGCGTGGTGGGCGGCCACTGGGGCCTGGTGCCGGCCCTGCAGCGCCTGGCGCTGGCGGGCGAGATCGAGGCCTGGAACCTGCCGCAGGGCGTCATCACCCATCTCTACCGCGACATCGCCGCCGGCAAGCCCGGCCACCTCAGCCGCGTCGGCCTGGACACCTTCGTCGATCCGCGCCATGGCGGCGGCGCGCTGAATGCGCGCAGCACCGAGGCGCTGGTGCGGCTGATGCCCATCGATGGCGAGGAGTACCTGTTCTACAAGGCCTTCCCCATCGACGTGGCCCTGCTGCGCGGCACCACCGCCGACACCGACGGCAACATCACCATGGAGCGCGAGGCGCTCACGCTGGAGACGCTGGCGATCGCGATGGCGGTGCGCAACAGCGGCGGCATCGTGATCGTGCAGGTGGAGCGCCTGGCCGAGCGCGGCAGCCTCAATCCGCGCCAGGTCAAGATTCCCGGCGCGCTGGTGGACGCGGTGGTGGTGGCCGAGAAGCCCGAGTACCACCAGCAGACCTTTGCCGAGCCCTACAGCCCCGCTTTTGCCGGCGAGCTGCGCGTGCCGATGGCGGCCGCCACGCCGATGGCGCCGGGCCCGCGCAAGGTGATCGCGCGCCGCGCCGCGCTGGAGCTCAAGTCCGGCCAGGTGGTGAACCTGGGCATCGGCATGCCCGAGGGCGTGGCGGCGGTGGCGGCCGAGGAGCATCTGATCGACCTCATCACCCTGACCGCCGAGCCCGGCGTGATCGGCGGCATCCCGGCCGGCGGGCTGAACTTCGGCGCCGCCATCAACACCCAGGCGGTGATCGACCAGCCCTACCAGTTCGACTTCTACGATGGCGGCGGCCTCGACCTCGCGGTGCTGGGCCTGGCCCAGGCGGATGCGCAGGGCAATGTCAACGTCAGCCGCTTCGGCGCGCGCCTGGCCGGGGCCGGCGGCTTCATCAACATCAGCCAGAACACCAGGAAGCTGGTGTTCGTGGGCCAGTTCCTGGCCGATGGCAGCCCCAAGTTCGTGCCCGCGGTGGAGCACCGTACCTTCTCAGGCCGCGAGGCGTTGCGGCGCGGCCAGGAGGTGCTCTACGTCACCGAGCGCTGCGTGCTGCGGCTCACCGCGGCGGGCATGGTGCTGAGCGAGCTGGCGCCGGGCCTGGACCTGCAGAAGGACGTGCTCGATCTGATGGGCTTCCAGCCCCTGCTGCCGGCGCCACCTCGGCCGATGGAGGCGGCGCTGTTCGAGGAGGCCGGCCTCGGCCTGCGCGCGCGCCTGCTGATGCTGCCGCTGGCCGAGCGCTTCAGCTATGACGCCGCCAAGCGTCAGTTCTTCCTCAACTTCGAGCGCCTGTCGGTGCGCACGCTGGACGATGTGGAGGCGATCCGCGCCGAGGTGGAGAAACGCCTGGCACCGCTGCCGCACAAGGTCTGGGGCATCGTCAACTACGACCATTTCTTCTGCGAGCCGGCGCTGCTGGAGGCCTATGCCGCGATGGTGCGCGAGCTGAGCGACCGCTACTACCTGAACGTGACCCGCTACGGCGCCGCCGGCTTCGCGCGCAGCCGCCTCAGCGCGGCGCTGAGTTCGCACGGCGTGGCGCCACAGCTGTTCGACTCGGCGCAGCAGGCGCTGGCGCAGTTGTAGCGGCCGCGCACTTGCCTGCCGGGCCTGCCCTCCGTACATTGGGGCGCATGGGCCTGAGGCTGAAGATCATCGTCACGCTGCTGGCCATCCTGTCCGCCATGGCGGGCCTGAGCGTGTGGGTGGTGCGCGAGCAATTGCTGGCGGACGGCCTGGTGCAGGAGCGCGTGGAGGCCGAGAAGGACCTGCGCCGCCTGCTGCTGGCGCTGGATGCGCAGCTGGTCCAGCTGGACGTGGTGCTGGGCTCCTGGTCCAACTACACCGCCATGTTCGAGCATGTGGCGCAGCCGAACGCGCAGTTCCGGCGCGATGAATTGACGGCCGCCTCGCTGCAGGCCGGTCATATCGACTGGTTCTACCTGCTGGATGTAGAGGGCCGCACGCTCGAACAGGTGGAGGTGCCCGCGCCCGATGGCGCCCGGCCCATGCAGGCGCATGCGGCGCAACTGCAGACCGGGCTGCTGGCCCATGTCGGCGTGCTGGCGCGCGGCGCGCAGCCGGGTTGTGGCCTCAGCCTGATCGGCGCGGCGCGCGCCCTGCTGTGCTTCCGGCCGCTGCTGCGTTCCGACCGCAGCGGCCCGGCGCGCGGCACCGTGGTGATCGGGCGCTGGCTCACCGCGGCCATGGTGGATTCGGTGCAGCGCCAGACCAAGCTGCGGTTCCAGCTGCTGCCGGCCGGCACCGCGCCGGCGGGCGCGCGCATGGGCGCAGCGCTGGAGGCGCAGTTCGCCCAGGGCGTGCCGACGCTGAGCCTGCACGCGCGCGAGCTGGACATGGACCTGCCGGTCAGCGGCATCGGCGGGCAGGCGGTGGCCCTGCTGCGCATGAGTGCGGCGCGCGGCACGCTCGAGCGCCTGCAGCAGAGCCAGGGCTATCTGACGCGCGGGCTGGTGCTGCTGATCCTGCTCACCGGCATCGGCATGATGGTGGTGGTGGACCGTCTGGTGGTGCGCCGCCTCAGCCGGCTCGAGCAGGAGCTGCGCTCGGTGGTGGACAGCAACCACTGGGCCGGCCAGCTCGAGGTCACGGGCCAGGACGAGATCGGCCGCCTGGCGCATTACGCCAACGGCATGATCCAGCTGGTGCGCCAGCAGATGGTGGAGTTGACGGCCCAGTCCACCACCGATGTGCTGACCGCGCTGCCCAACCGCCGCAAGTTCGACGAATGCCTGGCGCGCCTGCTGGCCGCCCACCAGCGGCACGGGCGCGGCGGCGCGCTGGTGCTGGTGGATGTGGACTTCTTCAAACGCTACAACGACAGCTACGGCCATCCGGCCGGCGACCACGCGCTGCAGGCGGTGGCGGGCTGCCTGCGCGCCCAGGCACGCCGGCCCGAAGACCTGGCGGCGCGCCTGGGCGGCGAGGAGTTCGCCCTGCTGCTCGAGGAGGTGGACCTGGCCGGCGCGCTGGCCGTGGCCCGGCAGGCCTGTGCGGCCGTGCAGGCCCTGGGGCTGGCCCACCGCGCCAGCGAGGTACTGCCGGTGCTGACGATCAGCTGCGGCGTGGCCCTGCTGCGCGCCGGCGACAGCGCCGAGCTGCTGTACTCACGCGCCGACCAGGCGCTCTACCGCGCCAAGTCCGCGGGGCGCAACCAGGTGGCGGCTTAGGGCCGCAGGATCTCGCGCCCGACGTTCTGCAGCTGGGTATGGCCGGTGAAGGCCATCGTCAGGTCCAGCTCCTTGTGGATGATCTCCAGCGTCTTGCTGACGCCGGCCTCGCCCATCGCGCCCAGGCCATAGAGGAAGGCGCGGCCGATGTAGGTGCCGCGCGCGCCCAGGGCCCAGGCCTTCAGCACGTCCTGACCCGAGCGGATGCCGCCGTCCATATGCACCTCGATCTGCGATCCCACCGCCTCGACGATGGCGGGCAGCGCATGGATGCTGGATTCGGCGCCGTCCAGCTGGCGGCCGCCATGGTTGCTGACGATCAGCGCGTCGGCGCCGGAGGCCACCGCCAGGCGCGCGTCCTCGACGTCCTGGATGCCCTTGAGGATGAGCTTGCCGCCCCAGCGCTTCTTGATCCATTCGACGTCGGCCCAGCTGAGCTGGGGATCGAACTGCTTGGCGGTCCACTCGGACAGCGAGCCCATGTTCTCCACCCCCTTCACATGGCCGACGATGTTGCCGAACTGGCGCCGCGGCGTGCCCAGCATGCCCAGGCACCAGCGCGGCTTGGTCATCAGGTTGATGAGGTTGGCGATGGTGGGCTTGGGCGGCGCGGACAGGCCGTTGCGGATGTCCTTGTGGCGCTGGCCCAGGATCTGCAGGTCCAGCGTCAGCACCAGGGCGCTGCACTGGGCGGCCTTGGCGCGCTCGATCAGGCGCTCGATGAAGTCGCGGTCGCGCATCACGTAGAGCTGGAACCAGAACGGCGCCTTGGTGCGCGCGCGCACGTCCTCGATCGAGCAGATGCTCATGGTCGAGAGCGTGAAGGGGATGCCGAACTTCTCGGCCGCCCTGGCCGCCAGGATCTCGCCGTCGGCATGCTGCATGCCGGTCAGGCCGGTGGGCGCGATCGCCACCGGCATCGCCACGCGCTGGCCCACCATGGTGGTGGCGGTGCTGCGGTTCTCCATGTTCACGGCGACGCGCTGGCGCAGCTTGATGGCCTGGAAATCGGCCGAGTTGGCGCGGTAGGTGCTCTCGGTCCAGGAGCCCGAATCGGCATAGTCGTAGAACATGCGCGGCACGCGCCGCTGGGCCAGCAGGCGCAGATCTTCGATGCAGGTGATCACGGGCATGGGGGTCTCCTTGGGTTGGAACGCATGCTAGGGCCTGGGCCGCGGCGCGCCGGGAAAGTTCTTCAGCCGCGGGCTGAAACTTATTCTTCCTGCAGGCGCTGGCAGCGGCCGCGCAGCCAGGCGCCGAAGGCGGCCGCCGCGCCCGAGCCGCTGTGCTGCAGCAGGCCATAGCATTTGGCGGCCGGCACGCTCAGGGGGAAGAGCCGCTGCAGCGCGCCGCTGTGCAGATAGGGGCCGGCCAGCGTCGGCCGCCCCAGCGCCACGCCCTGGCCGCACACCGCGGCCTCCAGGGTCAGGCCGAGGTCGACGAAGCGCGTGCCGCTGGCGGGCTCGGGCCAGGCCAGGCCGGCGGCGCGCAGCCAGGGCGTCCAGGGCTCCAGCGGCGTGCGCAGCAGCGGCCAGTCCTGCAGGTCGGCGGGCTGGCGCAGCGGCGGCATGCGCGCCAGCAGGCTGGGCGCGGCCATCGGCGTGACCACGTCGCGCAGCAAGACCTGACCCTCGGGCATGTCGCCATGCCGCACCTCCACGTCCGCCGGCGGGCTGGTCTCGTCCAGATAGGGAATCGACAGCACCAGCTCCAGCTCCAGCTCGGGATGGGCGGCGGTGAACTCGGGCAGGGCCGGCACCAGGATCTGGCGCGCGAAGGTGGGCGGCACGGTGACGCGCAGGCGCTCCAGGCGCTGGGCGCTGCGCTGGTGCAGGGGCACGGCCGCCAGCAGGCTCAGCGCGGCGCGCACCTGCTCCAGATACTCCTTGCCGGCGGCGCTCAGCGCCAGCGGCTTGGCGGTGCGCATCAGCAGCGTCAGGCCCAGCAGCTCTTCCAGCGTGCTGATGCGTTTGCTGACCGCGCTGGCGCTGACGCAGAGCTCCTCGGCGGCACGCTCCAGGCTGCCCAGCCGGGCGGTGGCTTCAAAGGCGCGCAGGCCGTCGATGGAGGGGAAGCGGAGGTCCGAAGCGGGGGCGCTGCTCATGCCCGCACTGTAGCGGCATGCGATGATTTGCCCATGAGCGAAACCTCGGTGCCCCTGCTATTGCCGCGCCGGCCGGTCTGGCAGCGCCTGCTGTGGGTGCTGGCCGGCATTGCCAGCCTGGCGCTGGGCATCGTCGGCATCTTCGTGCCGCTGCTGCCCACCACGCCCTTCGTGCTGCTGGCGGCCTTCTGCTTTGCGCGCGGCAGCACGCGCTGCGAGGCATGGCTGCTGAACCATCCGCGCTTCGGGCCGATGGTGCGCAACTGGCGCGACCACCATGCCATCCCGCTGCGCGCCAAGCAGCTGGCCTGGACCATGATGACGCTGGGCTCGCTGTGGGCCGCCTACCGGCTGCCGCTGGCCTGGTGCTGGCTGCCGGCCGCCTGCTGCGCCTGCGTGGCCTTCTGGATGTGGCGCCTGCCGACGCGCTGAGCACTTGAGCGTCAGGCCCGCGCTCAGACCTGCGCGCTACGTGGCAGGCGCATGCGCAGGCACATGCCGCGGGGCCGCTCGGGCAGCTCCAGGCTGCCGCCCAGCTTGTGCACGATGCTGTAGACGATGTACATGCCCAGGCCCGAGCCGCCCTGGCCGCGCTTGGTGGTGAAGAAGGGCTCGAAGGCATGGCGGCGCGCCTCCGGGCTGAGGCCCACGCCGTCGTCGCTGTAGCTGATCAGCAGCTGATCGGCGCCGCAGGCCTCGGCAGCGATCTCGATCTGGCCGCCCCGGCCCGCGGGGAAGGCATGGGTGAGGCTGTTCATGATGAGGTTGGAGAACACCTGGGTCAGCAGGCCGGACACCTGGGTCATCTCGAGTGCTTCCGGGATGTCGAGCCTGCATTCGATGCCGGCCTTGCGCAGCACCGGGCTGTGCACCGAGACCACGCTGCGCAGATAGTCGGCCAGCCTGAAGGTCTCCAGGGTCTCGGCCTGCTGGTCCACCGAGATGCGCTTGAAGTCGCCGATCAGGGTGGCGGCGCGCTGCAGATTGCGCTCCACCAGCTCGGCGCTGGCGTGCATCTGTTCGGCCAGGGCGGTCAGCTCCTGGCGGCTGACGCGCTCGCCCCGCAAGGCCTGCAGGCTGCGTGCGGCCGCATCGCCCAGGCCCGAGGCCGCCGTGATGGCCACGCCCACCGGGGTGTTGACGTCATGCGCGACGCTGGCCACCAGCCGGCCCAGCGAGCTGAACTTCTCGCGCTCCATCTCCTGCTGGGCGCGCTTGGCCTGGGCCAGGTCCAGCGCCAGCAGCAGGCGCTCGTAGAGCTTGGCGATATGGCTGGCGCGCAGCAGCTCGTCGCGCGACCAGGCGCGCAGCGCGTGCTGCTGGTCCAGCCACAGCACGGCGCGCACCCGACCCTGCAGGCGCAGCGCGAACTCCAGGCGCGACTGCGGCAGCACCAGCCCGCTGGCGCCGGCCAGCGCGCTGAGCTCGGCATGGCAGGGGTGCAGGCTCCATTCCGACAGCGCCAGCGGCTGGTGCAGCGCGTCCAGCATGGCCAGGTAGCGCGGGCAATGCTCGGCATCCAGCTGCGCCGCGGCGACCGGCGGCAGCGGGGTAAATTCGCCGCGGCCCTGGGCGTCCCACCAGAACTGCACCGCGTCCACCGCCAGCACCGATTCGATCTCGGGCCGCATCGCCTGCACCGCCGCGGCCAGGTCCTCTTCGCTTTCGATGCTCCACATGCGGTTGGACAGGTTCAGCAGCCGCTCCTCGGGCGGCTGCTGGCTGAGGTCGAAGCGTGCCAGGGCGCTCAAGCGCTCGGGCAGGCTGAGCCGGTAGAGCTCGCCCTCCAGTTCCTGGTGCTGCCAGAGATGGTTGAGCGCCGCCTGCAGGCGGCCCTGGTTCTGGTAGAGCTTGGCCAGCGCACGGTGCGCGGTGCTCTGCTGGCGGCGCGCGCCCAGCCGCCGCGCCAGCTCCAGGCTCTCCTCGCCGCAGCGTATCGCCTCGGCGATGTCGTCGCCCGCCGCGGCCAGCTCGGTGAGGGTGGCGCTGGCCATGGTCTGCAGCCAGGCATAGCCGGCCAGGCGCGCGCGCGCCAGCGCCTCGCGGCACAGCTGCAGGGCCTGCTCATGCTGGCCGCGCGCCTGGGCGCTGCGCGCCTCGTGCCATTGCGCCTCGGCCACATAGTCGCGATGCCCGGCGCGCGCCGCCGCCGCCCGGCCCAGGCCGAACTCCTGTGCCGCCGCCTCGTACTGCTGGCGGTTGAACAGGCCCACGCCGAGGTTGATGCGCAGCTTGCTTTCCAGGTAATCGTCGTCCAGGCCTTGCAGCAGGCCGCGCGCATCGCTGTGGAAACGCTCACCGGTGGGCCAGTCGCCCAGCGCGTAATGGATCTGGCCGAGGCCGATGCGGGCGGCCACGCCGGTGCGCCCATCGCCCAGCATGGCGGCCAGGTCCAGCGCCTGCGACCAATGCGTGCTGGCGAGCTGGTATTCGCCCATCTGGTAATGCAGCCGGCCCAGCGCCTCGTGCAGGCGCGCCGCCTGCTGCGGCAAATGCGCCTCGGTGGCCTGTTTCAGCCCGGCCTCGAGCTGGCGGCGCAGGTCCAGCGCCAGGCCCAGGCGTTCCAGCACGAAGAAGCGGCCGTACAGGGCGTCCAGCGCCGCCGCCGCCCGGCCTTCGGCCTGCCAGCGCGCGCCGAGCCGCTCGTACAGGGCCGGTGTGCAGCGCGGATGCCGCAGCGCGGCGCGGCGCAGGCGCTGCAGGCAGGGCTGGGGTTCCTCGGCGTTCGGCGTGGTGGGCGTCATGCGGCTCGGTCGGGCTCAGAGCTTGAGCATACCCAGCCCGGGCCCGGGCGTGTAGAGGCTCAGAACAACGGCAGGTTCTCGGCCCTGGACGGCGCGGCGGGCTTGCTGCCGCGCCGCGGCGCTGCGGCGTCGCCGGGGCGCGACAGGCTGCCGATGCGCACGCCCAGCAGGCGCAGGCGCTGGCTCAGGTCCACGCGCTTGAGGCAGGCGCCGGCGGCGCGGCGGATCGCCTGCGCATCCTGGGTGGGCAGCTCCAGGGTGAGGTCGCGCGTGACGGTGCGAAAGCCCTCGAAGCGCAGCTTGATGCCCACCGTGCGGCCCAGATAGCCCTTGCGCTCGAGGTCGGCGGCGAGCTGCTCGCACAGGCGCGTGAAAATCGCGCCCAGTTCGGCGCGGTCGTGCTTGGCATGCAGGTCGCGTTCGAAGGTGGTCTCGCGGCTGATCGAGACGGGCTCGCTGTGCGTCACCACCGGCCGGTCGTCGCGGCCATGCGCGGCCTCGTGCAGCCAGGCCGCATAGCTCTCGCCGAAATGCTGGCGCAGCAGGGCCGGGTCGGCGGCCGCCAGCTCGCCCACGCTCTCGATGCCCAGTTCCAACAGCTTGGCGCCGGCCTTGGGGCCGATGCCGTTGATCTTGCGCACGCCCAGCGGCCAGATGCGGGCGGGAATCTCCTCGGCCAGGAGGATGGTGATGCCGTCGGGCTTGTCGAGCTCGGAGGCGATCTTGGAGAGCAGCTTGTTGGGCGTGATGCCGATCGAGCAGCTCAGGCCGGTGGCGCGCAACACCGAGTTCTTGATCTCGCGCGCCACCGCGCGCACCCCGCCCAGCGGATCGTGGCCCACCGGCTCGCGGATGCCGGGCACGTCGGAGAGGTCGATGTAGATCTCGTCGATGCCGCGGTCTTCGATCACCGGCGCCACTTCGGCCACCGCGGCCTTGAACAGGCGCGAGTAGCGCCGGTAGGCGTCGAAATCGGTGGGCAGCAGGATGGCATCGGGCGCGCGCAGCGCCGCCTTCATCAGGCCCATGGCCGAGAACACGCCCAGATCGCGGGCCGCATAGGAGGAGGTGGTGACGACGCCGCGGCCGGTGTAGTCGCGCAGCCGCGCGTACTGGCGCGTGCCGTCGGGCAGGGTCTTGGGCTCATGCGCGCGCCGCCCGCCCACCACCACCGCCAGGCCCTTCAGATCGGGATAGCGCAGCAGCTCGACGGAGGCATAGAAGGCGTCCATGTCGAGGTGCGCGATCAGGCGCTCGGGCAGGGGCCCGCTGGCGGTGGAGGAGGGAGGCGATGCGGCCATGCCGCATTGTGGCGTGCGCTGCTGACAGGGGCTGGCAGCAGCAGCGCGTGAGCTCAGGCGCGCTGGCGGCGCTGCACGAAGCGCAGCAATTCCTTGTCGCCGCGCCGGATGTGCAGCGACAACCAGTCGCGCAGCACCGCCGAGAGCTGCGCCGCCACCGCGATGCTGCCGGCCTCGAAGCGCGCGCGCAGGGCCTGCAGATCGGCGATGAACTTCGCGTGCGTGAGCCGGTGGCGCTCGAGATCGGGGAACTGCAGCTCGGCC
The DNA here is from genome assembly GCF_058788955.1 of Roseateles sp. FW301-B2. Classification (NCBI taxonomy): domain Bacteria; kingdom Pseudomonadati; phylum Pseudomonadota; class Betaproteobacteria; order Burkholderiales; family Sphaerotilaceae; genus Roseateles; species Roseateles sp. FW301-B2. Next base: position 425,955 of record NZ_JBYTBE010000001.1, read on the forward strand.
ATGCGCTGCTCCTCGCGCTGCAGATGCTCGGCGGTGTAGGCGAGTAGCTCCTTGAGGATGGTCTCCACCACCTCCATGCCGCGGCCCTCGGTGGTGGCGCTGTGCAGTTGGTTCACCAGATCGACCAGATGGCGGTGGTCCGCGTCGATCGCGCCGCCATCGATCACCATGTCATCGGCCCATTCGAAGTAGGCCATGGCCTCAGCCCTGGCTCGGCGTCGCGGCACCGAGCTTGAACACGCTCACCGCCTGCACCAGGCCCTGGGCCTGGTCGGACAGCGATTGCGCGGCGGCCGCGGCCTCCTCGACCAGGGCGGCGTTCTGCTGCGTCACCTGGTCCATCTGGCCCACCGCCTGGTTGACCTGCTCGATGCCGGTGGTCTGCTCCTTGCTGGCGGTGGTGATCTCGCCCATCAGGTCGGCCACGCGCCGCACGTGCACGACGATCTCGTCCATGGTGCTGCCGGCCTGTTCCACCAGCTTGCAGCCCTCGCGCACATTGCCCACCGAACCGGTGATGAGCTTCTTGATCTCGCGCGCGGCCTCGGCGCTGCGGCCCGCCAGGCTGCGCACCTCGCCGGCCACGACGGCGAAGCCACGCCCCTGCTCGCCGGCACGCGCGGCTTCCACCGCGGCATTCAGGGCGAGGATGTTGGTCTGGAAGGCGATGCCGTCGATCACGCCGATGATGTCGGCGATCTTGGTCGACGAGGCATTGATGGCCTCCATGGTCTGCACCACCTGGGCCACCACGGCGCCGCCCTTGACGGCCACGCCCGAGGCGGTTTCGGCCAGCTGGTTGGCATGGCGGCCGCCGTCGTAGTTCTGCTTGACGGTGGCCGACAGCTGCTCCATCGAGGCCGCGGTCTGTTGCAGCGAGCTGGCCTGCTCCTCGGTGCGCGACGACAGATCGAGATTGCCGGCGGCGATCTGGTCGGTGGCGATGGCCATCGAATCCGCGCCCTGACGCACCTGGCTGACGATGCTCACCAGGCTGGCGTTCATGTCCTTCAAGGCTTGCAGCAGCTGCCCGCATTCGTCGGCGCTGCGCACCTCGATCTGGCTGCTGAGGTCGCCGGCCGCCACGGTGCGCGCGACGCGCAGCGCCGCATGCAGGGGCCGGGTGATGGAGCGCGTGATCCACCAGGCGAAGCCCACGCCCAGCGCCAGGCCCAGCGCGCCGACGGCCAGCAGCAGCATGCGGCCGGTGCCGAGATCGCCGCGCAACTCGGCGCTGCTGGCCACCACCACCTTCTTCTGCAGGGCGGTGAGCCCGTTGATGGGCTCCTGCATGGCATCCAGCAGGGCCAGGGTTTCGCTGTTGAGCAGCTGCGTGGCCTCGTCCTTGCGGCCCTCGTCGACCAGCTTGGCCACCTTGCTGAAGGAGGCCACGTACTTGGCGCGCGTCTCCTTCAGCTGGGCCAGCATGGCCTTGCCGTCGGGCAGACGCACCAGCGACTCCAAGGTGCGCAGGGCCTCGGTGATGATCTGCTTGTTGGCCTCGATGCGCTGCTTGGCGCGCGCCGACTGCGCCGCATCGGCGCTGACGATCAGCTCCATGGTGTTGCGCGCATTGGCGCGCGTGCTGGCGTTCACCACATTGGCCGCATCGGCCTTGACCCAGTCCTGCTCGATGATGCGGCTGTTGACCGCGTCGGCGCGGCCGAACTGCTGCCAGGCGATGAAGATGATGCCCGCCATCATCAGCAGCAGGACCCCGAATCCCAGGCCCAGGCGTACGCCGATGCCGAGGTCCGCCATATTCTTTTTCCCGCTCATGTGGTCCTTCCCTGTGAGCCTGCCGCGGCGCCGGATTGGCGCGCCAGACGGCGGACTCATGGATTGGACTTGTGGGTTTACCCTAGGTCAAGCCAGCGACTTGCCTTATGTCAAAAGGCGGGGACATAGCGAAAGGAACCGGCAGCCTTCAGCTGCAGCTGGCGCTGCCGCAGGAGCTGATGGTGGCCGAGGCTTGCTGCAGCGGCTGGGTCAGCGTGCCGGTGGCGCTGTCGTAGCCCACCTGGCTCATGTGGAACACCAGCGAGGCGTCCATCATCTCGGCATGGGCCGGGAACCATTGCGAGAGCTCGCCCACAATGATGCGCATGGGCTCCATGTCCTTGAGCTCCACCGCATAGCGCAGCACCTCGCGCAAGGTGTCCAGCACCATCGCGTGCTGCTTGCTGTGGCAGTTCTCGGGCGCGAAGCCGGTGGCGGCCATCCAGCGCTCTTCCATCGCGAAATGCTCTTCGGTATGGGCGAGCAGGCGCTGGAAGGCGGGCAGCGGGTCGGCGCCGCTGGCCAGCACCGCCGCGAACTCGTTCAGCAGGCCGACGAATTCCTCATGCGTGTGGTCGAGTTGGGCGTGGTTGAGCGCGAGTTGCTCGTTCCAGGTGATGCTGCTCATGGTCGTGCTCAAAGTGAGGGGCTCAGCATAGGGCGCGCGGGCGCGCCCCGGCTTGCGACATGTCAATGCGCCGCGGCGGCGGCCAGGCGGGCGCGATGGCGCGCCACCTGGGCGCGCACCTGAGCCGGCGCGGTGCCGCCCAGGATGTTGCGTGCGTTCAGCGAGCCGCGCAGCGACAGCACCTCGAACACATCGGCCTCGATGCGGCCATCGAACTTCTGCAGTTCGGCCAGCGGCAGCTGCGACAGGTCCAGGCCGGTGGCGATGGCGGTCTTCACCGCATGGGCCACGATCTCGTGCGCATCGCGGAAGGCCAGGCCCTTCTTCACCAGGTAGTCGGCCAGGTCGGTGGCGGTGGCATAACCCTTCAAGGCCGCGCGCTCCATCGCCTCGGGCTTGACGGTCAGGCCGCCCATCATCTCGGCAAAGATGCGCAGCGTGTCCTTCAAGGTGTCGACGGTGTCGAACAGCGGCTCCTTGTCTTCCTGGTTGTCCTTGTTGTAGGCCAGCGGCTGGCCCTTCATCAGGGTGATCAGGCCCATCAGATGGCCGACCACGCGGCCGGTCTTGCCGCGCGCCAGCTCGGGCACGTCGGGGTTCTTCTTCTGCGGCATGATGCTTGATCCGGTGCAGAAGCGATCCGCCAGGTCGATGAAACCGAAGCTCTGGCTCATCCACAGGATCAGCTCTTCGCTGAGGCGCGAGATGTGCACCATCACCAGCGCGGCGGCGCTGCTGAACTCGATCGCGAAGTCGCGGTCACTCACCGCGTCCAGACTGTTCTGGCACACGCCCTCCATACCCAGGGTCTTCGCCACACGCTCGCGGTCCAGCGGGTAGCTGGTGCCGGCCAGGGCCGCGGCGCCCAGCGGCAGTCGATTGACGCGGCGGCGTGCATCGGCCAGGCGCTCGGCGTCGCGCGCAAACATTTCCACATAGGCCAGCAGGTGATGGCCAAAGGCCACCGGCTGGGCCACCTGCAGGTGGGTGAAGCCGGGCAGGATCACCTCGGCGTTCTGCTCCGCCACCTCCACCATGGCCAGCTGCAGGGCCTGCAGCAGCGCGCCGATGGCGTCGATCTCGTCGCGCAGCCACAGGCGCACATCGGTGGCGACCTGGTCGTTGCGGCTGCGGCCGGTGTGCAGGCGCTTGCCGGCGATGCCGATCAGAGTGGTCAGGCGCGCCTCGATGTTCAGGTGCACGTCCTCCAGGTCCAGCTTCCATTCGAACTGGCCGGCCTCGATCTCGCTCGTGATCTGCGCCATGCCGCGCTGGATGGCGGCGTGGTCCTCGGCGTTCAGGATGCCTTGCGCGGCGAGCATCTCGGCATGCGCCAGGCTGCCCTGGATGTCGGCCTTCCAGAGGCGCTGGTCGAAGAACACGCTGGCGGTGTAGCGCTTCACCAACTCGCTCATCGGTTCGGAGAACAGCGCGGACCAGGCTTGGGACTTGTTGTCGAGTTGGTTGTCGGCGGACATGGCGGAAAGGGTGCGGGAAGGGTGGAAAAGGGGCAGGGCGCGCCGCTGAAGCAGAATGCGGGCATTGATTCTAAGGGCGGGGCCCCATAGGCCCCTCGGCATGGCAGGCAAGCACCACAACGACTGGCACGACAGCCGCAACCTCACCAGCATGCTGGGCCTGGCGCCCACGCCCGCCGAGGTGGAGGAACAGGTGGCGCCGCTGTTCGACGGCGAGCGCGTCTTCGACGTCTGCCATGTGGGCCTGGTGCTGCGCGCGGTGCTGGGCGTGCAGGCCCTCTTGGCCCTGGGCCTGGCGCTGGCGGCGCGCGAGCCCCTGCAATGGCTGTGGTGGATGAGCAGCGGCACGGTGGTGACGCTTTCGGCCGTGCTGTTCTGGCTGCTGCTGGTGTGCGGCGCGCGCCGGCCGCTGGCGCGTCTGCGCGAGCCCTGGCAATGGGCCGTGCTGCTGGGCCTGGGGGCGCTGGGCGCCAGCCTGGGCTGGCAGCTGCTCAACCTCGCCAGCGACGAGCCCAGCGGCTGGTTCCGCCAGCTCAGCGTGGCGCTGGCCGGTGCCGCCATGGCCGCCATGCTGCTGTACTGGATGAAGCTGCGCGAGCGCTCGCAGCGGCCCGCCGATGCCCTGGCCCAGCTGGTGGAGCTGCAATCGCGCATCCGCCCGCATTTCCTCTTCAACACCCTCAACACCGCGATGGCCCTGGTGCGCGTGGACCCGAACCGCGCCGAGGCGGTGCTGGAGGACCTGAGCGAACTGTTCCGCGTGGCCCTGGCCGAGGCCAGCACGGTGGTCAGCCTCAACGAGGAGGTGGAGCTGGCGCGGCGCTATCTGGACATCGAGCAGATCCGCTTCGGCGAGCGCCTGCGCATCCGTTGGCAGCTCGACGAAAGCGCCGGCAATGCGCGCGTGCCGCCCTTGCTGCTGCAGCCCCTGGTGGAGAACGCGGTGCGCCATGGCGTCGAGCCCAACGACGCCGGCGGCGCGCTGGAGGTGCGTACCAAGAGCCGCGGCGCCGAGGTCGAGATCCTGGTGAGCAACAGCGTGGGCGCCGCCTCCAGCGTGCCCGGCCATGGCCTGGCGCTGCGCAATGTGCGCGACCGCCTGCGTCTGATGCATGATGTGGCCGCGCGCTTCGAGGTCCGCCAGGAGCCCGGCCGCTTCACCGTCCGAATCGTTCTGCCCCGCTGAACCATGCACCTGCAGCCCGCCCTCAAGGTCCTGATCGTCGACGACGAACCGCTCGCCCGCATGCGCCTGCGCGGCCTGGTGGAGAGCTGCGCCGAGCCGCATGCCGAGGTGGTGGCCGAGGCCGGCACCGCCTCGCAGGCCCAGCAATGGCTGCGCGACCATGGCTGCGACCTGATCCTGCTGGACGTGCAGATGCCCGGCCCGGACGGCCTGCAACTGGCCGACGCGCTGCGCGAGCGCGAGCCGCGGCCCGCGGTGGTGTTCGTCACCGCCCATGCCGAGCATGCCTTGCGTGCCTTCGAATTGGATGCGATCGACTACCTCACCAAGCCGGTGCGGCGCGAGCGCCTGCAGGCGGCGCTGGCGCGCGTGGCCCAGCGCATCGCCGAGCGCGCCGCCGCCCGGTCGCAGCAGGGCGCCGCCGACGCGGCCGCCGAAGGCCCGGTGATCAATATCAGCGACCGCGGCCGCCTGATCCGAGTGCCGCTGGCCGAGGTGCTGTACTTCAAGGCCGAGCTCAAGTACCTGACCCTGCGCACCGCCAGCCAGAGCTATGTGATGGACGGCAGCCTCAGCGAGCTCGAGCAGCGCCTGGGCGAGCGCTTTCTGCGCGTGCACCGCAATGCCCTGGTGGCCAAGGCGGCGGTGCGCGAGCTCGAGCGCCACGCGCCCAGCGATGGCGGCAGCCCCGAGGCGGCCGAGGCCGGTGAGGCCAGCGAAGGCGCCGAGGGCTGGGCCGTGCGCGTTGCCACGGTGAACGAATGGCTGTCGGTCTCGCGCCGCCAAGTGGCTGCGGTGCGCGAGGCGCTGGCGGCGGCATCGGGCTGAGTTGGCTCCAAGTCAGCTTCCGCTCAGCTGACATCGCCTAGCATGGCCCTCCATGCAGGAGCAGCGCCAAGAATTCTTTCCCCGCCAGGTGGTCGAGCCCGCGCTCAACCGCTGGGACTGGGCCTTGCTGCCGCTGGTGCTGGCCGGCTTCAGCCTGCTGGCGCTGGCCGCCACGCAGATGGCCAGGCCCTTCCATGTGGGCGAGGTGCTGCCCATCAGCCTGGACCCGCTGGCGCTGCCCTACTACCTGCTGCGCACCACGCTGCGCATGTTCCTGGCGCTGGCGGCCTCGGTGCTGTTCGCCTGCGTGTTCGCGGCGCTCGCCGCCAAGGTGCGCGCGGCCGAGAAGCTGCTGGTGCCGCTGCTGGACATCCTGCAGTCCATTCCCATCCTGGGCTTTCTGTCCATCACGGTGACGGGCTTCATCGCGCTCTTCCCGGGCAGCCTGCTGGGGGTGGAATGCGCGGCCATCTTCGCCATCTTCACCTCGCAGGCCTGGAACATGGCTTTCAGCCTCTACCAGTCGCTGCGCACCGTGCCGGCCGAGCTGCAGGAGGCTGCCAGCATCTTCCGCCTGTCGGCCTGGCAGCGTTTCTGGCGCCTGGAGCTGCCGTTCGCGATGCCCGGCCTGCTGTGGAACATGATGATGAGCATGTCGGGCGGCTGGTTCTTCGTGGTCGCCTCGGAGGCGATCTCGGTGGCCAACCAGGACATCAAGCTGCCGGGCGTGGGCTCCTACATCGCCATGGCGATCGCGGCCAAGGACCTGCACGGCATCGGCTATGCCATCCTGGGCATGCTGATCGGCATCCTGCTCTACGACCAGCTGTTCTTCCGCCCGCTGCTGGCCTGGGCCGACAAGTTCCGTTTCGAGGAGTCGGGCAGCGAGAACGCGCCGACCTCCTGGCTGTTGACCTGGCTGCGTCGCACCGCGCTGCTGCAACGCCTGGGCGACTGGCCGGGCCGCTGGCTCACGTCCAGCTTCGCGCCGATGCGCTTGCGCTTCGACGGCACCTCCATTCGCGCCCGGCCCAAGCCCGCCAATCCGCTCTGGGCTCGTGTCTGGGATGCGGTGCTGGCGGCGCTGGTGATGTTCGCGCTCTGGCGCTTGGTGAGCTTCATCCATGGCGAGGTGGGCTGGGGCGAAGTGGGCCATGTCTTCAAGCTGGGCTTCTACACCCTGGCACGCGTGCTGGTGCTGATCGCGGTGGCCTCGCTGATCTGGGTGCCCATCGGTGTATGGATAGGGCTCAACCCGCGCATCGCGGGCCGGGTGCAGGCGCTGGCGCAGTTCCTGGCGGCCTTCCCGTCCAATCTGGTGTTTCCGGTGGCGGTGATACTGATCCTGCGCTGGCAGCTCAATCCGGATATCTGGCTCTCGCCCCTCATCATCCTGGGCACCCAGTGGTACCTGCTCTTCAATGTGGTGGCCGGCGCCTCCACCATCCCCTCGGAGCTGCGTTATGCGGCGCACAACCTCGGGCTCAAGGGCTGGCTGATGTGGCGGCGCTACCTGCTGCCGGCGATCTTCCCCAGCTTCGTGACCGGTGCCATCACCGCCAGCGGCGGATCCTGGAATGCCAGCATCGTGGCGGAATATGTGAGCTGGGGCGACACCACGCTGCAGGCCCAGGGCCTGGGCAGCTATATCCAGCAAATGACGGCGGCGGGCGACTTCCCGCGCATTGCGCTGGGCATTGGCGTGATGTGCGTGTTCGTGATGGCGCTCAACCACTGGGTGTGGCGGCGCCTGTACCGGCTCGCCGAGCAAAGAATGCACTTCTGAACCCAGCCATGACGAATCTGATCGAACTGAAAAACGTGGCCAAGAGCTTCAAGTCCTCGGACGGCAGCTCGCGCTCGGTGCTGGAACGGGTGGACTTCGAGCTCGCCAAGGGCGAGATCGTGGCCCTGCTGGGCCAGTCGGGATCGGGCAAGTCCACCTTGCTGCGCATCATGGCGGGGTTGATTCCGGTGGATGGTGGCACGGTCAGCTACCGCGGCCAGCCGCTGTTCGGCCCGGCCGAGGGCATTGCCATGGTGTTCCAGTCCTTTGCGCTGTTCCCTTGGCTGACGGTGCAGCAGAACGTTGAGCTGGGCCTGGAGGCGCGCGGCGTGGCGCCGGACGAGCGCGCCAAGCGTGCCGAGGCGGCGATCGAGCTGATTGGCCTGGCCGGTTTCGAAGGCGCGCTGCCGCGTGAACTCTCCGGCGGCATGCGCCAGCGCGTGGGCCTGGCGCGCGCCCTCGTCACCGAGCCGGCGGTGCTCCTGATGGACGAGGCCTTCTCGGCGCTGGACGTGCTCACCGGCGAACGCCTGCGCAACGAGATCCTGGAGCTCTGGGACGGCGGCAGCATGCCGACGCAAGCCATGCTGGTGGTTTCGCACAATATCGAGGAAGCGGTCTTGATGGCCGACCGGGTGCTGATCTTCTCCAGCAACCCCGGCCGGGTGCGCGCCGAGCTGCCGATCAGCCTGCCGCGGCCGCGCCACCCCGACAGCCCCGAGGTGCGCCTCTTGATCGACGAGGTCTACAGCCTGATGACGGTGGGCGCCGTGCCTGCCGGACAGGCCGAGGCGCCCAAGCCGCATCTGTCCGACCGCCTGCCCGAGGCCGACGTGGGCCGCATGGAAAGCCTGCTGGAGCTGCTGGTGGACGAGCGCTTCAAGGGCCGCGCCGACCTGCCCCAGCTGGCCGAGGAAAGCGAGCTCACCGACGAGGACCTGCTGCCGCTGGCCGATGCGCTGCAGCGCCTGGGCCTGGCCCAGCTCGAGCATGGCGACATCCTCATCACGCCGCTGGGCCAGAAGTATGTGGAGGGCGAGCACGAGTTCCGCCGCGAGATCTTCGGCCAGCAGCTGCTCGCCCATGTGCCAATCGCCGCCTTCATCCGCCACAGCCTGGAGCAGGAGGCGCATGGTGAGCTGCGCGAGGAGCCCTTCCTCAAGCTGCTGCAGGAGAGCATGGACGCCCACGAGGCCGAGCGCGTGCTCCAGGTGGCCATCGAATGGGCGCGTTATGGCGAGGTGTTCGAGTACAACTACCACACCGGCATGATCCACCTACCGGAGTCGGGGGAGGGCTGAGCGCCCTCGCCGTGCTGCTACAGCGCGCTGGCGCAGATGGCCCACACGGTGGCCTGGACCGCGAAGGCGTTGGTGTTGGAGAAGTAGACCTGCCAGCTGCTGTCGCTGGACGGATAGCTCTGGTGCATCACCAGCTTGAGCTGATCCAGCTGGCTGCCCAGGCTGGGGAATTGCACGCCACCGCCCAGCACCTTCTTGCCGCTCGGGCAACTGGCCACCAGGGTGGCCAGGAAGCTGGCCGGTATGCTGGTAGTGGCGCTGACGCGTTGGTGCCCGGATACGCCGGCCTGGCCCTGCGGCCCCTGGATCCCTGCCGGACCCGTCGCACCGATCGCGCCGGTCGCGCCGGTGGCACCCTTGGCGCCCGTCGCCCCGGTCAGCCCGGTGGCGCCGGTGTCGCCCTTGGGCCCTTGGTCGGCCAGGGTCAGGTCCAGCCTGGCCACATGGGCGGTGGCGGTGTTTTCCTTGCTGTCGAAGAATGCCACCGTGCCCGGGGCGCTCAGGGCCGTCGTTAGCGCCAGACCGAAGTTGCTGCCGGGGTTGCTGATCCACTGTTTGACCAGGCCGGTCAGGTCCACGCTGATGTACTGGTTGGCCGCGCCCACCGGCACGCTGATGCCGCTGCCGGCGCCGGCGTTGGGCGGCTGGCTCGCTGCCGTGACGCTGCCCTCGGCCCAGGCGCCGTTGAGCCCCAGCACCTCGATCGCGCCGGGGGCACCGACGCGGTTCACGTAGAGGATCAGATTGGCCTTCACCAGCTTGGCCGCCGTGGTGCCGGCGGGCAGGGTGGCCAGGTCAAAACGCAGCAGGGCGCTGGCGCCGCCGCCCACGTTCAGGGTCGGCAGGCTGCCGAAGTTGTTAGCGGGCAGGCTGGCGTTGATGTGCGTGTCGGCGCTCAGGGGCGCTTCCAGGGCCTGCGCGCTCAGACAGGCGCCGCACAGCAGCGCGGCCAGCAACAGGCGGGGGGTGATGCGGGATGTCATGGCAGGCCCTCAGTGCACGGTGATGCCGGTGGTCGTGGCGCAGATTGCCCAGGCGCGCACCGCGCGGCTTGAGCTGGACGTGTTGGTCAGCAGGCACTGGTAGGTGCTGGTGGGTGCGCTGGGGTGAGGGCCCGCGTAGTCGACGCGTATATCGGCTTGTGCACTGTTGTTGTCGCGGTGGCCGCAGCCGCCGCCCAGCAGACTGGTGTTGGCCGGGCAACTGGCGTTCAAGCCGCCCCAGGTGTTGGCCCCCATCGAGTTGTTGGCCTGCACGTAGTGGACGTTGACCGGCCCGGCCGGCCCGGTGGCACCCGTCGCACCTGTCGGGCCTACCGGGCCCGCAGCCCCGGTTAGCCCGCGCGGGCCTGTTGCGCCGGTGGCGCCGGTGGCACCGGTGGCGCCTGTAGCCCCGGTCGCCCCGGTATCCCCCTTCGGCCCCTGGTCCGCCAACGTCAGGTCGAGCCGCGCCACATGGGCGCTGGCGGTGTTCTCCTTGCTGTCGAAGAAGGCTACGGTGGCCGGCGCGCTCAGTGACGCCTGCAGCGCCAAGCCATAGTTGCTGGCGGGGTTGCTGATCCACTGCTTCACCAGGGCGGTCAGGTCCACGCTGAGGAACTGGTTGGCGGCGCCCACTGGCACGCTGATGCCGCTGCCGGCGCCGGCGTTGGGCGGCTGGTTCGCAGCCGTGACGCTGCCCTCGGCCCAGGCGCCGTTGAGCCCCAGCACCTCGATCGCGCCGGGGGCACCGACGCGGTTCACGTAGAGGATCAGATTGGCCTTCACCAGCTTGGCGGCCGTGGTGCCGGCGGGCAGGGTGGCCAGGTCAAAACGCAGCAGGGCGCTGGCGCCACCGCCCACGTTCAGCGTTGGCAGGCTGCCGAAGTTGTTGCCGGGCAGCAGGCTGTTGACATGGCTATCGGCGGCCAGCGGTGCGTCCAGGGCCAGCGCCGGCAGGGCGCAGGCAAGCAGGGCCAAGCTCGCGCTGGCGCGGATGAATCGATGGGACAACATGCTCACTCCTTGATCAATGGGCCAATGGGCCTATGGGCTGACGGCGGGTTCAGGGGCCGGTGACGTTGCTGGCGCTGATGCACATGACGTAGGCGCGCACCGCCCGGCTGCTGCTCGAGTTGTTGTTGATGCGGCAGGCATAGCCGCCGCGCTGGTTGTCGGGGTTGGGGCCGGCGTAGTTGACCGTGATGTCGGTCTGCGCGCTGTTGTAGTCGCGGTGACCGCAACCACCACCCACCACAAACATATTGCTGGGGCAGTAGAGGTTGAGAGAGGCATGGTTGTTGGCTGGCAGGCTGAAGTCGGAGCGGCCGTAGGCGAGGTTGACCGGCCCCGCCGGCCCCTGCGGCCCTTGCGGGCCCGCTGCGCCTGTTGCGCCGGTGGCACCGGTCAGGCCTCTCGGACCCTGGGTGCCCGTTGCGCCGGTCGCTCCCGTGGCTCCGGCCGGGCCGGTGGCGCCGGTGTCGCCCTTGGGCCCGACCGGGCCGGTCGGGCCTGGCAGGCCCTGGGGCCCTTGCGGGCCCACCGGCCCCTGGTCCATCAGGCTGATGTCCAGGCTGGGGCCGTGACCGGTGGCGGTGTTTTCCTTGCTGTCCAGGAACAGCTGTGTAGCCGGCGCACTCAAGGCGGGTTGCAGCAGCAGGCCCAGATTGGTGGCGGGGTTGTTGATCCAGCCCTTGACCTGACTCGTTATGTCGATGCTGATGTATTGGTTGGCCTGGCTCACCGTCGCTACCGGGCCGCTGCCCGCGCCGCTGTTGGGCGGCGCGGCGGCAGCGCTGACGCTGCTCTCGCCCCAGCCGCCGTTGACGCTCAGCACCTCGATGGCGCCGGGCACGCCGACACGGTTGACGAACAGCTTCAAATTGGCCTTCTGCAGCTTGGCAGCGCTGAGTCCGGCGGGCAGCACGCCGGCCAGGTCAAAGCGCAGCAGCACGCTGGCGCCGCCGCCCACACCCAGTTGTGGCAGGCTGCCAAAATTGATGCTGGGCGTGAGGTTGCTGATCTGCGCGTCGGCCTGCAGCGGCACATCGAGTGCGCGCGCGCCACCGGTGCATGCGAGCAGGGCCAGTGCGCTGGCGATGCGGAAGTGCTTCATGGTCAAGCCCCCTTGGCCTCAGGCCTGTTCCAGGTAACGGCGCCGCCGCGCGATCAGTCCGGCGCTACCCAGCAGCATCAGCAGCGCGCTGGCGGGCTCGGGCACGCTGGCGGCCTGCATGTCGAAGGCCCAGTGGCCGCTGCGCTGGCTGGCATCGACCTGCACAAAATGCTGGCCGGGCTGGCCCAGGTAGGCGAGGCCGGTGTAGTCGGGGATGCCGGTCTGGCTGTAGCCGTCGCTGAGCAGGCTGCCGAGCGGCTCGTTGCCATCCTGCGAGAGCACCAGGGTGTAGTGGCCGGCCGGCAGGGCCATGCTGAAGTGCGCATCCCAGCAAAAGCCGCTGGCCGGGTCCGGGCTGCTCGGGTCGCCGCAGGCGCCGGCGCTGCCACGCGCCAACTGCAGCAGTTCGCCGCCCGCGCTGAACAGGGCCAGCACCGGCGCGAAGCCGCCGGCGGCGATCTGCTGGCCCAGCGCGTTCTGCCCGCCCGCGAAGGAAAAGCTCTGCACGCTCAGCTGATCGTCCTGGCTGAGCCAGACGCTGGTACTGAAGAGCTCGTCGTCCAGGCTGAAATCGCCCTGGAAGGACTGTGTGGCGGCCTGGACCGGGCCTTGCGCGATACCCAGTCCGAGGCTTGCCAGGGCCATTGCGGCCCAGATGGTTGCTTTCATCTTGATCCCCTGTTGCAGCGCTTTGCTGCTCTATGGGGATAAGGGCGGTGGCGCCGGCCGGCCTATCAGGGCCTAGGGTTTGTCCGGGGTCCGAGCCAGGGCCGCGGCCGCCTCGGCCACATCGAGACGCAGACGCCGCAGGCTGGGGTGTTCGGGCGCGACCGTGGCCAGGGCCAGTTGCAGTGCGGCCTGGTGATGCTCCAAGGCCTGTTGTGCCTGCCGCAGGTGGCTGGCCAGCAGGCCTTGCAGGCGCAGCAAGGCCACGCGGCGCAGCGGCCGCAGCGCCGCCTCCTGTGCCTGCACCAGTGCAACACCGGCGGCGGCCGTGCTGCTGTCGCCCTGCAGCAGGGCGGCTTCGGCCAGGGTCAGCTCGGAGTCGATGCGGTCGTTGTGGGCCGCCGGCAGGCGCTTGCGACGCTGCACGGCCGCCTCTTCGAGCAGCGGCTGGGCTTCGGCGAGGCGGCCGGCGCGCAGCAGCCAGCGGCCCAGGTTGTGGCGCGCGCGGGCCAGGCTCAGGTCGTCCGGCTTGAGGGCGGCCTGCCGGATCGCCAGCGATTCGCGGTACAGGCTTTCGGCGGCCGGGTCGCCCAGGTCCTCCAGCGCGGTGGCGAGGTTGTTGATATTGACCGCCACGCTCACCGAGCCGCGCCCCTGCAGCTGCTCGTGCAGGGCCAGCGCCTCACGGTAGGCGGCGATCGCCTCGGCGCTGCGGCCGCCGTCCTGCAGCACGCTGGCCAGCTCGTTGAGCGCGCTCGCCACGGTGGCGCTCTGCGGCCCGTGCACGGCGCGGCGCTGCGCCACCAGCTCGCGCAGCAGGGCCTCGGCCTCGTCGACGCGGTGCTGGGCGGCCAGCACCACGGCCAGCGACTGCATGCTGGTGAGCACCGACGGATTCTGCTCGCCGAGCAGGCGGCGCTTGAGTTCGAGGGCGCGGCGGAACTGCGCCTCGGCCTCGCGCAACTGGCCGGCCCGCAGCGCCAGCGAGCCGAGGTTCTGGATCGCGATCGCCACGTCCAGGTGCTCGGCGCCCTGCCTGGCGAGGCGTATCGCCAGTGCCTTGTCCAGGCAGCGGCGCGCTTCGTCGAGGGCATCGACGCGCGTCAGCACCAGGCCCAGGGTGTTGTAGGCGTCGGCCAGCTCCAGGGCATCGGCCGCCACCAGGGGCTGGCGCAGCGCCAGCGAGCGGCGCGCCGGCGCCACCGCCTTGGCCTCCTGGCCATCGTTGGACAGCGTCACGGCCAGGCGGCTCAGCAGCGCCGCCTCGCGCAGCGGCTGGCGCTGTGGCTTGGCGCGCTCCAGGGCGATGGCCTGTTCGTACAGCTCGACCGCGGCGCGCGGCTTGCCGATGTTCTCGTAGACCTTGCCGAGCACGCCCTTCATCGAGGCCTGCAGCGCCGGCTGGCCCTGCAGGTCGCGGTCCATGCGCTCGCGGCCCTTGTCCACCAGAGTGGCGGCGCTCAGGTCGGGCCGGCCCGAGACGCGCGGGTCGGCGCCCTCGAACAGCGCCACCATGAAGTCGCTCACCTGGCGCGTGGTCTCGGCCTCCTGCTGGGCCAGCCGGCGGGCCGCCTCGGCGCGCCGCCGCTCGGCATCGGCGCGTGCCTCGGCGGCCAGGGCCGCATCGCGCTCATGCTGGGCCTGGGCGCGCGCTTGGGCTGCCTGGTCGCGTTCCGCCAGGGCATGGCGTTCGGCGCCCTGTGCCTGCGCGGCCGAACGCTCCGCCTGCGCGGCCGAGGCACGCGCCAGCGCCTCGGCCTGCAGCGCGCGGTCGCGCTCCTGCACCACGCGCAGGGTGAACAGGGCCGCCATCAGCAGCGCACCGCTGCCCGCCAGCACCCAGGGCCAGCGCCGCCGCAGGAATTTGCGCGCCACATAGCCGGGGCTGCGCGGCAGCGCGGCCAGCGGCAGATGCTGGCGATAACGGCGCAGATCCGACATCAGCGCCGCCACGCTGAGGTAGCGCGCCTCCGGCTGCGCGGCGGTGGCGCGCCGCACGATCGCCTGCCATTCCGCGGGCCGCGCCGCCGCCGGGCCCAGCGCCTGCAGCAGCTCGCCCAGCATGGCGCCGAGGCTGTAGATGTCGCTGGCGCTGCTGGCCGGCGCGCCGGCGCGCTGCTCGGGGCTGGCATAGCGCGGCGTCAGCGCCAGCGTCTCGCCGTCCTGCGCGCTGCCGTCCACGCCACTCTCAGCGCGCTTGCCCTGCAGCTGGGCGATGCCGAAGTCCAGCAGCATGGCGCGGCCGTCGCTGCCCACCAGCACGTTGCCGGGCTTGATGTCGCAATGCACCACCAGCTGGCGGTGCGCATAGGCCACCGCCTCGCACACCATCAGGAACAGCTCCAGCGTGGCCTCCAGCCCGAGTTCGTGCTCGTGCTGGTAGACGTCGATGCGCTGGCCCTCGACATAGTCCATCACCAGATAGGGCTGGCCGCCGGGCGTGCTGCCGCCATCGATGAGGCGCGCGATATGGGGGTGGTTCAGGGAGGCGAGGATCTGGCGCTCGCGCGCCAGCTGGGCCAGCGCCGCCTCGCCCGACCAGCCGCGCAGCAGCTTGATGGCGGCGCGCTGCTGGTAATGGCCGTCGCTGCGCTCGGCCAGGTAGACCATGCCCATGCCGCCATGGCCCAGCTCGGACACGAGGGTCCAGGCGCCCAGGCGCTCGCCGGGCCTGAGCTCGGCGCCGCCGACGCTGGCCAGCATGCCCGCCACCGGCTTGGCAAAGCGGGTGGTGGCGTCGTGGCCGGCCAGGCGCAGCACGCGCGCCCAGAGCTGCGCCGGGGCGGCTAGCTCGGCCAAACGCCGGCGTTGCGCGGCCTCGTCGGGCAGGTCGCAGATCTCGTTGAACAGCGCCTTGACCTGGGCGAAATCGGGGTCGGCGGCGCTGCTGCTGCTCATGCCCGCTCTCAGGCTTCCAGCTCGCGGCCCAGTTGTTCGGCCAGCCAGGCGCGCGCGAAGCGCAGCTCGCGGTCCACCGTGGGCACCGAGATGGCCAGCACCTCGGCGATGTCGGCGCGCTGCAGGCCGGCGAAATAGGTCAGCTCCAGCACCTGGGCGCCGCGCGGGTCGTGGGCGCCGAGCTGGTCCAGCAGCGCGTCAAGGGTGAGCAGATCGGCCGCCATCGATTCCTCGCCCAGCGCCGCCGATGTGAGGGTGAGCTGCACGCGGCCGCCGCCGCGCTTGTCGGCGAGGCGGGCGCGCGCATGCTCGCGCAGCACGCTGCGCATGGTCAGCGAGACGGTGGCGAAGAAGTGCGCGCGGTTCTGCCAGTCGCTGGGCGCGGCCATCAGGCGCAGCATGGCCTCGTTCACCACATCGCCCTTGGCCAGGGTGGCGGCGTCGTGGCCGCGCAGACGCGAGGCCGCCATGCGCAGGAACTCGCCATGCACCGCCTGCACCACGCGTTCGAAGGCGGCGCCGTCGCCCTTTTTCCAGGCCTGCAACAGCACGGTCATGGCTTCGACGGTGTCGCCCGGGGCGGGCTGGGCAGGGGCGCTGGTCATGGCGGCGGGAGGCTGAAAGTGGCGGCAGTGTAGCCGCCGCCCAGCGAGGAAGTTAGGGGGCAGGCCGGGTCATTCAAGGCAGCAGGATTTCAAAGCGCGTGCCGCCGCCGGGACGGTCCAGCAGGCTGACGCTGCCGCAGCGCGCGCCGAGCTGGTGGGCGCGCGCCACCGCCGCGCAGAGTTCCTGGCCCAGGCCGGTGGAGGATTGGGCCGAGGGGTCGGCGCTGCCCAGGCCGGGGCCGTCGTCGTCCACCGAGAACACCAGCTGGCCGTCGCGCACGCCGGCATCCAGCACCACCTCGCTGCGCGCGAAGCGCCAGGCGTTCTGCAGTGCCGCCTCCAGGGCCAGGCGCACCAGCCGCGGGTCGAAGTACCAGAAGGCCGGCGCGCCGCTGCAGGGCCCCAGGCGCAGCGGCGCATGATCGGGGCGCGAATCCACATGCAGCAGGCCTTGCAGAAAGGCCTGCGGCGACTCGTCCGAGGCCTGCGCCAGCAGGCGGCTGCCGTCGGCGCCGTAAAGCGTCAGGTAGGCGATCAGGCGCTGGCGCAGCTGGGCGCAATGCTGGTGGGCGCGGTGCGCCAGCTCGGCCTCGGGCCGCCGCTCCAGCTGCGCCAGCTCGGCCTCCAGCACCCCCAGCTGGTTCTTCAGGTCATGGATCAGCAGGGCCAGCAGTTCGCGGTTCATGCCAGGGCGCTGAGGGTGTCGCGCAGGTATTTGCGCATCTGGGCGACGCGGTCGTGGCCCGGCAAGAGGCGCTCCAGGCGGCTCAGATAGCCGCGCACCTGCTCGACGCGCTGGGCATCCAGCTGCTTGCGCAGGCGCAGCACCATGCAGTTCATCTGCGCGCATTCCATCAGCACGGTGGTGTTCTCCGGGAAGGCGTGCAGCTCCGCCTCGAGGGCCGCCAGCGCTTCGTCGAGCCGGCCGGCGCGCAGCGCCAGCTTGGCCTGGTGCAGCCGCGTCTTCAGGCCGCCGCTGGTGGCGGTGACGATGTTGGCGATCTCGGCCTCGTGGCCGGTGTCGCGCAAGGCCTTGCTGACGAGCTGCTGCATGCGCGCATTCTCGTGGTCGGCGCTGACCACCTTGCCCAGCAGGGCCAGCCCGCGCTCGGCCTGGCCGGTGGCGAGGGCGGCGCGCGCCACCGCGATGGTGGCGAAGTCGGCCTTGGCCTGTGGCGTTTCGGCCAGCGCCTGCTCGGCCAGCTCGCGCGCCTTCTCGGCCTCGCCCAGCAGGGCATGGGCCTGGGCGCTCAGAGCCAGCATGGCGGCGGCCTGTTCGGCGCTGCGCTGCACCTTGCCGGGCGGGTCGACCAGCACCGCCAGCGCCTCCTTGGCCTCGCCCAGGTCGATATGGGCCTGGGCCAGCACCAGCGCATCCATGGGCTGGGCGCTCAGCGAGCCCTGGCTGGACTTGAGCGCGCGCGCCAGGCTTTGCTTGGCCAGTTCGGTATCGCCGTTGCGATAGGCGCTTTCGGCCAGCGTGCGCATGCGCTTGGCCGACGGCACGATCTCGGCCGCCTGCTTGAGCACCGCCAGCGCCTCGTCCTGGCGGTCCATCGCCTCCAGGGCCTGCGCCAGCAGCTCGTGCGCGGCCAGGTTCTTGGCACCCTCGGCGCTGCCGATGAGTTCGCGCATCAGCTGCACGGTCTCGTCAAAGCGGCCGGCAGCCCGGAGCGCGCGCGCCTGGCCCAGCTGGGCCCAGATCAGCTGCGGGCGCAGCTCCAGCGCCTGCTGGTAGACGGCGCGCGCCTCTTCCAGTGCGCCCAGCTCCAGCAAGACCTGACCCTTGAGCTGCAGGGCCTGCATGGTCCAGCGGTCCTTCTTGGCCAGCAGGGTGTCGCAGGCCTTCAGCGCGGCGGCCAGGTCCTTGCGGCCGAGCTGCTTGTGGATGTCCAGCAGGGCCTGGCGCTTTTCCAGCTGGGCCTTGAGGCGGTCTTCGATATCACCCGCGGTGATGGGCTTGAGCAGGTAGGCGTCGGGCAGGTGCTCGCTGGCGGCGGCCACCGAGAGGTAGCTGTTCTCGGCCGTGATCATGAAGAACAGGCAGTCCGGCGCCAGCAGCTGGTGCTCGCGCAGGTATTCCAGCAGCTGCTGGCCGTCGGTCTTGTGGTTGAGGTTGTAGTCGCACAGGATCAGGCCGAAGGGCTTGGCGCGCACATGGCGCAGCGCCTCCTCGGCCGAGCTGGCGCCCTCGATCTTGTGGATGCCCAGCATGCCCAGCTGGCCGCGCAGCGTGGTCTGCTGCGTGGCCATGTCGTCGACCACGAGGGCCTCGATCCGGGAGTAGGGGGTGTCGGCGCGCATGCTCGTCCTGTGCCTTCCAGCAAGCACCCGGGGTGGGGTGCGCCGAGCTTACAGGACGAGCGGGGCGCTGGGCAATCAACCGGTGTTGCGCAGGCCCGCCGCGATGCCGTTGATCGACAGATGGATGCCGCGCTGCACGCGTTCCATGCTGGGGTCCTCGGCGCGCTGCTCGGGCGCCACCGCGCGGTAGCGCCGCATCAGCTCGACCTGCAGGTGGTTGAGCGGGTCGATATAGGGGAAGCGGTGCTCGATCGAACGCGCCAGCGCCGGGTTGGCGGCCAGGCGCTTGTGCTCGCCGGTGATCAGCGCCAGCGCCTCCTGGGTGCGCTGGAACTCGGCCTTCACCGCCTCGAAGATCTTTTTGCCCAGGCGCTTGTTCTCGACCAGCTCGACATAGCGCGCGGCGATGTCCAGATCGGTCTTGGCCAGCACCATGTCCAGGTTGGACAGCAGGGTGCGGAAGAAGGGCCATTGCTTGACCATGCGCTTGAGCAGGGTCAGGTTTTGCGCGCGCTGGGCCGGCTCCTTGCCCAGGAAGGCCTGCACCCCCGAGCCGAACCCGCACCAGCCCGGCAGGGCGATGCGCGACTGGCCCCAGCTGAAGCCCCAGGGAATGGCGCGCAGGTCCTCGATGGCGCGGGTGGCCTTGCGCGAGGCCGGGCGCGAGCCTATGTTCAGCTCGGCAATCTCGCGGATCGGCGTGGAGGCGAAGAAGTACTCGGCGAAGCCGGGCGTGTCGTAGACCAGGCCGCGGTAGGCCTTGAAGCTGGCGTCCGAGAGCGCCTGCGCGGCTTCGAGGAAGCTCCTGGGCGCGCTCTTGGTGGGGTGCAGCAGGGTGGCTTCCAGCGTGGCCGCCACCAGGGTCTCGAGATTGCGCCGGCCGATCTCGGGGTTGGCGTATTTGGAGGCGATCACCTCGCCCTGCTCGGTGAGGCGGATCTGGCCGTTCACCGTGCCGGGGGGCTGGGCCAGGATGGCCTGGTAGCTGGGGCCGCCGCCGCGGCCCACCGTGCCGCCGCGGCCATGGAAGAGGCGCAGGGTGACGGGCTGGTGCTGGGCCTTGAGCGCCTCGAACAGCTCCACCAGCGCGATCTCGGCGCGGTAGAGCTCCCAGGAGCTGGTGAACACGCCGCCGTCCTTGTTGGAGTCGGAGTAGCCCAGCATGATGTCCTGCTCGCCGCCCGAGCGCTGCACCAGCGCGGCAATGCCGGGCAGGGCGTAGAACTCGCGCATGATGCCGGGGGCCTCGCGCAGATCGCCGATGGTCTCGAACAGCGGCACGACGATCAGGTCGCTGATGGCCTCGCCATCCAGCGTGCCGCGCAGCAGGCCGACTTCCTTGAGCAGCAGCATCACCTCGAGCAGATCGCTCACCGACTCGGTGTGGCTGATGATGTAGTGGCGCAGGGCCTCGCGGCCGAAGCGCTGCAGCACCTCGCGCGTGGCCTCGAAGATGGCCAGCTCGCCCTGGGCCCGCTCGCTGTAGACCGCGCCGATCACGCGCAGCGGGCGGGCGTCCTGCAGCAGGTTCAGCAGCAGGCCGCGGCGCTCGGCCTCGCTGAGCGCGCTGTAATCGGCCTGGATGCGCGCGGCCTTCAGCAGCTCGGCCACCACGGCCTCGTGCTGGTCGGAGCTCTGGCGCAGGTCCAGCGTGGCGAGATGGAAGCCGAACACCTGGATGGCGCGCATCAGCGGCTTCAGGCGCGGCGCGATCAGCGCCTCGGCATGGTGGCTGCGCAGCGAGCTTTCGATGATGCGCAGATCGGCCAGCAGCTCCTCGGGGCTCAGATAAGGGTCCTGCGGGGCCACGGCATGGCGCAGCGCCTCGGTGCCGGTGAGCTCGTGCAGGGTGGCGGCCAGGCGCGCGTACATGCCGGTGAGCGCCCGGCGGTAGGGCTCGTCCATGCGGTGCTCGTTGCGGTCCGGGCTGCGCTCGGCGAGCAGCTGCAGCTCGGGGCTGATGCTTGCCAAGCGGGCCGAGATCGAGAGTTCGGCGCCCAGCTCATGCAGCTCGGTGAGGTAGTGGCGCAGCGCCACCTCGCCCTGGCGCTTCATCGCATGGCGCAGCGTCACGGCGGTGACGTTGGGATTGCCGTCGCGATCGCCGCCGATCCAGTGGCCCATGCGCAGAAAGCTCTTGAACTCGTGGCCGGGCAGGGCCTCTTCCAGCTCGGCGTAGAGCTTGGGGATCTGGCGCAGAAAGGTGGCGTGGTAGTAGGAGAGCGCGTTCTCGATCTCGTCGGCCACCGTCAGCTTGGAGTAGCGCAGCATGCGCGTCTGCCACAGCTGGGTGATGCGGGCGCGCATCAGGGTCTCGTTGTCGCGCAGCTCGCGCTCGGTGTGCAGGGTGTCGCGCTGGCCCACCAGCTCGGCGATGGCGCGCTCGGCGTCCAGGATGCTCTTGCGCTGCACCTCGGTGGGGTGGGCGGTCAGCACCGGCGAGATGAAGCCATGCTGCAGGGTCTTGGCCACCTCGGCCGGGCGCACGCCGGCCTCGTGCAGGCGCTCCAGCGCATAGGCGAGCGAGCCCGGCTGCAGGCTGCCGGCGCGCTCGTGGATCTCGCGGCGGCGCACATGGTGGCGGTCTTCGGCGATATTGGCCAGGTGCGAGAAATAGCTGAAGGCGCGGATCACGCTCACGGTCTGCTCGCCCGAGAGGCTCTTCAGCAGCTTGTCGAAGCTCTTGCCGGCCTGTGCATCGCGCTTCAGGCGGAAGGCCACCGAGAGCTTGCGGATGCGCTCCACCAGCTCATAGGCGTCGCGGCCCTCCTGCTCGCGGATCACCTCACCGAGGATGCGGCCCAGCAGGCGGATGTCGTGCATCAGGGGCGCGTTCTTGTCCTTGGCTGCGGCCTTGGTTGTGTTGACGGCCGTCTTGACGGCGCGTGGCGCGGGATGGGCTGGTCGGGCTGGCATGGTCTGGAGTTGGGGCGTTGGAGATGAGGCGCGTGTAACCAAGTTACCAGTTTTCGACTTTAACAGTTTCTTTGCGCAAGCCGGAATGGGGCCGCACCGGGCTGCGCTAGCATGAGAGCATGACGCAACAACTCTTGATCGCGACGCGCGAAAGCCGCCTCGCGCTGTGGCAGGCCGAGCATGTGCAGGCCCTCTTGGCCGAACGCCTGAAACTCGATGTGGGCCTGCTGGGCATGACCACGCGCGGCGACCAGATCCTCGACCGCGCGCTCTCCAAGGTGGGAGGCAAGGGCCTGTTCGTGAAGGAGCTGGAGACGGCGCTGGAAGAGGGCCGTGCCCATCTGGCCGTGCATTCGCTCAAGGATGTGCCCATGGACCTGCCCGAGGGCTTTGCCCTGGTGAGCATCCTGGAGCGCGAGGACCCGCGCGACGCCTTCGTCTCGAACCGCTACGCCAGCCTGGCCGAGCTGCCGCAGGGTGCGGTGGTGGGCACCTCGAGCCTGCGCCGCGTGGTGCAACTGAAGAATCTGCGCCCCGATCTGCGCATCGAGCCGCTGCGCGGCAATCTGGACACGCGCCTGCGCAAGCTGGACGAGGGCGGCTACGACGCCATCGTGCTGGCGGCCGCCGGGCTC
This sequence comes from Roseateles sp. FW301-B2, assembly GCF_058788955.1. Classification (NCBI taxonomy): domain Bacteria; kingdom Pseudomonadati; phylum Pseudomonadota; class Betaproteobacteria; order Burkholderiales; family Sphaerotilaceae; genus Roseateles; species Roseateles sp. FW301-B2. The sequence continues at coordinate 448,058 of NZ_JBYTBE010000001.1, forward strand.
AAGCGCCTGGGCCTGGCTGAGCGCATCCGCAGCCTGTTCGCGGTGGACGAGATGATTCCCTGCGCCGGCCAGGGCGCTCTGGGCCTGGAGGTGCGCGCCGATGCCGCGGCACTGAGCCAGCAGCTTGCCGGCCTGATGCACGAACCCACCTGGCTGGCCACGCAGGCGGAGCGCGCGGTGTCGCGCGCCCTGGGTGGCAGCTGCAGCATGCCGCTGGCGGCGCACGCGGTATGGGAGGGCGGCGAGTTGCAGCTCGCCGCCGCGCTGGGCCATCCCGAGCACCATGACAAGCCGCTGCTGAAAACGCTGGGCCGCGGCCAGCCGCGCAACGAGGCCGAGGCGCGCGCGCTGGGCGAGCGGGTGGCGCAGGCGCTGCGCGAGCAGGGCGCCAGCGCCTACCTGGCGGCCGCCTGAGTGGTCGTGCAGCCGGGCTCGAGCGAGCGCACGCTGCTGCTGACGCGGCCCCGCGCCCAGGCCGAGGACTGGGTGGCGCGCATGGCGGCGCAGGGCGTGCCGACGGCGGTGCTGCCGCTGATCGCCATCCAGCCCGGCATGGCGCCGGACGCCGCGGCGCTGGCCTGGCGTGAGCTGCCGCGGGCGGCGCTGGCCATGTTCGTCAGCCCCAATGCGGTGGCCGCCTTCTTCGCGGCCCAACCCGCCGGCATGGCCTGGCCGGGCGCGACGCTGGCGGCCACGGTCGGCCCCGGCAGTGCCCAGGCCTTGCGCGCGGCGGGCGTGCCGGCCGAGCTGATCGTGCAACCGCCGGCGGACGCGGCCAGCTTCGACTCCGAACATCTCTGGCCCTTGTTGGCCGGGCGCGACTGGGCCGGCCGGCTGGCGCTGATCCTGCGCGGCGACGGCGGGCGCGACTGGCTGGCCGAGCGCCTGCAGGAGCGCGGCGCCCAGGTGCGGCAGATCTCCGTCTACCGGCGCGCCTGTCCGCAGCTGGACCCCGCTGAGCGGGGGCTGCTGGACGCCGCGCTGGCCGCGCCCGAGCGCATGGTCTGGCTGTTCAGCAGTTCCGAGGCCATCGGCCATCTGCAGCAGTTGGCCGGGCCCGGCGCGGTCTGGTCGCGCAGCCTGGCGATCGCCACCCATGAGCGCATTGCCGAGCGCGCGAAAGCCCTCGGATGTGGGCATGTGGTTTTGGCGCGACCCGAGCCCGGCGCCATCGCCGCGGCGCTGCGAAGCCTCTAGGTGCGGACCCTACAATCTGCGCCAACGTGAGCGAGCTTCCCAACCCCCTTCAAGACGCGGTGCCGCAGCCCCTGGCAGCGGCCACCTCGCGCCCTTCGATGCTGATGCCGGCGCTGGCCGCGGGCCTGGCGGTCTGTACCCTGGTGGCCCTGGTGCTGGCCTGGCAGAGCAACAGCCGGCTGCGCAATCTGGAGCAGGAGCTGGTGCGCCGCCAGGACAGCAGCCAGGCGGCGGCCCAGGAGGCCGCCAACCAGGCCAAGCAGTCGCAGGACCTGAGCCGCGACACCGCCGCCAAGGTGGCCCTGCTGGACGCGCGCCTGGCCGAGGTCTCGCTGCAGCGCGGCCAGCTGGAAGAGCTGATTCAATCGATGTCGAGATCGCGCGACGAGAACGTGGTGGGCGATATCGAAGCCTCGCTGCGGGTGGCCCTGCAGCAGACCAGCATCACCGGCAGCGCCGAGCCCCTGGTGGCCGCGCTCAAGCAGGCCGACGAGCGCCTGGTGCGCTACAAGCAGCCGCGCCTGGAGGGTGTGCGCCGCGCCGTGGTGCGCGACCTGGACCGCGTCAAGGCGATCAGCGTGGTCGACGTCTCCACCCTCAGCATCAAGCTCGACGAGGTGGTGCGACTGGTCGATGAGCTGCCCCTGCTGTCCGCGGCCGACAAGGCCGGCGAGCCCGCGGTGGCGCGCCAGGCAAGACCTGACACCAAGCCAGCCCCAAAGCCCGCCGCCAAGCCGATCGAGCCCGGCATGGCCGGCTGGTGGGAGCTGGTGCAGCAGCGCTGGGGCGAGACCGCCGGGCTGGCCTGGCAGGAAGCCAAGTCGCTCTTGCGGGTGACGCGCATCAACCACCCCGAGGCCATGCTGATGGCGCCGGAGCAGGCCTATTTCCTGCGCGAGAACATCAAGCTGCGCTTGCTGAACGCCAGGCTGGCGCTGTTGAGCCGGCAGTTTGAAACCGCGCAGAGCGACCTGCGCGACACCCTCGGCATGCTGGATCGCTACTTCGATGCGCGCTCGCGCAAGGTCGCGGCGGCCAATGAGTTGCTGCGTCAGGTGGTGGGTCAGGCGCGCCAGGTGGCGGTGCCACGCCCCGATGACACGCTGGCGGCCCTGGCCGCCGCGGGCCGCTGATCCGGAGCCCGATCCCCATGCGCACGGTGATCTGGTTGGTGCTGCTGTTCGCAGTGGCGGTGGTGGCGGCCCTGACCCTGGGCAGCAACGATGGTTTGGCCAGCTTCTACTGGAATGGCTGGCGCCTCGACGTCTCGCTGAATCTGTTCCTGCTCACCCTGGTGGGTAGCTGCTTTGCGCTGGTGACGGTCATCAAGGCGATCGATTCGCTCACCACCCTGCCGCGGCGCGCGCGCGAGTGGCGGTTGGCGCAGCGCGAACGCAGCGCCCAGCTGGCGCTACGCGATGCGCTGGGCGAGTATTTCGGCGCGCGTTACGGGCGCGCCCAGAAGGCCGCGCAGAAGGCGCTGAGCATCCAGGCGCAGACGCCCGATCTGGCTCAGGACGCCGGCTTCATGGCGCTGGGCCATCTGCTGGGCGCGCAGAGCGCGCACCGCATGCAGGACAAGCGCCGCCGCGACGAACAACTGCAGTTGGCCCTGGAACTGGCGCAGCGCTCGCCCCAGGCCAAGGCGCAGGAAGAGGGCGCCCGCCTGCTGGCCGCCGAATGGGCGCTGGACGACCGCGACGCCGGCCGCGCGCTGGCGCTGCTCAGCGATCTGAGCCCCGGCGTGGCGCGCCGCACCCAGGCCCTGCGCCTCAAGCTGCAGGCCGCGCGCATGGCCAAGCAGCCGCTGGAGGCCTTGCGCACGGCGCGTTTGCTGGCCAAGCACCAGGGCTTTTCCAAGCTGGCGGCGCAGGGCCTGCTGCGCTCGCTGGCCTTCGAGGCGCTGGAATCGGCGCGCGATGTGGACCAGCTGCGCAGCATCTGGCAGCACCTCGATGCGGCCGATCGGCGCGATGTCTTCGTGGCCGCCCGCGCGGCGCAATGTGCGGCCGCGCTGGGCGCGCCGGACGATGGGCGCGGCTGGCTGCGCCCGGCTTGGGAGGAGATTGCCGAGCTGGGCGCCGATGAGCGCGTGGCCTTGGCCGAGGCCCTGGTGGTCTGCATGCCCGGCATGGGCCCCGAATGGCTGCAGCGCCTGGAGCAAGCCGCGCAGCGTTTCCCGCGCGACAACTACATGGCCTACGCCCTGGGCCATGCCTTGGCCGAGCGCCAGCTCTGGGGCAAGGCGCGGCTGATGCTGGAGCAGGCGGGTGGCGACCGCGCACTCTCGGTGGCAGCACGCCGCCGCAGCTGGCTGACCCTGGCCGATCTGGCCGGTCGCGATGGTGATGCCGAGCGGCGCGCCCGCTGCCACGAGGCCGCGGCCACCTTGGCTTGAAGACTTGCCGAGCCCGTTCATTTCAGGCTATACTAGACAGCTTCAGCGGCTGTAGCTCAGTTGGATAGAGTACTTGGCTACGAACCAAGGGGTCGTGGGTTCGAATCCTGCCAGCCGCACCAGATTTACCAAGCCAGTGAGCTTTCACTGGCTTTGTTTTTCTGGTTCTCGAGAGAGATGTGAAAATTGAAAATCAAGCGCTTAGCTTGTGTATGCGATAAAAAGCATGCTATAGTCTAAGGCTTCGGCGGCTGTAGCTCAGTTGGATAGAGTACTTGGCTACGAACCAAGGGGTCGTGGGTTCGAATCCTGCCAGCCGCACCAG
>NZ_JBYTBE010000001.1:452075-509003 GCF_058788955.1 Roseateles sp. FW301-B2
AGAATAAAAAGAAATGGCAAAGGGCCGGTGAGTAATCACCGGCCCTTTTGCTTTGTTGCAGCTTTTATGCGCGGGTTTATGCGCGAGCCATGGCGGCGATCTCGGCCTCGCCCAGGCCCAGTGCGGCCAGCACGGCTTGCGTGTCCTGGCCGGGCTGCGGGAATGGGCGCGGCGCCGGGCCCGGCGTGCGCGCGAAGCGTGGCGCACTTGCCGGTTGGATCTTGCCATCCACCTCCACGAAGTTGCCGCGCGCGCGCTGGTGCGGATGCTGGGCCGCTTCGGCCAAGCTCAGCACCGGCGCGAAGCAGACGTCGCTGCCCTCCAGCAAGGCGGTCCATTCATCGCGGGTCTTTTGCTTGATGCGTGCGGCGACCTCGGCGCGTGCCGCCGGCCAGCGGCGGTGGTCGTATTGCAGCTGGGCGTCCAGATGCTCCAGGTCCAGCTTCTGCAGTAGCAGCTTGTAGAACGGCGGCTCGATCGCGCCCAGCGTGATGTGCCGCCCGTCCGCGCACTCGAAGCTGTCGTAGAAGGGTGAGCCGTGCAGGAAGAAGTTCTGCGCCGGATCGTCGCCCCACATGCCGATGCCGCGCAGCGAATGCACCAGGCTGCTGAGTGCGCCCACGCCGTCGATCATGGCGGCGTCCACCACCTGGCCGCGGCCGGAGCGTTGCGCCTCCAGCAGGGCGCAGACCACGCCGAAGGCCAGGAACATCGCGCCGCCCGCCATATCGCCCAGCAGGGTGGCGGGCAGGGTGGGGGCCTGGCCGGCGCGCGAGGCGATCGCGAGCACGCCGGTGAGTGCCACATAGTTGATGTCGTGACCGGCGGCCTGGGCCAGCGGCCCGGTCTGGCCCCAGCCGGTGACGCGGCCGTAGACCAGGCGCGGGTGCTGCGCCTCGAAGGCCTCGGGCCCCAGGCCCAATCGTTCCATCACGCCCGGCCGGTAACCCTCGATCAGCGCGTCGGCGCTCTCCACCAGGCGCTTGATGGCGGCGACGCCGGCGGCCGACTTCAGGTCCACGCAGATGGAGCGCTTGCCGCGGTTCATGGCCTCGCCGCCGCCCAGGGTGCGCAACGCCGCGGGGCGTTCCACCACGATCACCTCGGCGCCCATGTCGGCCAGCAGCATGCCGGCCATGGGGCCCGGCCCGATGCCGGCAAATTCGATCACGCGCAAGCCTGCCAATGGCCCCTGACTCATTCTGTGCTCCTGTGTGCTGCTCGATGAAGGTCGCCGGGCACAATATACGGATGAGCAAGGCCTTCACCAAGGAAAGCGACGGCGATGACGACGAGGACATGGCGCTGCCCGCCCTGCCGTCGGGAACACGCAACTACATCACCCCCGCGGGCTATGCGCGGCTGCGTGCCGAGTTCATGACACTGCTGGACGAGGAGCGCCCCAAGATCGTCGAGATCGTCTCCTGGGCGGCCAAGAATGGCGATCGCTCGGAGAACGGCGACTACCTCTACGGCAAGAAACGCCTGCGCGAAATTGACCGCCGCCTGCGCTTCCTCACCAAGCGTCTGGACATCGCCGAGGTGGCCGATCCCAGCCTGCACCATGGCAGTGACCAGATCTTCTTCGGCGCCACCGTCACCTATGCCAATGCCAAGGGCGAGGAACGCACCATCACCATCAAGGGCATCGACGAGAGCGACAGCCTGAACGGCGAGGTGAGCTGGGTTTCGCCGATCGCGCGCGCGCTCCTGAAGGCCCGCGAGGGCGACGAGGTGCAGCTGATGACGCCCGGCGGCGTGGAGCGCCTGGAGGTGCTTGAGGTGCACTACCCCAAGCCCCAGCTCGGCTAGGGCTTGATGCGCCAGGCCCGCAGCACGGCGGGCGAGCGCTTCAGCGTGCGCAGCACATCGGCCAGATGCAGGCGGTCGCGCACGCTCAGCAGCAGCTGCATCTCGGCGGTTTCGCGCGCCTGGGCCTCGTCGGTCATCGCGATATGGGTGATGTCGGCCTCGGCCGAGCTGACGGCCGTGGCAATCTGCGCCAGCACGCCCTTGCCGTTCTTCATCAGCACGCCCACCGCGGCCTCGAAGCTGCGGCTCAGTTCCTCGCCCCAGGCCACCGCAATCCAATGCTCGCTGTCGCGCTGGAACAGGCGGCGCCCGACTTGGCATTCGCCGGTGTGCACCACCAGGCCCTCGCCGCGGCCCAGATAGCCCTTGATGTCGTCGCCCGGGATGGGGCGGCAGCAGCTCGCCAGCCGCACCGAGGCGCCCTCGGTGCCGTCGATGGTGACCTGGCCCTGGGCCGGGCCGTCGTCGGCGCCGAAGCGGCCCATGCTGAGCATCACCGCGTCGGGGCGCTGGCCCTGCTCGGCCAGCATGCGCGCCAGCTTCTTGGCCACGATGGTGGCGATCTTGCGGCCCAGGCCGATCTCGATCAGCAGCTCGTCCACATGGCGGTTGCCGGCCCAGCGGGCCAGGTCTTGCCAGAGCTGGGAGGCGCTGTTGTCCTCGTCGTCCAGGCTGGGCATCGCCAGGCCCTCGGCGCGCAGGGCCTGGGCCAGCATTTTCTGCCCCAGCTCGCGCGACTCTTCCTGTTCCAGGTTCTTGAGGAAATGGCGGATCTTGGAGCGCGCGCGGCCGGTGCGCACAAAGCTCAGCCAGGCGGGATTGGGGCGGGCGCCGGCGGCGCTGATGATTTCCACCACATCGCCGCTGCGCAGCTCGGCGCGCAGCGGCACCGGCTCGCCGTTGACCTTGGCGGCCACGCAATGGTCGCCCACGTCCGAGTGGATGGCGTAGGCAAAGTCCACCGGCGTGGCGCCGCGCGGCAGCGCCATGATCTTGGACTTGGGCGTGAAGACATAGACCGCGTCCGGGAACAGGTCGATCTTCACATGCTCCAGGAACTCGTTGGCGTCGCGTGTCTCGTCCTGGATGTCGATGAGCGACTGCAGCCAGCGCGAACCCAGCTGCTGGGCCGCCAGCGGGTCGCCCTTGTTCTTGTAGAGCCAATGCGCGGCCACGCCCTTTTCCGCCACCATATGCATGGTCTCGGTGCGCATCTGGAACTCCACCGGTGTGCCCAGCGGGCTCACCAGGGTGGTGTGCAGCGACTGGTAGCCGTTCGGCTTGGGGATGGCGATGTAGTCCTTGAAGCGCCCGGGCTGCGGCTTGTAGAGCTGGTGCAGCACGCCCAGCGCCAGATAGCACTCGGGCAGCTCGGCCACGATGATGCGAAAGCCGAAGATATCGCTCACCTGGGCAAAGCTCAGGTGCTTCTCGCGCATCTTCTTGTAGATCGAGAACAAGGTCTTCTCGCGGCCCTGGATCTCGGCCTTCTGGCCGGCCTCGGTGAAGGCCTTGATGACGTCGCGCTCGATGCGCGAAACCAGGTCGCGCCGATTGCCGCGCGCCTTCGCGATCGCCTTGGACAGGGCGGCGTGGCGCCAGGGGTGGATGTACTGGAAAGAGAGCTCCTGCAGCTCGCGGTAGATCTCGTTCAGCCCCAGGCGGTGGGCGATCGGGGCATAGATATCGAGGGTTTCGCGCGCGATGCGGCGGCGCTTCTCGAAGGCCATCGCTCCCATGGTGCGCATATTGTGCAGACGGTCGGCCAGCTTGATCAGGATCACGCGCACATCGCGCGCCATCGCCAGCAGCATCTTGCGGAAGCTCTCGGCCTGCGACTCCTCCTTGGTGGAGAACTGCAGCTTGTCCAGCTTGGTGAGCCCGTCCACCAGCTCGGCGGTGGGGGCCTCGAAGCGCTCGATCAGCTCGGTCTTGGTGACGCCGCAGTCTTCCATGGCGTCGTGCATCAGCGCCGCCATGATGGCCTGCGCGTCCAGGCGCCAGTCGGCGCAGATGCCGGCTACCGCGATCGGGTGCGTGATATAGGGCTCGCCGCTGGCGCGGAACTGGCCCAGATGGGCCTCGTCGGCGAACTTGTAGGCCTCGCGGATGCGCTTGATGTCGCCCTTGGGTAGGTAGGCGAGCTTGTGCAGCAGGGCGTCGAACGACGCCGCCTCGGCCTGTGTCGGTTCCGGGCTGGTCTTGGTAATGCCCGAGAGGCCGGTCAGTGCGGCAGGCAGGCGAGCGACGGCGAAGGAGCGAAAACCCATGGCCCGAATTTACAGCATGCGCGCCGGCCACCCTGGGTGGGCGCCTCTATGACCCGCACGGCCGGCAAAGACAAAGGGCGCCCGCAGGCGCCCTTGGCATGGGTGATGCGGTGTTTAGACCGGCACCTTGCGCAGCATCTCGATGCCGACTTCGCCGGCAGCGATTTCGCGCAGCGCGGTCACGCCGGGCTTGTTCTTGCTTTCGATCTTGGGCGTGTGGCCCTGGCTCAGCATGCGGGCGCGATAGGTCGCGGCGAGCACCAGCTGGAAGCGATTCGGGATCTTGACGAGGCAGTCTTCAACGGTGATGCGGGCCATTTTGTTGTCCTGGTAATGAATCTTGAGAATCTTTTGGAGCGTCAGGGCAGGTCCAGAGCTCGGAAAACCGCGGAACGGTTGCGACGCTGAGCCGCGTATTTTAACCGCTGCGCGTGCACGATGGCTTTCAGGTCGAAAAGAGCGGTCTCGAACACCGCATTCACCACCACGAAATCGAACTGCTGGGCCTGCGCCACCTCGACGCGGGCATTCGCCATGCGCTTGGCGATCACGTTCGGCTCGGTGTCGCCGCGGCGCTTCAGGCGCTGCTCCAGTTCCTCCCAGCTGGGCGGCAGGATGAACACCAGCACCGCGTAGGGGAACAGCTTCTTGATCTGCAGGGCGCCCTGGAAATCGATCTCCAGCACCACGTCGTCGCCATGCGCCATACGGGCCTCGATGGCGGCGCGCGAGGTGCCGTAGAGATTGCCATGCACCTCGGCCCATTCGAAGAACTCGCCACGGTCGGCCATGGCGCGGAACTCCTCCGGCGTGGTGAACCAGTATTCGCGGCCATGCTGTTCCTGGCCGCGCGGCGCACGCGAGGTGTGCGAGATCGAGACGTCCAGCTTGGCGTCGAGTTCCAGCAAGGCCTTCACCAGGCTGGATTTGCCGGCGCCGCTGGGGGCGGCGACGACGAAGAGATTGCCGGGATATTCCATGGTCGGGTCTGTCTGGCTGCTTGCTTATTCGATGTTCTGGACCTGCTCGCGCATCTGCTCGATCGCCACCTTCATCTCCACCGAGATGTTGGTGAGTTCCAGCGCGGCGGACTTGGACCCCAGGGTATTGGCCTCGCGGTGCAGCTCCTGGATCAGGAAGTCCAGGCGCTTGCCGAGCTCGCCGCCCTTCTTGAGCAGGCGCTCGATCTCTTCCAGATGGGCGCGCAGGCGCGCCAGCTCCTCGGCCACGTCGATGCGGATGGCGTAGGCGGCCGCCTCATTGAGGGCGCGCTCGCGCAGCGCCTCCTCGGGTATCGATTGGGCCGCACCGGTGCTCACCAGCGCCTCCTGCCAACGTTCCAGGAAGCGCTGCTGCTGGCGCTGCACCACGGCGGGCACCAGGGGTTCGGCCTGCTCGGCCAGGCCGCGCAGGGTGTCGATGCGCTCCTGCAGAATCGCCACCAGCTTTTCGCCCTCGCGCTCGCGCGCCTCGGCCAGGCCGGCCACGCACAGGCGCGCCGCCTCCAGCGTGGCCTCGTCGAGCCGCTCGGCCGCGCCACCGCCCTTGCACCATTGCAGGATCTCGTGCACCGAGAGCGCCTGCGCCTTGGGCAGCCAGTTCTGCACCGTGCCCTCCAGGCGCGCCAGCTTGTTGAGTTGCTCGGCCTGCGGCTGGGGCCAGTTGTTGTCCCCCTCGCGCTGGGTGTTGATGCGCAACTCGATCTTGCCGCGCTTGAACGCCTTGGTGAGCAGCTCGCGCAGGGCGGGCTCCAGACCGCGCAGATCCTCCGGCATGCGGAAGCCCAGGTCGAGGAAACGCCCATTGACGGAGCGTGCTTCCACGGTCACGCTGGCGGTCGAGACGGTGCCGGTCTCGCTCGGTGTAACGGGTTGCGAGCTGGCGCTGGCGTAACCCGTCATGCTGTAAACTGGCATGAGCATTCGGTTGAGCAATCAAAGCGCGATTATGTCAAAGCCGAAACCGGCGCCCTTGCCTGCAGGGACGGTAGTTGGGGGCTACCAGATCATCAAGAAGTTGGCGGCAGGCGGATTCGGTGTGGTTTATCTCGCCGAAGATCCCGAGCACCACCTGGTGGCCCTGAAGGAATACCTTCCCTCGTCCCTGGCGGAGCGCTCCCCCGGAGAACTCACTCCACGCGTCAAGCCCGAGAAGCAGCCCCTGTATCGACTCGGGTTGCGCAGCTTCTTTGAGGAAGGGCGTTCGCTCGCCCAGATCTCGCACCCCAGCGTCGTCTCGGTGCTGAACTTCCTGCGCGAGAACGAAACCGTCTACATGGTGATGAACTATCTGCAGGGCGACACCCTGCAGGACTTCATCGTCACCGCGCGCGACCTGAAGCGCGACAAGGTGTTCCGCGAGTCCACCATCCGCTCGCTGTTCGACGAGATCCTCAAGGGCTTGCGCATCGTGCATCAGCACAAGATGCTGCACTTGGACATCAAGCCGGCCAACATCTTCATCACCAACGACAACAAGGCGGTGCTGCTGGACTTCGGCGCGGCGCGCGAGGTGCTGAGCAAGGAAGGCAACTTCATCCGCCCGATGTACACGCCCGGCTTTGCCGCGCCCGAGATGTACCGCCGCGATGGCGCTTTAGGCCCCTGGACCGACATCTACGCCATCGGCGCCTGCATCTACGCCTGCATGCAGGGCTATCCGCCCAATGACGCACCGCAGCGCCTGGAGAAGGACCGCCTGGCGCTGAGCCTGTCGCGCCTGCGCAATGTCTATTCCGACAACCTCATCGAGGTGACCGAGTGGTGCATGTCGCTGGACCCGCTGGCGCGCCCGCAGAGCGTGTTCGCGCTGCAAAAGGAGTTGGCACGCGAGACCGAGCGCCGCTACACCAAGCTGAGCTTCAGCGAGCGCCTCAAGCTCCAGCTTGAGAACCTCAAGGCAGGGGCCAAGGCGTGAGGTTCGGTATCTATCAAGTCAGCCGACGTGGCGGCCGGGAAAAGAACGAAGATCGCATGGGGTATTGCTATACCCGCGACGCCGTGTTGTTTGCGCTTGCCGACGGCATGGGCGGCCACCCCGAGGGCGAGGTGGCGGCGCAGATCGCGCTGCAGACCGTGGCCAGCATGTTCCAGCGCGATGCCAAGCCGGTGCTGGACGACCCGAACCGCTTTCTGGAAGACGCGATTCTGGTCGCGCACCAGCAACTCCTGCGCTACGGCCAGGACAAGGGCCTCAGCGACACCCCGCGCACCACCGTGGTGGCCGGCGTGCTGCAGCGTGGCAATGCCCACTGGGCCCATTGCGGCGACTCGCGCCTGTACATGGTGCGCGGCGGCGAGCTGATGGCGCGCACGCGCGACCATTCCTACAGCGAGCTGCAGGAAGCCCTGGGTCGCCATGCGAATGGCGCCGAGCGCTTCAACCGCAACGTGCTGTTCACCTGCCTGGGCAGCCCCGGCAAGCCCATGATCGATATCTGCGGCCCGATCCCGCTGCAGACCGGCGACCGCTTCATGCTGTGTTCCGACGGCATGTGGAGCACGGTGTCCGACCTGGCCATTGCCGACCAGCTCTCCACCCGCGTGATCTCGGACGCCGTGCCCGAGCTGGTGGAGCAGGCGCTGCGCAATGGCGGCGCGCGCTGCGACAATGTCACCGCGCTGGCGGTGGAATGGGAAGGCGAGGACGAGCCCGACGCGGCCGACTCGATCTCCACCCAGAACCTGGCCGACGACGGCTTTGCCTCCACCATCCAGGCGGCCGCGCTGGAAGCGCAGGAACGCCGCGAGGATCTCAGCGAGGCCGAGATCGAACAGTCGGTGCGCGAGATCCAGGCCGCGATCCGCAAGGCCGGCAAAAAGTAACTCCGAAAGGTTCCCCCGATGTCTGCTGAATACCAACGCGCCGGCGAGCGCGCTGCCGCTGCTTTGCGCCCGGTGCGCATCACGCGCCACTACACCTGCCATGCCGAGGGCTCGGTACTGATCGAGTTCGGCAACACCAAGGTGCTGTGCACCGCCTCGGTGGAAGAGAAAGTGCCGCCGCACAAGCGCGGCTCGGGCGAGGGCTGGGTCACGGCCGAGTACGGCATGCTGCCGCGCGCCACCCATACCCGCAGCGACCGCGAGGCCGCGCGCGGCAAGCAGAGCGGCCGTACCCAGGAGATCCAGCGCCTGATCGGCCGTTCGCTGCGCTGCGTGTTCGACCTGGCCTTGCTGGGCGAGCGCAGCATCCACCTCGACTGCGATGTGCTGCAGGCCGATGGCGGTACCCGCACCGCCGCCATCACCGGCGCCTATGTGGCCGCGCACGATGCGGTCAGCTGGCTGCTGGCGCAAGGCAAGATTGCCCAATCGCCCATCAAGGATGCCGTCGCCGCGATCTCGGTGGGCATGCTGGAGGGCACGCCGCTGCTGGACCTCGAGTACACCGAAGACTCGGCCTGCGACACCGACATGAATGTGGTGATGACCGGCTCGGGCGGCTTTGTGGAACTGCAGGGCACGGCCGAGGGCCTGGCCTTCAACCGCCTGGAAATGAACGCCATGCTGGACCTGGCCGAAAAAGGCATCAAGGACCTGCTCGCGGCGCAGCGCAAGGCCCTGGGTCTGTGAGCATGAAGCTGGTCCTTGCCTCCAACAACGCCAAGAAGCTCGCCGAGCTGCAGACCCTGTTCGCGCCGCTGGGTGTGGAGCTGGTGACGCAGGGCTCGCTGGGCATTGCGGAGGCCGAGGAGCCCTTCGAGAGCTTTGTGGAGAACGCGCTGGCGAAGGCGCGCCACGCCGCTGCGGCCAGCGGCCTGCCGGCGCTGGCCGACGATTCTGGCCTGGCCGTCGATGCGCTGGACGGCGCGCCCGGCGTGCTCTCGGCGCGCTATGCCACGCTGTTCGGCCAGCCCAAGTCGGACGCCGACAACAACCGCGTGCTGCTGGAGCAACTCGCCGGCAAGGGCGCCGGCCCGCACCGCGCCCAGTTCGTCTGCGCCCTGGTGGCCGTGCGCAGCGCCCGGGATCCGGTGCCGCTGATCGCGATGGGGCGTTGGCAGGGTCAGATCTTGCCCGCGGCGCAGGGAGAGGGCGGCTTTGGCTACGACCCGCTGATGTTCATTCCCAGCCTGGGCCAGAGCGTGGCGCAGCTGAGCGCTCAGGTGAAGAACCAGCTGAGCCATCGCGCCCTGGCTGCGGGCGCGCTGGTGCAGCAGTTCAAAGAGGTCTGGCAACTTGGCTGAACTCAACAGCGCGCGCCTCACCGAGCTGATGCGCCCGGGCACCTTGAGCCTGGCCGCCTTGCCGCCGCTCTCGCTCTATGTGCACCTGCCCTGGTGCCTCAAGAAATGCCCTTATTGCGACTTCAACTCGCATGAATGGAAGGATGGCCGGCAACTGCCAGTGGACGCCGCGCGCGCCTACCTCGGCGCGCTGCGCGCCGACCTGGAGGCCGCGCTGCCGCTGATCTGGGGCCGGCCGGTGGTGAGCATCTTCATCGGCGGTGGTACGCCCAGCCTGTTCGCCCCCGAGCAGATCGCCGAGCTGATCTCCGATATCCGCGCGCGCCTGCCGCTGGAGCCCGGCTGCGAGATCACGCTGGAGGCCAACCCCGGCACCTTCGAGCGCGACCGCTTCCGCGGCTTTGCCGCGGCCGGCGTGACGCGCCTGTCGATCGGCGTGCAGAGCTTTGACGATGCGAAGCTCAAGGCCTTGGGCCGGGTGCATGACGGCGCGCAGGCGCACGCCGCGATCGAGGAGGCCGCCCAGGCCTTCGAGACCTTCAACATCGACCTGATGTATGCGCTGCCGGGCCAGAGCCTGGCCGAGCTGGAGCAGGACCTGAGCCTGGCGCTGGGCTATGCGCCGCCGCATCTGTCCGTCTACCACCTCACCATCGAGCCGAATACGCGCTTCGCGATCGCGCCGCCGGTGGTGCCCGACGCCGATCTGGCCAGCGACATGCTGGACCTGATCACCGCGCAAACGGGCGCCCGGGGCATGGAGCGCTACGAGGTCTCGGCCTATGCACGCGCCGGCCATCGCTGCACGCACAACCTCAACTACTGGCAGTTTGGCGACTATCTGGGCATCGGCGCGGGGGCGCACAGCAAGCTGAGCTTCCCGCACCGGGTGCTGCGCCAGGTGCGCTGGCGCGAACCGGCCAGCTATATGGCCAAGGCGGGCGAGGGCGCGGCGGTGTCCAACGAGCACGAGGTGGCGCGCAAGGAACTGCCCTTCGAGTTCATGCTCAACGCGCTGCGCCTGCGCGAGGGCGTGCCGATGCAGCAATTCCTGGAGCGCACCGGCCTGCCGCCTTCCAGCATCGCCGAGGCCTTGCAGCAGGGCCGCGGCAAGGGCCTGCTGGAGCTCGATCCGCTGCGCATCCAGCCCACCCCGCGCGGCTTCGATTTCCTCAGCGACCTGCAGTCGCTGTTCCTCGCCTAGTCCCCATACAGGGCGCGCGCCGACAGTTCGATCTCGGCGTGCAGCCAGGTGCAGAGGGCGCGGAGCGCGGGCTCGTCCTTCAGCGCGGGCGGGTAGACGATGTGGTAGCTCTGCGCCTGCGAGCCCTCCAGGGCCTGGCCCGAGACGCGCACCAGGCGGCCGTCCAGCAAGGCATCGGCCGCCAGTAACTCGCGCGTCAGCGCCACCCCCATGCCTTGCTCGGCCGCCTGCAGGAGCAGGCCGGCATCGTTGAAGCTGGCCATGGTGCGGATCTGCCGGCTCAGGCCCGCCTCGGCAAACCATTGGGTCCATTGGGCGGCGTCGCCCAGCAGCGATTGCGCGGCCAGCTCCTCCAGGGGTGCGCCGATCAGGCGCTGCGCCAGCGCCGGAGCGGCCACCGGCACCGAGCGCGACTGCAGCAGCACCTCGTTGACCAGGCCGGTCCAGGGCCCGACGCCCTGGCGCAGCGCGAGATGAAAGCCCTCGCGCTCCAGGTCGACGAGCTGCTGCGAGACATTCAGCTCCAAGGCGATCTCCGGATGCAGGGCATGCCAGCGCCCCAGCCGCGGCATCAACCAGCGTTGCGCGAAGGAGGGCAGGGCGGTGATGCGCAAGGCCTGCAGCGCGCTGCCATGCGCAGCGCTGGCGGCCTGCAGCCCGCGCTCCAGCTCGACCCAGGCGCGCTCCACGCCGCGTTGCAAGGCCTCGCCCGCCTCGTTGAGCCGGATGCGGCGGCCGCTGCGCTCGAACAGCTGGAAGCCCAGCTGCGTTTCCAGCGCCGTGAGCTGCTGGCTCACCGCGCTGTGGCTGAGGTGCAGGCGCTCGGCCGCTGCGCGCAGGTTCTGGGTCTGGGCCGTGGCGCGGAAAGCGGCCAGGTATTGCAGGGGCAGGCGTGGGGCTCTGGGCATGCTGGTAAGCATATCTGAACAAGATGGCCCGATTTTCGCGCTATTGCCGGCGGGTATGAATGCTTAATATGACCAGCACTGCATCAGGAGATTCTCATGAGCAAACATCCCCTCGCCGTCTATCTCGCCACCACCGCCATGGCCCTGAGCGCCGCCGCTGCCAGCAGCCTGTTGTGCACCTGCTGGGCGGCACCGGCGCAGCTGGGGGCGGCGCTGCATGAGTCGCCGCCTGCGCAGCCTCAGCCCATCTCTGCCACCCAACTTCTGGCCCAATCGCATGCATCTGCCAACGAGCCCTGCCGAGCTGATCCAGCGCCAGCTGGAGGCCTACAACGCCCGCAACTTGGACGCCTGGCTGGCGACCTATGCGCCCCAGGCCCGCCAGTACCTCTACCCGGCCACGCTAGTGGCCGAGGGGCATGAGCAGATCCGCGCGCGCATGCGGGCGCGCTTCGCTGAACCCAATCTGCATGCCCGGCTGCTGCAGCGCCATGTGATGGGCAAGATGGTGATCGATGTCGAGATCATCACCCGGACCTTTCCGGAGGGGCCGGGCCAGCTTCAGATGGCCGCCATCTACGAGGTGGAGGGCGGCCTGATCCAGTCGGCCGTCTTCATCGCCGGCGAGCCTCAGCTGGCCATCACATAAATGCCCAGGGCGCCATGCTTGGCATGGCGCTTGGCCGTGGCCGCGGCGCTGGCCACGTCCTCCGAGCGATGCAGGCTGCCCGGGCTGACGCGCACCGCACCGATCGACAGCGTGGTGCAGGGGTGGAAGCGCAGATTGCCCTGACGGTCCTCGGCCATGATGCCGCCGGCTTCCAGTGCCGCGGCGTCGAAGAGCTTGCGCGCCAGTTCGTTGAAGCGCTCGACGATGAGCTCGCAGCGTTGTTCCCAATCGTCGCTCTGGAACAGCATCACGAAGTCGTCGCCACCCACATGGCCGAGGAAGTCGCGCTGGCTGTCGCAATGCGCGCTGGCCACGCGCGCCAGCAGGCGGATCATCTCGTCGCCGCGCCAGTAGCCATACTCGTCATTGAAGGGCTTGAAGTGATTCAGGTCGGCGTAGGCCGCGACGAACTCGCGGCCGCTCGTCAGCAGGCGACCGATGTGCTGGCTGATCGGGATGTTGCCGGGTAGAAAGGTCAGCGGGTTGGCATGGCGTGCCGCCTCGATGCGCGCCTCGGTGACCGAGCGCACCAGCTGTTCGCCCGTGCCCAGGCCCAGATAGCGACCCGCGCGCGTGATGATGAAGCCCTCGCGCAGATAGCGCTGGTCGGCCGAGGTCAGCACGCGGGTGAGTGCCTCGATGCCGGTGCCGGCATCGACGATCAGCGGTGAGGCGTTGGCGAACAGGGTACAGGCGTGGCGCCCGTAGAGATCGTTGAAGAAGGGCTTGGCCCAGCGTCCGATGAACTGGGCGCGGTCCACCAGGGCCACCGGCGCACCGGCGTCGTCGAGCACCGCCACCGCGTGCAATTGCTCATGCGCGCTGAAGAGGCGGTAGAGCTGCTCGTTGCTGGCGCTCTCATGCAGGGCCGGCGCGGTCAGCATCAGCTGCTCGGCGC
Source organism: Roseateles sp. FW301-B2 (assembly GCF_058788955.1). Taxonomy (NCBI): domain Bacteria; kingdom Pseudomonadati; phylum Pseudomonadota; class Betaproteobacteria; order Burkholderiales; family Sphaerotilaceae; genus Roseateles; species Roseateles sp. FW301-B2. Next base: position 465,026 of record NZ_JBYTBE010000001.1, read on the forward strand.
AGATGCTGCTGCCACCGGCGCGGCGCAGCTCGGGCAGCACCGCGATGTCGGCGCTGGCCAGCACCTCGGCCGCCGGCCCCAGCACCTCGCGATGGCCCGCCGGGCCGGGCCGGCCGAGCAGCCAGCCCTGGCCGAAGGCCACGCCCAGGTCGCGCAGCACGCGCAGCTCCTCCGGGCTTTCGATGCCCTCGGCCACCAGCTGGGCGCCGAAGGTCTCGGCCAGTTGCAGCAGGGCGCGGAAGGTCTGCAGCTTCTCGGCGTGGGCGGGCAGGTGGTGGGTGAAGTACTTGTCGATCTTGACCAGCTGGGGCTGGATCTCGGACCACAGGCGCAGCGAGGAGCGGCCGTCGCCGAAGTCGTCCAGCGCGATGCCCACGCCGAGCCGGCGCAGGCGCGTCAGGCCCTGGCGCAGCGCCTCGATGTCGGTGACGCGCTCATGCTCGGTGAGCTCGATGATGATGTCGGCCGGCGTGATGCCGATGCGCTCGCACAGGCCCAGGCCGCGTGCCCAGTAGGCGTCGCTCACGGCGCGTGCCAGCGCCGCGGCGCTCATGTTGACGAGCAGCTTGCCGGGCAGCTTCAGCCGCGCCCAGTCCTTCAGCGCCTGCAGCGCGCAGCGCACCTCCAGCTCCACCGTCAGGCCCTCGCGGCGGCCGGCGGCGAACAGCGCGTCGGGGTACTCCAGCGCCGAGCCGGCGGGCCCGCGCACCAGCGCCTCATGGCCGTAGATTTCGCCGCAGTCAAGCTTCACGATGGGCTGGAACAGGGTGTGCAGCAGGTCCTCGTCAATGAGGGTCTGCACCTGCAAGGGCAGGGCGCGCTTGCAGTCAGGGATGGTGGTCATCATGTCGGTACGCTCGCTCAAGCAGCGAGCTTGCCGACACTTGATGACAGGGTTGCGAAACCCTAGACGCGATTGGTGGAGAAGCCGGCGGTGCTGCGCAGGCGCTCCAGCAGGCGCGGTGCGATCTGGCTCAGCGGCAGCACCTCGTCGGCGGCGCCGGCGTTGATGGCCTCGCGCGGCATGCCGAACACCACGCAACTGGCTTCGTCCTGCACCAGGTTGTAGGCGCCGGCGTCCTTCATGGCCTTCATGGCCTTGGCGCCGTCGGCGCCCATGCCGGTGAGCATGATGCCCAGCGCGTTGGGGCCCACCACGCGCGCGGCGGAGTTGAACAGCACCTCCACCGAGGGCTTGTGGCGGTTCACCGGCTCGCCGTCCTGCACGCGCGCAATGTAGTTGGCGCCCGAGCGTTCCACGCTCAGGTGCATGCCGCCGGGCGCGATATAGCCGTGGCCCGGCAGCACGCGCTCGCCGTCCTGGGCCTCTTTCACGCGGATGCGGCACAGCCCGTCCAGGCGCGCCGCATAGCTGCGCGTGAAGCCGGGCGGCATGTGCTGGGTGATCACCACGGCCGGGCAGTCGGCCGGAAGGTTGATGAGCACGTCCTTGGTGGCTTCGGTGCCGCCGGTGGAGGCGCCGATGAAGATGATCTTCTCGGTGGAGAGCCGGCCCAGGCTGGCCATCGGCGCGGGCTTGGGCGCCGGCGCCGTGCCAGGCGCCGCGGCGCTGGCAGGGGCGGCATGGCTGCGATGGATGCGGGCCTTGGAGGCGATGCGGATCTTGTCGGTGATGTCCTGGGCCAGCAGGCGGATGCCGTCGGCCACGCCGATCTTGGGCTTGGCGACGAAGTCCACCGCGCCCAGCTCCAGCGCCTTCATGGTGACCTCGGCGCCGCGTTCGGTCAGCGTCGACACCATCACCACCGGCATGGGCCGCAAGCGCATCAGGCGCGAGAGGAAGTCCAGCCCGTCCATCTTGGGCATTTCCACGTCCAGCGTGATCACGTCCGGGTTGAGGTTGCGGATCATCTCGCGCGCCACCAGGGGGTCGGCGGCCGCGCCTATGCATTCCATGTCGGTCTGACGGTTGATGATCTCGGTGAGGATGCTGCGCACCAGCGCCGAGTCATCCACCACCACGACTTTGATCTTGGCCATTGTTGAAAACTCCTCGTGCGCGCCGGCTCAGAACAGGTCGATGGAGCCGCCGCTGGCCACCACGGGCTGGGCCTTCTGCGCCGCTGCGCGGTCCTGCTGGATCAGCGCCTCGGTATTGGTCGGCGCCAGGCGCTTGACCATGGCCTTGCCGCTGTGCGGCAGAAAACAGACTTTACGGGGATAGATGTCCATGACGTCTTTGGAAACGATCGGGATGCGCTCGGTCTTGAGGTAGTCGAGCACGAAGTTGGTGTTGCGTTCGCCGACGTTGATGGTGTTCATGCCCGAGATCACGGCGCCGCCGCCGAAGATCTTGGCTTCCATGCGGCTCTTGGAGGCGCCGCGCTTCATCATCTCGTTGATCAGCAACTCCATCGCGAAGGAGCCGTAGCGGCCCGAATCGCCGGTGCCCTCGGGCAGCATGAAGTGGTTCATGCCGCCGATCTGCGCGTGGCGGTCCCACAGGCAGGCGGCGATGCAGGAGCCCAGCGTGGTCATCACCAGCAGGTCCTCGTTGTCGACGAAGTATTCGCCCGGCAGCACCTTGACCGCGGCGTTCTTGAAATGCGCGTCATAGAAGAAGAAGGAGGCTTCGCCCTGCTTGCGCGTCTGCGCCTTGAGTTGGGCGACGCGGGCGGCGCCGGGGCCACCGGCGAGATAGCTGCCGGCGCTGGCTCCGGACGGGGGCAGGGGCGTGCTCATTGGATGATTTTCGGCCGGTTACAGGGTGGACTTGAGCGCAGCCTCAGACGCGCTCGTAAATGGTCTTGCCGCGCAGGCGGAACAAGTCCTTGGACTCGGTGAAGTTCTCCGAGTGACCGACGAAAAGCAGGCCGTGCGGCCGCATCACCTTGTGGATGCGCTCCAGCACCTTGCGCTGCGTGGGCGCGTCGAAATAAATCATCACATTGCGGCAGAACACCATGTGAAAGGGGTCGCCCAGCGACCACTGGGTGTGCATCAGGTTGAGGGTACGGAATTCGATGCAGCGCGCCAGCTCGGGCTTGACGCGGATGCGCCCGTCGTTGGCGCCGGTGCCGCGCATGAAGAAGTTCTTCAGCCGCGCCGGCGAGAGGCCGCGCGAATCGGCGCTGTAGACGCCGCGGCGGGCGGTGTTGAGCACATTGGTGTCGATGTCGCTGGCGACGATCTGCACCTGCGAACCCGAGCCCAGCGATTCCGCGCAGGTCATCGCGATCGAGTAGGGCTCCTCGCCGGTGGAGGCGGCACAGCACCAGATGCGCACCGGCTTGGTGTTGACCGCCTTCAGGTCGTCGGCCAGGCAATGGAAATGGTGCTCTTCGCGGAAGAAGGAGGTCAGGTTGGTGGTCAGGCAGTTGACGAACTCCTGCCACTCCTGCTCGCCCTGCGGGCCGCTGGCCTGTTCCAGCCATTGCAGGTACTCGCCGAAGCTGCGGTGGCCGGTGTCGCGCAGGCGGCGCGAGAGCCGGCTGTAGACCATGGCGTGCTTGCCATCGTGCAAGCTGATGCCGGCGTGTTGGTAGATGAGTTGGCGTACGCGATCAAAGTCTGCGCGGCTGAAGCTGAACTCGTGGTCGACCGCTTCGGTTGCCGTGGACTGAGGCGTTCCTGGGCGCATGTAGGGCTCGCTTCTTCTGGTTGGATGCGCAGGCATGCGCTCCCGAGGATTCTCGGGTTTCTGGAGTTTGTGCGCCAGCCTAACAAGGCTAAAAGCGGAACAGGGCGGTGCTTGGATGTTTTTTTGCACCGGTGCGCAGTATTGCCCGCTGCTAGACTGCCCCGGCACTTCCCCAGGAGCCCCTTGGAACCCAGCGCAACACCCCGTCCGGTCGATGCCAGCGAATTGCGACTCGACCTGGCTTTGCAGCTCCTGCAGCAGGCCGGTGCGATGCTGCCCGAGGCTGAGCCCTTCAGTGCGGCATGGCTGCAAGGCGTGGTCGATGCGCTGTGCGATCTCTCCAGCAAGGATGCGCTCACCGGCCTGGTGAACCGCCGCAGCTTCGAGATGGCGCTGTCGCGCGAGGTCGACCGGGTGGCGCGTTCGGGTGAATCGGCGCTGCTGCTGGTGCTCGATATCGATCATTTCAAGGCCGTCAACGACACCTATGGCCATGCCGCCGGGGATCTGGTGATCAAGGCGGTGGCCGATGCCATCGGCCAGACCGTGCGGCCCATGGATACCGTGGCGCGCGTGGGTGGGGAGGAGTTTGCGATCATTTTGCCGAGTTGCCTGCCCACCTTCGGTGTCACGGTGGCCGAACGCATACGCGAGCGAGTGGCTGCGATGGAGGTGCCCGTCACGCCGGCGCAGAGCCTGCGCGTCACCATCAGCCTGGGCGGCGCTTTTGCCCCGCAATGGGTGCGTTCATCGTCCCTGCTGTGGATGGAGCGCGCCGATCGTCAGCTGTATCGCGCCAAGGCCGAGGGCCGCAACCGTGCCTGCCTGGAGAGTCAGGTGGAGTCGCTCGTCAGCGCAGAGGAAAAAGGCATGTTGTTTGCCGTAACGCAACAGGAAAGCGAATGAGTACCAACATGGCGCCTGCTGCTGCTACATCGAAATCGGGTCGCGCCCTCGCGCGCACCCTTGCCGTCACCAGCGGCAAGGGCGGCGTGGGCAAGACCTTTGTCACGGCCAATCTGGCCGCCGCCCTGGCCGCGCGCGGCCAGAAGGTGCTGGTGCTGGATGCCGACCTCGGCCTGGCCAATCTGGACGTGGTGCTGAACCTGCATCCCAAGCTCACCCTGCACGATGTCTTCACCGAGAAGGCCACGCTGGAGCAGGCCATCCTGCCCGCGCCCGGGGGCTTCCATGTGTTGCTGGCCGGTTCGGGCATGGTGGAGTATTCGCGCCTCACGCCCGAGGTGCGCGACAAGCTGCTCTACATCATCGACCTGGTGAAGCCGCGCTTCGACTGGGTGCTGCTCGATACCGGCGCGGGCATCTCCGACGTGGTGCTGTTCGCCGTCTCGCTGGCCACCGATGTGCTGGTGGTGGCCACGCCGGAGCCGACCTCGCTGACCGACGCCTACGCCACCATCAAGGTGCTGGCCACCCAGCAGGGGCGCCGCGAGGTGGGGCTGGTGGTGAACCAGGCCAACCGGCCCGGCGAAGGCAAGCTGATCTGCGGCCAGCTGCAGCAGGTGCTGCAGCGCTTCGTCGGCCCCACGCCCGGCCAGACCTTCCGGCTCGAGCTGCTGGGCGAGGTGAAGAACGACCAGGCGGTGCGCCAGGCGGTGCTGAAGCGCCAGCTGCTGCTGGAGCATTACCCCGGCAGCGACGCGGCGCAGGCGATCAAGGCGCTGGCCAGCAAGCTGCTCGCCTGAGGCGCCGCATGGCTGAGACCAACACGCCGGCGACGGCCTTCGACTGGGTGGGCGGCGAGGCCGCCGTGCGCGCCCTGGTGGACCACTTCTACGATCTGATGGAGCTGGAGCCGGCCTACGCGCCGCTGCGCGCCCTGCATCCCACCAGCCTGGAGGGCTCGCGCGACAAGCTGCACTGGTTTCTGTGCGGTTGGCTGGGCGGCCCCGACCACTACATCGAGCGCTTCGGTCATCCGCGCCTGCGCGCGCGTCACCTGCCGTTTGCGATCGGCATTGCCGAGCGCGATCAATGGATGGACTGCATGCGCCGCGCCATGTTGGAAACCGCGCTGGACCCGGCGCTGCGCCAGCGCCTGGACGCCTCCTTCATGAACACGGCCGACTGGATGCGCAATCTCTGAGCCGGCTCAGGGCTGACCCAGCAGCACCATCAACGCACCGGCCCCGCCATCGCTGGCGCGCGCCTGCACAAAGGCCAGCACCTCCTGCTTCTGCACCAGCCAACGGCGCACGCGGCTCTTCAGGACGGGCTCGCGCCCCGGCGAGCCATGGCCCTTGCCATGCACCACGCGCACACAGCGCAGGCCGCGCCGTGCGCTCTCGTTCACAAAGGCGCCCAGGGCCTCGCGCGCCTGGTCGCGGCGCAGGCCGTGCAGGTCGATCTGGGCCTGCAGGGCCCAGTGGCCGCGGCGCAGCTTGCGCACCGTCTCGGGGCCCAGCTCGACGCGGCGGAAGGACAGGGTCTCGTCGGTCTCGAGCAGTGAGTCGACGTCGAAATCGTCCGACAGCGCCTGGCGCAGCACCGCCTGCTCGTCGAGCTGGCGCTGGCGCGGTTCGGGTTCGGGCGGGTCGGCGCGCAGCAGCACGCGCTGTGCATCGGGCAGCCGCGTCACGGCACCGATGCTGAGCTCGAACAGGCGCTGCTCCTGCTCGCGCAGACGCGCCGCGGCGGCGGCGCGCTCGGCGCGCTCCTCGGCCTCGCGGCGGCGCAGCATCAACTCCTGCTGCAGCGCCTTGAGATCCTGCAGGCTGTGAAAGGTGGCGGGCTTGGGGCTCACAGCAGGCCTCGCTCGGCCATCGACACGGCGTTGCCGCCGCCGACCACGAAATGATCCAGCACCCGCACATCCACGAGGCTCAACGCGCTCTTCAGGGCCTGAGTCAGCAACTCGTCGGCGCGTGAGGGCTCGGCCACGCCGGAGGGGTGGTTGTGCGCCAGGATCACCGCCGCTGCGCCATGCGCCAGCGCCCGCTTGACGACCTCGCGCGGATAGACCGAGGTTTGCGTGAGGGTGCCGCGGAACAGTTCTTCCATCGCGATGAGGCGATGCTGGGCGTCGAGGAAGAGCAGGGCGAACACCTCGTGATCCAGGCCGTCGAGCTGCAGGCGCAGGAACTGCTTGACGCTCTCGGGCGCATCGAAGACGGTGCGGCGCTCCAGCTGCTGATGCAGGGCGCGGCGCGCGATCTCGAGCACCGCGGCAATCTCGGCCTGCTTGGCCGGGCCCAGGCCCTTGACGGCTGCAAGGTCCGTCACGCCGGCACGCAGGAGGCCGGCCAGGCCGCCGAAATGGTCCAGCAATTGCTGCGCCAGTTGCAGCACCGACACGCCCTTGAAACCGGTGCGCAGCAGCAGGGCCAGCAGTTCGGCGTCGGCCAGGCTGGCGGGGCCGCGGGCCAGCAGCTTTTCGCGCGGGCGCGCGTCGGGCGGCAGGGAATCGAGCGGCATGGGAAGGTGGACGGAACGGGCTGGAGAAGAGCACATTGTCGGCCAAGCCTAAAATCCCCCCAAACCAATGCAGCCGGACAACCCGGAAACGCCGTGAATCTGATTCAACAAGGGTCCTTCCTGACCCTGCATTACCGCTTGGCCGGCCCCGATGGCGGCGAACTGATCAATACCTTTGCCGACAAGCCGGCGACGCTCTCGCTGGGCAATGGCGAGCTGGCCCCGGCCATCGAGCAGCGCCTGATCGGGCTGGCCGAGGGCACGCACACGCGTTTCGAGCTGGCGCCGGGCGAGGCCTTCGGCGAGCGCAACCCGGAGCTGCTGCAGCGCGTGAAGTTGCAGCTGCTGCGCCAGCTGGGCGACCCGGACGAGCAGTACGGCGTCGGCGACGTGGTGCAGTTCCCCACGCCGGATGGGCAGGGCAGCTATGCCGGCCTGGTGCGCGAGGTGGGCGAGGACTGGTTGCTGTTCGATTTCAACCATCCGTTGGCCGGCCAGCCGGTGAGCTTCGAAGTGCAGGTCATCGGGGTGCTGTGAGCATGACGGCGAGCATTGCACTACCGCAGGAAGTCCTGCTGGCCGAACCGCGCGGCTTCTGCGCCGGCGTGGACCGCGCCATCGAGATCGTCGAGCGCGCCATCGTCAAATTCGGCGCGCCCATCTATGTGCGCCACGAGATCGTGCACAACACCTATGTGGTGAACGACCTCAAGGCCAAGGGCGCGATCTTCATCGAGGACCTGGCCGAGGTGCCGCCCGGCGCCACCCTGGTGTTCAGTGCCCATGGCGTCAGCCAGGCGGTGCGGCGCGAGGCGGCCGAGCGCGGCTTCCATGTGTTCGACGCCACCTGCCCGCTCGTCACCAAGGTGCATGTGGAGGTGGCCAAGCTGCACCGCGAGGGTTATGAGTTCATCATGATCGGCCACAAGGGGCATCCCGAGGTCGAGGGCACGATGGGCCAGCTCAGCGAAGGCATCTACCTGGTGGAAGAGGTGGGAGACGTGCCTCATGTGCAGGTGCAGGATCCCAGCCGGCTGGCGGTGGTGACGCAGACCACGCTGAGCGTCGACGATGCCGCCGAGATCCTGGCGGCGGTGAAGCGCCGTTTCCCGCTGGTGCGCGAGCCCAAGAAGCAGGACATCTGCTACGCCACCCAGAACCGCCAGGACGCCGTCAAGGTGCTGGCACCGCAGGTCGACGTGGTGGTGGTGGTGGGCAGCCCCACCAGTTCCAACAGCAACCGCCTGCGCGAGCTGGCCGAACGGCTGGGCACGCCCGCCTATATGGTGGACGCCGCCGAAGACCTGAAGGCCGAATGGCTGGACGGCCGCAGCCGCGTGGGCCTGACGGCCGGCGCGTCGGCACCCGATGTGCTGGTACAGGCGGTGATCAGCCGCCTGCGCGCCCTGGGTGCTACCTCGGTGCGCAGCCTGCCCGGCGTGGAGGAGCATGTGCAGTTCCCGCTGCCGCTGGGCCTGGGCGACAAGTCCATGGCCGAGGTGAATTCATCCCGATCTTGATGCGGGCGTTGTCGCTGCAAGCGGCGCCCGCTGGTGGCGCCGTTTTTTTTCTTGCCCCATAGAATTCGGACAGAACAAGGAATCCCCATGCTAGACATCAGCCTGCTGCGCAAAGACCTGGATGCGGTCATCGCACGACTCAATACCCGCAAGAATCCCCAGCCCTTTCTCGACGTGGCGCGTTTCGGCGCCCTGGAAGCCGAACGCAAGGGCGTGCAGACTCGCACCGAAGAGCTGCAGGCGCGCCGCAACAGCCTGTCCAAGCAGATTGGCATGCTCAAGGGCAAGGGCGAAGACACCAGCGCCGTGATGGCCGAGGTGGGCGGCATCGGCGAGGAACTGAAGGCCGGCGCCGAGCGCCTGGACGCGATCCAGCAGGAACTCAATGCCATGCTGATGGGCGTGCCCAATCTGCCGCATGAGTCGGTGCCGGCGGGCGGCGACGAAAGTGCCAATGTGGAAGTGCGCCGCTGGGGCAGCCCGCGCAGCTTCGATTTCGAGGTCAAGGACCATGTCGACCTGGGCGCCCCGCTGGGCCTGGACTTCGACACCGGCGCCCGCTTGAGCGGCTCGCGCTTCGCCTTCCTGCGCGGCCCGGCCGCCAAGTTGCACCGCGCGCTGGCGCAGTTCATGCTCAACACCCAGACCGATGAGCATGGCTACACCGAGTGCTACACGCCTTATATCGTGAACCGCGAGGTGCTCGAGGGCACCGGTCAACTGCCCAAGTTCAAGGAAGACATGTTCTGGGTGCTGCGCGGCGGCGATGAGGAACAGGCCGAGCAGTACCTGATCTCCACCTCGGAGATCTCGCTCACCAACAGCGTGCGCGAGCAGATGCTGGACGCCGCCCAGCTGCCCATCAAGCTGACCGCCCACAGCCCCTGCTTCCGCTCGGAGGCGGGCAGCGCCGGCCGCGACACGCGCGGCATGATCCGCCAGCATCAGTTCGACAAGGTCGAGATGGTGCAGATCACCCACCCCGAGCAGAGCTATGCGGCGCTGGAGGAGATGGTGGGCCATGCCGAAGCCATTCTGCAGAAGCTGGGCCTGCCGTATCGCGTGGTGAGCCTGTGCAGCGGCGATATGGGTTTCACCGCCGCCAAGACCTATGACCTGGAGGTCTGGCTGCCGGCGCAGAACACCTACCGCGAGATCAGCTCCTGCTCGAACTGCGAGGCCTTCCAGTCGCGCCGCATGCTGACGCGCTTCAAGAATGCGCAGGGCAAGAACGAACTGGTACACACCCTGAACGGTTCCGGCCTTGCGGTCGGCCGCACCCTGGTGGCGGTGCTGGAGAACTACCAGAACGCCGACGGCAGCATCACGGTGCCCGAGGTGCTGCGCCCCTATCTGGGCGGCCGAGAAATTTTGCGCGGCTGAGTCGCAAAACCCTGGCAAGCTGGAAAAAGTTCGCTATACTAGCGGGCTTGACTCGCACCGAACCACGCGAGCACCGAATACCGGAGAGGTGGCAGAGTGGTTGAATGTACCTGACTCGAAATCAGGCGGACGGAAACGTCTCGGGGGTTCGAATCCCCCCCTCTCCTCCAAACAAAAAGCCCCGTCGCGCAAGCGTCGGGGCTTTTTCTTTCCGGCGTCGCCTGTGCAGCGCGTTGCCAGCGCCCCGGCCATCGCGTACAAGCGGGCTCATACCCCGACGCGCGCCCGGCGCACACACCGAGGACTTCAATATGAGCGGCAAACCCACCACCACCAACGACGCAACGGCCGAGCAGCCCGCGGCACTGCCAAAGCGAGCCAAATGCCCCAAGGGCGTGCCGCCGTCCAAGCTGCTCTCCTGCAGCAAGTTTCGTCCGGTCGGACCGGATCAGCCGCAGACCTGCGCTCTGTGCGGCCGCACCCAGAAAAGCGCCTGAACGCGGGCGCCTCGGACGGATTTTGAAGTGATTTGTATTTTGTAAATATATCGTAATATGCGACGCTGTTTCAAAGCCAAGCGCTCGCATCCATGTCCTCTTCATCCTTCCGTTGCCGCCCGTTCGCGCGCGCCCTCACCACGGCCAGCGCGACGCTGATGCTGGCCGCCTGCGCCACGCCCACGGCGCCACCCAGCGCCGGCCCGGGCGTCGAGCAGGTGCTGGGCCGCGTCCACCGCTGCAGCGCCAGCCTGAGCCTGCGCTCGCAGGCGCTCGATGCCCAGCAGGAGGCGGCCATCTGCCGCGAGCTGGCCGCCATCGAGACGCGCTTTCATGCGCTCTTCCACACCGCCGGCAAGCCGGTGCCGCATGACCTGAACACCTCGCTGCGCGCCAATATCTACCGATCGGGCGATGACTTCGTGCGTTATGCCGGTGCCCACTTCAATATGCCCACCAACAACGGCGGCATGTATCTGGAGGGCCTGCCCGGTCAGCCGGGCAACCATGCCGAGTTCGTCGCCAACCAGCGGGCCGATGGCACGGTGCGCAATCTCGGCCATGAGTATGTGCACTACCTCGATGGGCGCTACAACCTCTACGGCGACTTCTGCGCGAATCTGCATGACTCGCATGCGCCACCCGAGAACTGCCCGCGGCCGGCGCCGCTGACGCCCTATCTGGTGTGGTGGACCGAGGGTGTGGCCGAGTACGTCGCGCGCGGCAACGAGCATCCCAAGGCGCTGCAGGCGGCGGCCGCCAAGAGCTTTGCGCTGAGCCAGTTGTTCGACACCGGCTACGAGGCCAACAGCGGCGATGCGCGCATCTACAGCTGGGGCTATCTGGCGGTGCGCTTCATGATGGAGCGCCAGCGCGACAAGCTCGAGCAGATGCTGGCCTTCACCCGCGCCGGCGACTATCCGCGCTACCAGGCCCTGCTGCGCGGCTGGGGCAGCAGCCTGGACGGCGAATTTGCCGCCTGGCTGGAGGGCCTGGCGGCGCCTTGAGGCACGAGGGCCAGCCTCAGGGGCGGCGGGCGCTGGCAAGCGCCTGCTGCAGATCGTCCCAGAGGTCGTCCACGCCCTCCAGCCCGATGTAGAGCCGCACCAGGCGGCCGCTGACATCAAAGGCCAGCAGCGGGTTAGGTCCGGCGTTCTGCGCCCGGCCGATGGCCGAGGGGAAGACGAGGCTCTCATGCCCGCCCCAGCTGACGCCGATGCGAAACAGCTTGAGCGCATTGCAGAAGGCCGGCACGTCAAGGTGCGGCGCCAGTTCCAGGCTGAACAGGCTGCTGAAGCCACGTAGGCTGGCATTGCCCGCGGCGGCGGGCGCCTGGCTGGGGTGCAGCACCGCGGTCACGCCCGGATGGGCCCGCAGCCGCTCGATCAGCGTCGCCGCCGCCGCTGCGTGGTGCTGCATGCGCAGCTGCAGGGTGCGCATGCCGCGCACCAGCAGCCAGGCCTCCATCGGTGCGAGCTTGGCGCCCAGATATGGGTAGACCAGATCGTTCAGCGCGGCGATGCGCGCGCTGCTGCCGGCCACCACGCCGGCCACGGTGTCGCTGTGGCCACTGAGGTATTTGGAGGCCGAGTGCACGACGAGGTCGACGCCGCAATCCAGCGGGCGCTGGAACACCGGTGTGGCCCAGCTGTTGTCGCAAATGGTCACCACGCCATGCTGGCGCGCCAGCGCGCAGAGCTCGCGCAGCGGCTGGGTCTGCATCACCCAGGAGCTGGGGCTCTCCAGGTAGAGCAGGGCGGCGCCGGGCAGGGCGGCGGCCACCGCGGCCGGGTCGCTGCCGTCCACGTACTCGACGCGCACGCCCAGGCGCGGCAACAACTTTTCCATGAAGCGATAGGCGTCGGGGTAGACATGGCGCACGCAGAGCATGCGGTCGCCCGCCTTCACGACTGAGAGGATGGCGGCCGAGATCGCCGCCATGCCGCTGGCAAAGCCGCGCGCCGCCTCGGCGCCCTCCAGTGCCGCCAGCTTGGCCTCGAACTCCATCACCGTCGGGTTGTCGCCGCGGCTGTAGATGGGGCCGCTGGTTTCGCCCGCGAAGCGCGCCGCCATGGCCTCGTAGCTGGCGAAGGTGAAGAGCGAGGTCTGCGCGATCGGCGGCACCACCGCGCCCCAGGGATTGGGGGCATCGGCGGTGAGCGTGGCGGCGACCGGATCGTGGGGTTGTTGTGGCGTCATGGTCATCAGGGTAGCGTGACTTGCAGGGGCGCCCGGCCGTCCCACAAGGTGTCGAGCAGCAGCTTGCCCTGCGCGCTGACGCGCACCTGCTGCTGGCTCCCCTTGCGCTCGGTGCTGATGTCCAGGCCCTGGCTGCCAAAGGCGCGGATCTGGCGCAGCGCCATGCGGGGCCAGGCCTGCGGCAGGCGTGGCGCGAGCGCGAAGCGGCGCAGGCCGAGCGGCTCGATGCCGAACAGCCCCTCCACCACCACGCGTGCGTACAGGCCGCTCTCGGCCGACAGATGGCGCTGCTGGCCCTCGGGCCAGGCCTCCACCGCATAGGGCACATGCTCGCCCAGCAGGCGGCGCTGCGAGTAGTAGCGGAAATAGGGCAGCACGCGCTCCAGCTCGCCGCTGCGCATCAGGCCGCGGAAGGCATAGAGGGTGGAGCGGTCCCAGAAGGTGCTGTCGCCGGCCTCGGTGAGCACGCCGTTGGCCGACCAGAGCTGGGGCGAGAGCAGGGCCTCGACGGTGCCCGCCTGGCGCTCGTGGATGCCGAAGCTCAGCGGCAGGGCGATCCAGGCGCGCAGCTTGTCATTGCCCTCGTAATAGCGGTAGGTGTCGAAGCCGCCCACGCGCGCGGCGAAGTGCCGGTCGATGGCCTGGCGCAGCGCCGCGGCCTCGGCGCGCAGCGCCGGTGCTCCGGCAGGATCCAGATCCTCGGCCAGGCGTGCCGCGCCCAGCAGGGCGGCATAGGCCAGCACATTGGTGCTGAGATTGGCCTTGCCGGCCGGGAAGCGGCCCTCCAGCTCGTCGCTGTCGGAGCGGATGATGCCGGTGGCGTCGCGCTGGCGGCGGTTGTATTCCAGGCACCAGGCTATCAGCGGCTGCAGGCGCTGCGCGCCGTCGCGGTCGCCCTGCGCGAGCGCGAAATGGCTGGCGCCGTAGGCAATCATGGCGCAGTCGCCGCGGTCGCCGGCGCCATTCCAGAAACTGCGCCCCTCGGCCACGATGGACGAGGGGATGGGCTTGTACTGCGCGTTCATATAGCTGGCGAACCAGCGGAAGCTGTTGAACGCCGATTCGACCCCGGCCTGGTCGCCCAGATAGGGGAAGAAGGGGTTCACGTACTCGGCCTGGTCGTTGGCCCAGATGGCGGCGTAGTAGCGCGTGCCGCCGGGGCCGTGCATGAGGCCGCCGCGGGTGGCGAAGATGCTCTCGGCGGCGCGGATCTTGGCAAAGTCGAACATGGTGTTGAGCGCCGGCTCGGGCGTCTCCAGCACCAGCTGGCCGCGCCATTGCGCCAGCTTGGCGGCGCGGCGCTCGAAGGCCTCGTCGGTGTCCACATGCACCATCTCGTTGGCCAGCCGGGCCATGAACACCAGGTCCACCGCAACGCGCTGCTGCGGTGCCAGTTCGCCCTCGCGGCCCGCGGCGCTGACCTGGATGCGGTAAGCCCCGTGGGTGCCGGCCTCGGCCGCGGTGGCCTCGCTGCGCAGCAGCGGCTTGAACTGGTAGCGCACGCTGCGCGTGCCGCGGTTGACGAGCTCCAGGCGCTCGACCAGCGCCGGCTCGTCGGGCGAGGGGCTGAGCCGGCGCACCAGGGTCAGGTCTTGCCCGAGCGCGGATTCCAGCGTCAGCATGCCGTCGAAGCGCACCTGCTGCAGCGTCTCGGGCGCTGCCGCCCGGCCGTCGATCAGCAGCTCGGGCGTGATGCCCAGCTCGTAGCTGCGCATCAGGCTGGCATGGGTGTCGTCGGGCAGGGTGCGCAGCATCGGCCAGACCACGGTGCGCTTGAGCGCGAGCCGGCCCTGGGCGTCGCTGCCATAGTCGATCACCGCCGAGACCTGGCGGCCGCTCATCTCGAGCTGGTCGCGGTGCGCGTCGCGCACCGTCCAGCTGATCTGCCCGGCCTCGAGCCGCCAGCGCGGCTGGAAGTCCGGGATCTGGGCATGCGCGCTCAGCAGCAGGCTGGCACCGAGCAGGGCAGTGGGAAGGAGTTTGTGCATGGCGGGTCGGTAGCAAGCCCGGCCTGCTTGCGCAGACCGGGCCGGCCTTGGGTCGAGGTGGCTAGCTTAGAAGAACTTGTACTCGGCGCTGATGCGCAACATGCGACCCATCACGTCCTCGCGGTTGGCGGGGATGATGCCGCCCTGGCCGAAGGCGCGGTAGTCCATCGGCGGCCGGCGGTTGAAGAGGTTGCGCACATTGGCGGTCAGCGTGAGCGACTTGATCGGCGTGAAGCGCAGGTTGTAGTCCCAGCGGATGTAGCTGGCGACGCGGCACTGCTCGGCCGTCAGGCCCTTGTTGTCCACGCAGTCCTGGGTGTTCCAGCTCTGGTCGTAGTAGTCGCCCGTGAGCGGGGTCGGCTGCTGCCAGATCATGCTCAGGCCATGCTTCCAGTCGCCCCATTGCTGGTGGCCCGACAGGCGTGCCCACCAGTGCGGGAAGCCGTAGCGGCCGGCGAGGTTGTCGCCCCAGCGATTCTCGGCGGTGCTGAAGCTGCGGTACTCGATCAGGTAGCTGGCGTCCAGCTCGGCGCCGGCCGCACCCAGGGGCGTGTTGAACTGGCTCTTGATGGCCCAGTCGATGCCGCTCACGCGCGTCTTGCCGAGGTTGCGGAAATGGTCGTTCAGGTACAGCACCTTGGGCGCGCCAGGCTGGTACTTGGCGACCTCGGCGGCATTGATGAAGGTGGGGTCGTTGCTGAAGTCGGGCGCGCGCACCAGCGTGCCGGCGGGCTGCTGGGCCTCGGCGCTGAGCAGGTCCTGCGCATTGATGGTCTGGATCTCGTTCTTGCGTTCCACCTTGTAGTAGTCCACCGAGGTGCTGATCTGCTTGATCGGCTGCAGCACCAGGCCCAGCGTGATGATGCGCGAGGTCTCGGGCTTGAGGTTGGGGTTGTACTGCACCAGGCTGGCGGCGCCGAAATTGCACTCGCTGCCGACGATGCCGTCGGCGCGCGCCTGCAGCAGCGTCTTGTTGGGATCGCTGTCGGGCAGGGCGGCGGCCTGGGCGCGCAGGTCGTTCGTCAGGCGGTTGGCGGCGTCGCAGCGCTTGGGGTCGCTGAGGCCGTTGGCGAACACCGATTTGGTGGAGGGTGAGCTCTCGGCGAGATTGGGTGCGCGGAAACCGTTCTCCAGCGAGGCGCGCAGCAGCAGTTCCGGCATGGGCTGGAAGCGCAGCGCCAGCTTGGGTGAGAAATGCGCGCCGAAGCCGTGGAACTTGTCGACCCGGCCCGCGGCCTGCAGCTCCAGGCTCTTGGCCAAGGGCAAATTGGCCTCGGTGTAGACGGCGCCGAAGCTGCGCGCGGCATCGGTGCGCACGCTGCCCCAGCCGACGATGTCGCCCTTGGCGAGGTTCTCGGTGGGCAGGATGGCCATCGACTCATGGCGCAGCTCGAAGCCCGCCGCCACGCCGATGGGGCCGGCCGGCAGCCGGCCGAGTTCGCCGCTGAGCTTGCCGTCCACAAAGGTCTGGCGCGTGCTGGCGTGGTAGCCGTATTCGGGGAACAGCCGGGCCAGCACCGCCTCGCTGTTGACCTGGCCGATCCTGTAGCCGCCCGGCTTGTTGAAGAAGTCGGCGTCCAAGCTGTCCTTGTTGTAATCGCCGATCAGGGCCTTGAAGCCGCTGTCGCTGAAGGAGCCGCGCGTGCGCTGGCGCGTCTTGCCGCCCATCACGCCGGCGGCGGCCTCCCAGTCCCAGCCCTGCCAGTCGCCCTTCAGGCCGGCCAGCACGCGGTACTGGTCGGTGGAGAGATGGTTGCCATTGCCGTCGTCGACGAAGCGGTAGCGCAGCTCGGCCTCCTCGCCCAGCGGGTTGAGCGGATGTTCGGCGGGCAGGCCGCGCGGATAGAAGGTGCGCACCTGCTTGGTCGAGGGGTCGGCCCAGACCGAGGCGCCGAGTGCCCAGCCGTAAGCGCCATGCGGGCCCCAGTAGGCGGTCTTGGTGTTGGAGTAGATGCCCTCGGCAAAGCCCTGCAGATGCTCGGAGATGTTGAGCTTGCCCGATACCAGGGCGCTGACGCGATCGGCCGAGGGTTGCACCGCGAAGCGTTCGTAGCGGTCATACATGCACAGCGACTTGCTGGCATTGAAGGTGTTGCAGCCGGCGATCGGGCCGGCGCCGATCACATTGCCCGGATAGCTGTAGCTGGAGAGGCTGCCGAAGCTGCCCGAATAGGCCTTCATCGCGGGGTTGGCATCGTCCAGCACATCGCGCCAGGAGAAGTTGCCGTCGCGGTGGTAGACGTCGATATTGGCCAGCACGTTGAAGCCGTCCTTGGCGTAGTCGCCGATGCCGCCCGCGATCGAGCCGGCGCGGTTGCCGAAGCGCTGGCTCAGCAGCGAGCTTTCGTGGGTGAGCTTGGCGCTCAGGCCCTGGTAGTTGTTGCGCGTGACGATGTTGATCACACCGGCCACCGCGTCGGAACCGTACAGCGAGGAGCCGCCGCTCTTCAGGATCTCGACGCGTTCCACCGCTTCCAGCGGCAGCGCGTCGATATTGGCAAAGGTCTGGTTGTAGTCGGCCAGCGGATAGATCGAGAGGCGGCGCGAGTTCAGCAGCACCAGGGTCGATTGCTTGCCCAGGTTGTGCAGCGAGGCCCCGGTGGCGCCGTTGGCGAAGGAGCCGCCGCCGCCGATGTCCGAGAGTTCGCCGGTCACCGCGGCCGAGAGCTCCAGCAGCTCGCGCACCGTCGCCATGCCGCTGGACGCGATCTCCTCGCGCGAGATGATCTGCACCGCGGCCGGGCCCTCATCGGCGATGTTGAGGCGCTTGACGTGGCTGCCGATCACCTCGACGCGGGTCAGCTTGTCGGGGGCGGGCGCGGTCTGGGCGCTGGCCGGGTTGTGGGCCAGGCCGGCGAGCATGAGGGCACCGACCAGCGGGTGCAAGGTCTTGGATTTCATGGGGTCTCCATTGGTTTTTTTGGTCTGAGGGAAAGAACAACAAAAAGCGTTCAGGGGGCGAGGTCGACGTAGTGCCAGAGCTCCTGCGAGAACAGGCCGCGCCGGTAACCCTGCAGGCGCGGCTGGGTCAGCTCGTTGCCGATGCGGTGCGTCATGTACTTCAGCGGCATATAGGCCACCTGCAGGCGCTTGGCCTCGTGCAGGGCGGCCTCGCGCTCGGGGCCGTCGGGCAGGCGCGTGACGCGCTCGTAGAGGGCGTCGAAGGCGGGCAGCCGGAAATAGCTCAGGTTGGTGCTGCCGGCCTCGGGGCCGTAGAGCTTGCGCATGCCCAGGTCCTGGCCGTCGGGGTTGACGGCGGTCTCGCTGAGCTGCCAGATCATCAGCCGCCCGGCGCGTGCCGCCTTCAGCTGCTCGGGCCATTGCGCGGTGACGAAGCGGGTGCGCAGGCCCAGCGCGTCGAGGTCCTTCTTGCGCAGCTCGTCCTGGGCGCGCGAGAAGTCGTCGGGCTGGGTGGCGATCTCCAACACCAGCGGGCTGCCATCGGGCTGCTCGCGCCAGCCGTCGCCGTCGCGATCGCGGTAGCCGTAGGTGTCCAGCAGGGCGCGCGCCTTGGCGGGGTCGTGCTCGCCGCTCTCGGAGCGGAAGCGCTCGTCGTAGCCGCTGGTGAAGGGCACCACGCCCGACTGCGCCAGGATGGCCTGGCCACCGCGGGTGAGCCGGATCTCGCGCGCCACGTCCAGCCCCAGGCCGATGGCGCGCCGCAGCGCCACCTTGTCGGGTGAGTTGCCGCCCAGCGCCGGGCTGCGCATATTGAAGTACATATAGGTGACGTCGGCCTTCTGGCTGCGGTAGAGCCGGATGCCGCGCTGGCGCAGGTGCGGGGCCAGCCGGCCCAAGGGCACCGCCTTGGGCATGAAGTCGCCCGGCACCTCGATCAGGTCCAGCTCGCCGTTCAGAAAGGCCAGCCAGCGCGGCTGGTTCTGCACGATCACCGACAGTTCGACGCGGTCCACCATGGGCAGGCGCCGGCCCTTGAAGCGGGCCAGCAAGGCCTGACCCTCGGCATCGTCGGGGGCGGGCTCGGCGTCGTAATAGCGCTCGCGGTAGCCGGGGTTGCGCTCCAGCACCAGGCGCGAGCTGCGCCGCCACTCGGCCAGGCGGAAGGGGCCGGTGCCGACCGGATGCTCGCCGATCTGCGCGCCATAGGCTTGCACCACCTCGGCCGCCAGCGCCCCGGCCTTGTCATTGCCCGCCAACCATTGGGCGAAGCGCGGGCGCGGTTCGGCCAGGCGGATCTGCAGCGTGTAGCGGTCCAGCGCGCGTAGGCCGGCGATCTCGCGCCCGTAGTCCATCGGTTTGCCGCTGCGCAGCGCCTCTTCGCGCAAGCCCGGCAGCCCCAGGATGCCGGCCTCCAACCATTCGGCAAAGCGCGGGCTGCTGAGCGCCGGGTCGGCATAGCGCTTGAAGCTGTAGACATAGTCGGCCGCCACCAGCTCGCGCGGCTTGCCGCCGAACGCCGGGTCGTCGGCGAAGAAGATGCCGGGCCGCAGGCGGATGGTCCAGCGCTTGTAGTCCTCGGCCACCTCGGGCAGGGCGGCGGCCGTCAGCGGCACCAGCTTGGCGGGGCGCGCCAGGTAGTCGTAGTGGTAGAGCGCCTCCAGCACATGGCTGAGCACGCGCAGCGAGTAGACGTCGTCGGCGCGCACCGGATCGAAGCTGGTCTCGGCCTGCTCCAGCGGCAGGCGCAGGACCTTGATCGCGGCGGGCGGCGCCGCCTGCAGCGACAGCGGCAGCAGCATCAACAGGCAGAGCTGGACGGTCCACCGGCGCAGCGCGTGGGGGCGGCTGGATTGCATGGGATTGGGTTAGATATATGGCTGGAATGCCAGATTGGCGGCAAGCTTAGGGCGCGCTGCCAACGCCGATCTATGGGAGTTTTCGGCGCAGCTATCCGGCTTTGGCATAGCCGCGCCGGGGCCGGCCGCTTACATCTGCATCCCCCCTCAGTGGGAGGTGCGCGCCGCCGCGCATCGGTTCACAGTCGCGCTGCGGTCAGCGAGGCTTTGATCGCACAGGAGTCGGTCATGCATTTCCAAGAAGTAGACACAGGGGATTTCAGGATCTATGCGGGGGCGCTGGAGCGGCCACGCCAGTACGGCTATGTGGCCGCCGTGGTGGTGGTGCGCATGCCGGTGGGCCAGCCGCGCCGCGAGACCTATCGCGATGAGAGCCTGGCGGGCGGCTTTGCCTGGTCATCGCCCGCGGAGGCCTTGCGCTTCGCGCTCAATGCCGGGCGCGATGCGGTGATGTGTGGCCGCGCGGCCATCTCCTGAGGCAGCGGCCCCGCCACCCGGGGCCCGATTTCGGTCGTTCGTCGCGCCGGCAGCCGCCGACGCTTGGTGGGGGCGCGCAAGGCCGCTATCGTGCGCCCCATGTCGACCGCCAGCCCCATTGCCCCCGCGGCATCGCCCGCCGCA
Source organism: Roseateles sp. FW301-B2 (assembly GCF_058788955.1). Taxonomy (NCBI): domain Bacteria; kingdom Pseudomonadati; phylum Pseudomonadota; class Betaproteobacteria; order Burkholderiales; family Sphaerotilaceae; genus Roseateles; species Roseateles sp. FW301-B2. The sequence goes on from NZ_JBYTBE010000001.1 coordinate 485,027, forward strand.
CCCAGCCCCTGGCAGGGCTTCGTTGCCTATCTGACGCCGCTGCGGCTGGCGCTGGCCCTGGGCCTGGCGGGCTTGGCGGCGGTGATGCTGGGCCCGATCTTCATCATTCCCTTCCCGGTGCTGCTGGGCCGCACCATGTTCGTCGGCCTGTGGGCGCTGCTGGCCTTCGCCGCCGCGGGCCAATGGCCGCGGCGCCTGCCGCGCTGGTGGGCGCGCTGGCTGTTCCAGGTGCTGGTGGTGGCGCTGGCGGTGCCGGTGGCCACCCTGCTGGTCTACCTGGTGGCGGTGGGCGGCGACTTCGCCTCGCTGATCCGCAGCGAGGGGCGGGTGATGGGCTTTCTGTGGATCGCCGGCTCGGGCCTGTTGGTGGGGCCGCTGCTGGCGATGGGCGCGCTGTACCGGCAGCGCGACGCCGAGGCACGCAACCAGGCGCTCAGCTTCGAGCTGGAGCGCAGCGAGCTGGAGCGGCGCGCGCTCGACGCCCGCCTGCGCCTGTTGCAGGCCCAGGTGGAGCCGCACTTTCTCTTCAACACCCTGGCGAATGTGCGCGCCCTGGTGGAAGCGGGCTCGCCGCAGGCCGCGCCGGTGCTGCGCAGCCTGATCGCCTATTTGCGCGCCGCCATGCCGAGGCTGCAGGACGAGACCGCCTGCCTGGCCGACGAACTGGGTCTGGTGAAGGCCTATCTGGAGCTGATGCATCTGCGCATGCCGGATCGCCTGGTCTACGAGATCGCGGTGCCCTCCGAGCTGCTGCGCCTGCGCTTTCCGCCCATGGCCTTGCTGACCCTGGTGGAGAACGCGGTGCGCCATGGCATCGACCCCAGCGAGGAGGGCGGGCGCATCGAATTGGGCGGCTTGCTCGAGGACGGGCAGGTGCGTTTGTGGGTCTCCGACACCGGGGTGGGCCTGGTGCAGCAGATGGGCTCGGGCACCGGCCTGCGCAATCTGCGCGAGCGCCTGCAGGTGGTCTATGGCGAGGGCGCCGCCCTCGACCTGCAGGAGAATCAGCCCCACGGCCTGCGCGCCGAGATCCGCTTCACGCCATGACCGCAAGCACCGCACCCACCGCCCTGATCGCCGACGACGAGCCCCTGCTGCGCGAAAGCTTGCAGCGCGCCCTGGCCACGGCCTGGCCCGAGCTGCGCGTGCTGGCCCAGGCGCGTAACGGCCGCGAGGCGGTGGAGCTGTTCGAGCAGCATGAGCCCGACATCGTGTTCCTCGACGTCCACATGCCCGGCATGAACGGCGTGGAGGCGGCACGCCAGATCGCGCGCCGCGCGCAGGTCGTGTTCGTCACGGCCTACGAGCAGTATGCGGTGCAGGCCTTCGAGCAGGGGGCGCTCGACTATCTGGTGAAGCCGGTGGACGAGCTGCGCCTGGCCGACACGGTGCAGCGCCTGCAGGAGCGCTTGCGGGCGCGGGCGGCGGGCACGCCGCAGCCGCAACTCGATCTGCAGGCCGCGATCGAAACCCTGGCGCGCAAGCTGATGCAGCCCGAGAGCGGCGCCGGCGCGGCGGCCTCGACAACTGCCTCAGGGGCGGGCCATCTGCAATGGATACGCGCCTCCGTGGGGTCGACGCTCAAGCTGATCCCGGTGGACCAGATCGTCTTCATGCGTTCGGACGAGAAATACACCCTGGTGGTCTGGCACGAGGGCGAGGCGCTGATACGCACGCCGATACGCGAGCTGGTGGAGCAGCTGGACCCGCAGTGCTTTGTGCAGGTGCACCGCTCGGTGGTGGTGAACCTGCATGCGGTCAGCCATGTGACGCGCGGGCCGAACGAAACCGCCGACCTGCATCTCAAGGGTCGGCCCGAGGTCCTGCCGGTCAGCCGCAGCTATCTGCACCTGTTCCGGCAGATGTAGCCAGGGCGCGCAACTCAGCGGCCTGGCGGGTGGCCGGGCGGCGTGGCCTGGCCTTCCACCACCACCCGATCCAGCCGCCAGATGACCGGCGTGCGACCCTCGGGCGTGAAGAAGAAGGCGTCGACCAGAATCAGCGCCAGGATGCCGATCAGCGCGGCCAAGAGTGCAGTATGCAGGCCGCTGTCGGAGAAGCTGTGAATCTTTCCGCTTGCCATGATCTGCTCCTAAAAGGAAGTCGGGATCTGCCCGATCACTCTATGCTTTTGGCGCCGCGGCGTCCACAACATTGAGGACTTCTTGCGCCAGCGCAAGCACCGATGCGGGGGCCGAGCCTTCGGCCTCGTTGCTGATCGTGACCTGGCAGGGCAGGCCGGCGGCGGCGGTGCCGCGGATCACATGGGCGAGCAGGGCGCGCGTCGGCAGGTCGGGGTCCTGCAGCGCCTCGAAATCGCCGTAGCGGCGCAGCGCCTCCTGGTAGCCGAAGGGGCCGAAGCGCCGGTGCAGGTTCCAGCGGCAGACGAGGGGAGCGGGCCAGAGCCGCCGCAGTATCCACAGCTGTTCCTGCAGCGCCGGCAGCTTGGCGTGCAGGCCCAGGCAATACCTGACCCCGGTGTCGCGCAGCAGGGCCACCAGGTCCTCGCACAAGAGCTCCGGGTCGCGCAGCTCCACGGCGATGCTGGCCGCCCCGTCCAGCCGAGGCAGGGCGCTCAGCATGGCATGCAGCCGGTCCAGCACCTCGCCGCGCCGCGCCAGCAGGGCCGGCGAGAGCGGGCTGAGCTGGAACACCAGCGCACCGATCTTGTCGCCCAGCCCCTCGATGGCGGGCCGTACGAATTCCTGCAGGGCCAGGGCGGGATCGAGAAAGGCGCTGTTGCTGCGGCCGCCGCGGCCCTGCGGGTCGCGCAGCAAGGCGTCGGTGACCAAGCTCGGCGCCTTCACCGTGAAGCGGAAGTCGGCCGGCACCTGGGCCGCGTAGCGCTCGTACTGGCTGGCCTGCAGGGGCTGGTAGAAGCTGCGATCGATGCCCACCGCGCGCAGCAGCGGGTGCTGGCTGTAGGCGCCGAGGCCCTGCCTGGACAGGGCGCTGGCCGGGTAGGCACGCTGCCAGACCTGGCCGGCCCAGCCCGGATAGGCCCAGGACGAGGTGCCCAGGCGCAGCACCTGCGGCAGTTGCGCCGCCAAGGCCTGGATGCTTGCGTCGGCCGGTTGGGCTTGGATCTTGCTGCCGGGCTTGCTGGCCGGCTTGGCAGCCGGCATGGTGGCGCTAGGGGCCTCGGGGAACAATGCATCTTGCATGCGGCCAGCATAGCGGGCCGGCCCGGGCCGCTTGCTACACTTGCGCGCCTGCCCATGACCGAGCCATTCATCCCCCATCCGCCGCAGGCCGCCTTCAGTGCCGCCGACGAATACGCGATGCGGCTCGCGCTGGACCAGGCCCATAACGCCCTGCTGGTGGGCGAGGTGCCGGTGGGTGCGGTGCTGATGCGCCAGGGCCAGGTGATCGCCACCGGCTACAACCGGCCCATCACCACGCATGACCCCACCGCGCATGCCGAGATCGTGGCGCTGCGCCATGCCGCCACCCTGCTGGGCAATTACCGCCTGCCCGAGTGCGAGCTCTATGTGACGCTGGAGCCCTGCGCGATGTGCGCGATGGCGATGATGCATGCGCGCCTGAAGCGCGTGGTGTTCGCCGCGCCCGATCCCAAGACCGGCGTGGCCGGTTCGGTGCTGGACCTGTTCGCCGAAGGGAAGCTGAACCACCACACCGGCATCCAGGGCGGCCTGCTGGGCGAGGCCTCGGCCAGGCTGCTGCGCGAATTCTTTGCCGAGCGGCGCGAGGCCGCACGCAAGCGCCGCGAGCTGGCGCGCGCGGCGCTTGCGCCATCCCATAGCGACGCCGATTGCGAATCCCAGCCCATTCCCACGGGCGATGCCATTCACCTGGACGATTTCAAACCATGAGTTCCCTGACCCTCTACACCCCGGCCGGCGTGCTGGCACAGGCCCAGCCCCTCAAGCGTGCCGCCAAGCGCCTGGGCGCACTGGGCTTCGAGGTGACGATAGACGCAGCGGCGCTGGCCAAGCATCAGCGCTTTGCCGGCGACGATGCCACGCGCCTGCAAGCCATCCATCGCGTGGCCCAGGCCGCGCCCTCGGTGGCGCTGGCCACGCGCGGCGGCTACGGTCTGACGCGCCTGCTGGACCAGCTCGACTGGAAGCTGCTGGCCAAGAGCGTGGAGCGCGGCACCCGCTGGGTCGGGCAGAGCGATCTGACCTCGCTGCAGCTGGGGCTGCTGGCCAAGGCCAAGCTGCAGAGCTGGGCCGGCCCGCTGGCCTGCGATGACTTTGGCCGCAGCGATGACGAGGGCGGCGTGGACGATGTGACGCAGGACTGCTTCACCGAGGCCATGAGCGGGCTGCTGGAGGCGGTGGGCTTTCGCACCGAGGCCGGGCACGACGGCTTCGAGGCGCGCGGCACCCTGTGGGGCGGCAATCTCTGCGTCCTCAACTCGCTGCTGGGCACGCCCTACTTTCCGCGCATCAAGGGCGGCATCCTGTTCCTGGAGGATGTCAACGAGCATCCCTATCGGGTCGAGCGCAATCTGCTGCAGCTGCAGCAGGCGGGGGTGCTGGACGCACAGAAGGCCATCGTGCTGGGGGAGTTCAGCGCCTGGAAGAAGTCGCCGCTGGACCGCGGCTACAACCTGAAGGCGGCCATCGAGGCGGTGCGTGCGCGCACCAAGACGCCGATCTTCACCGGCCTGCCCTTCGGCCATGTGGCCACCAAGGTCTGCCTGCCGGTGGGCGCCAAGGTGGAGATGGTGGTGCAGGGCCGCGACGCCCTGCTGGCCTGGGGGCATACGCACTGATACCCCCCGTGTTCGGGTGAATTCCATGAGGGCGCACAGCGCCCGGCTCCACTATGATCGCGCGCCAGCCTCTGCACGCCGGGCCATCAGCCCAGGCGCCGCCAGAGGCTCGTTTTTTGTGCCTAAGCGCGTGCAGAAGGGGTCATGTGTTGTTGAAGCGGATTGCGGGGTTCATCGGAGGCATCTTGGCCGCGGCGCTGCTGAGCGCCTGCAACAACAGCCCCTATCCGATCGGCGCCGAGAAGGACAACACGCTTTACATGTCCTTTGATGAGCGCTCGCCGCGCTATCTGGACCCGACCGCCTCCTACACCGCGCCTGAGGGTGCCTACGCCTACCATATCTACGAGCCGCTCTACGGCTACCACTACCTCAAGCGCCCCTACCAGTTGGAGGGCCACGCCGCCACCGAGGTGGTGAAGCCCTATTACCTGGATGCCAAGGGCGTGCGCCTGCCCGACGATGCGCCGTCCGAGCAGATCGCCCAGGCGGTCTACGACATCCCCATCCGCAAGGGCCTGCGCTACGCGCCGCACCCGGCCTTTGCCAAGAATGCCCAGGGGCAGTACATCTACCACCACCTCACGCGGGCGGAGCTGGGGGACAAGCGTTCGCCCTGGGAGTTTGCCCAGCAGGGCACGCGCGAGCTGGTGGCGGAGGACTTCGTGTTCGCGATCAAGCGCCAGGCCACGCCGCGCATCGAGGCGCCGCTGTTCGGCGTGTTCTCCGAGCATGTGCGCGGCCTCAAGGCCTACAGCCAGCTGATCCGCGCCGAGAACGCCAAGCTGCTCAAGGGCCTGCCCGAGAACAGCGCGGACAAGCCCTTCCTGGACTTCCGCCGCTGGCCGCTGGAGGGGGCCGAGGCGCTGGACTCGCACACCCTGCGCATCCGCCTGAACGGCAAGTACCCGCAGTTCCAGTACTGGCTGGCCACCACCTTCTTCGCGCCGGTGCCCTGGGAGGTGGATGCCTTCTATGCCCAGCCGGGCATGAACGAGAACAGCCTGTCGTGGAATCAATGGCCGGTCGGCACCGGCCCCTTCATGATGACCGAGTATGTGCAGGACCGCCGCCATGTGATGGCGCGCAACCCCTATTACCGGCAGGACAGCTATCCCTGCGAGGGTGCCGCCGGCGACCAGGCCGCCGGGCTGCTGGACGATTGCGGCAAGCGCCTGCCCTTTGTCGACAAGATCGTCGCCAACATCATCAAGGAGCGGGTGCCGCGCAAGGAACTGTTCAAGCAGGGCTATCTGGACCTGCCCGAGATCGAGCGGACCGACTGGGGCGTCGAGTTCATGGTGGACAAGAGCGACTCCGACGAGGTGTTCCGCAACTACGCGGCCAAGGGCTACCGCTTGCCCATGGATACCGACATCGGCAGCTGGTACGTGGGCTTCAACTGGCTGGATCCGGTGGTGGGGCAGGGCAGCACGCCCGAGCAGCGCGAGCGCAACAAGAAGCTGCGCCAGGCGATCTCGATCGCGATCGACTGGGAGGAGGGCTATGGCCGCATCTTCCGCAACAAGGGCGGCGATGCCGCCCATGGCCCCACGCCGCCCGGCGTGTTCGGCTCGCGCGAGGGCCAGCCGGGCTGGCACAACCCGGTGACGCACAAGCTGGTGGACGGCAAGGTGCAACGGCGCTCCATCGAAGAGGCCAAGGCCCTGCTGGCCGAGGCCGGCTACCCGGAGGGGCGCGACGCCGGCACCGGCAAGCCCCTGGTGCTGAGCTATGACTTCATGCGCGTGGTCACGCCCGAGATGAAGGCCGAGAACGACTGGATGGTCAAGCAGTTCGCCAAGCTGGGCATCCAGCTGGACGTGCGCGCCACCGACTTCAACCAGTTCCAGGAAAAGGTGCTCAAGGGCAAGCACCAGATCTACTGGTGGGGCTGGTTGGCCGACTATCCGGATGCCGAGAACTTCCTGTTCCTGCTCTACGGCCCGAACAGCAAGTCCAAGTTCGAGGGCGAGAACGCCTCCAACTACGAGAATCCCGCCTACGACCGCCTCTACAAGCGCCTGCAGACCCTGGACGATGGCCCGGAAAAGCAGCGCGTGATGGACGAGATGCTGGCCATCGTGCGCGAGGACGCGCCCTGGTCCTGGGGCTACTGGCCCTATGTGGGCCTGGCCTTCCAGCACTGGGTCTACAACGGCAAGCCCAGCATCGTGGTGCGCGACGTGGGGCGCTATTACCGCGTCGATGCCGCCGAGCGCGCGCGCAGGCAGGCCGAGTGGAACCATCCGATCTGGTGGCCCCTGCTGCTGCTGGCGGCGGGCGCGGCCGTGATCGCCTGGCTGACGAGCCGCTCCTTCCGCGCCCGCGAGCTCGCCACCGCGCGCGGCGCCTGAGGCCTGACGACATGATCAAGTACCTGCTACGTCGCCTCGGCTACGGCATCGCCGTGCTGGTGGGCGTGAACCTGCTGACCTTCTTCCTGTTCTTCTCGGTCAACACGCCCGACGACATGGCGCGCCTGAACATCGGCGGCAAGCGCGTCACCCAGGAGCAGATCGAGAAGTGGAAGACCGAGCGCGGCTACGACAAGCCGCTGTACTACGACGCCGCGCAGGCGGGCAGCCAAAAGTTCACCCACACGATTCTGTGGGAGCGCTCGATCTCGCTGATGCTGCTGGACTTCGGCCGCTCGGATGCACGCCAGGCCGTCAACATCGGGCACGAGGTCAAGGTGCGCATGGGCGTGAGCCTGCAGCTGGCGGTGCCGCTCTTCGTCCTGCAGGTGATCGTGAGCACCGCCTTCGCGCTGCTGCTGGTGTTCTTCCGCCATACCCGCATCGATTTCTGGGGCGTGGTGCTGTGCGTGCTGATGCTGTCGATCTCCAGCCTGTTCTACATCATCGTCGGCCAGTACTTCTTCTCGCGCCTGCTGCGGCTGGTGCCCATCGGCGGCTACGAGCCGGGCCTCGATGCGATCAAGTTCCTGGCCCTGCCCATCGTGCTCTCGCTGCTCTCGCGCCTGGGCGGCGAGGCGCGCCTGTACCGCGCCATGTTCCTGGAGGAGGTGGGCAAGGACTATGTGCGCACCGCGCGCGCCAAGGGGCTCTCCGAACCGGTGGTGCTGTTCCGCCACGTGCTGCGCAATGCGCTGATTCCCATCATCACCAGCGCCGGCTCCTACCTGCCCTATGTGTTCCTGGGCAGCCTGGTGTTCGAGAGCTTCTTCGGCATCCCCGGCCTGGGCGCCTTCATCATCGAGGCCATCTCGGGCCAGGACTTCGCCATCGTGCGCACCATGGTGTTCCTGGGCGCGGCCCTTTATGTGGCCAGCAATGCGCTCATCGACCTGGCCTACACCTGGGTGGATCCGCGCGTGCGGCTGTCCTGAGCCCCACATCGAAGATTAGTAATCATGTCGTCGTTCAAGATCGTCGTGCTCTGGACCGATGTGGCCCTGTGGGCCATGTTCGCCGCCTTGCTGGGCTATCTGCTGCGCATCCTGCGCCAGCCCCATGTGCGCGTCACCTGGGCGCGCGTGCTGCGCGATGCGGCCTCCTGCTGTGCCGGCGTGGTGCTGCTGCTGTTCATGGCGGTGACGCTGCTGGACAGCCTGCATTTCCGCCGCGCCCTGGATGGCGCCGAGGGCGCCGGCGCGACGGGCCAGCAGTTCTACAGCACCCGCACCGAATCGCTGCTGGACCTGCTGCTGGCGCGCCAGGTGGCGATGCGCGAGACCAGCTATTCGGCGCCGCTGGCCTACCAGGGTTTCAACAAGGACAACATCAGCGAGGGCGGTGAGGTGCGCCGCGACTACCCGCGCCTGCAGTTCGGCGGCGCCCATCTGCGCCTGCCGGCCGAGCAATGGGCGGGCGATGTGCTGGGCCGCGCCCTGCGCGGGCTGGCCTGGGGCCTGCTGGCCGTGCTGCTGCTGGGCCTGGCCATGACGGCGGCGCTCGCCGCCGGCCATGGCGGCTGGCGGAGGGCGCTGCAGGACCTGCTGCGCGACCGCACGCATTACCCGCTGCGCGCGGTGCTGCTGACCCTGGCGGTCACCGCGCTGCTGAGCGGACCCAGCATCGCGCTGATGGACCATTACCATGTGTTCGGCACCGACCGCACCGGCAACGACGTGCTCTACCAGGCGCTCAAGAGCATACGCACCGCCTTCGTGATCGGCGCGCTCTCCACCCTCGCGACCCTGCCGCTGGCCCTGGTGCTGGGCATCCTGGCCGGCTACTTCAAGGGCTGGGTGGACGAGCTGATCCAGTACCTCTACACCCTGCTGACCTCGGTGCCCAATGTGCTGCTGATCGCCGCCTGCGTGCTGATGGTGCAGGTCTTCCTCGACAAGAACCCCGATCTGTTCGAGACCGGCGTGGAGCGCGCGGACCTGAAGATGTTCCTGCTGTGCCTGATCCTGGGCGTGACGGGCTGGGCCACGCTGTGCCGGCTGATCCGCGGCGAGACGCTCAAGCTGCGCGAGCTGGACTATGTGCAGGCCGCCACCGCCTTCGGCGTCGGGCCGCTGCGCATCATGTGGCGCCACATCGTGCCCAATGTGATGCACCTGGTGCTGATCACCACGGTGCTGAGCTTCTCGGACCTGATCCTCTACGAGGCGGTGCTGACCTATGTGGGGGTGGGCGTGGACCCGGGCATGAACAGCTTTGGCGGCATGATCAATCTGGCGCGCGCCGAGATGTCGCGCGACCCGCTGGTGTGGTGGAGCTTTGCCGCGGCCTTCGGCTTCATGGTGAGCCTGGTGCTGGCCGCCAACCTGTTTGCCGATGGCGTGCGCGATGCCTTCGACCCGCGCGCCCGCAGCCTGCGCCCGCGCGTGCTGGGCCTGGCCAAGACCCGCAAGGCCTGAACATGCTGCACATCGACGATCTCAAGGTCACCCTGGATGCCGATGCCGGCCTGGTGCGCGCCATCGACGGCATGCAGCTGACGCTCCAGCGCGGCGAGACCTTTGCCCTGGTGGGCGAATCGGGCTGCGGCAAGAGCATGACGGCGCTGGCGCTGATGCGCCTGCTGCCCGACAACGGCCGCATCACGGCAGGGCGGCTGGAGCTGGACGGGCGCGAGGTGTTCGGCCTCAGCGAGGCGCAGATGCGCGGCGTGCGCGGCGGCCGCATCGGCATGATTTTCCAGGAGCCCGCCACCAGCCTGAATCCGGTCATGCGGGTGGGCGCGCAGATCGTCGAGGCGATCGAGGCGCACACCGCCCTGCGCGGCGCCCAGGCGCGCGCCAAGGCGATCGACTGGCTGAGGCGGGTCGGCATTCCCGAGCCCGAGCGCCGCATCGACGAATACCCGTTCCGCCTGTCGGGAGGGCAGAAGCAGCGCGTCATGATCGCGATGGCGCTGGCCGCAGAGCCGGATTTCCTGATCGCCGACGAGCCCACCACCGCGCTGGACGTGACGATACAGGCGCAGATCCTGCAGCTGCTCAAGGAACTGCAGCGCGAGCGCGGCCTGGGCCTGCTGCTCATCACCCACGATCTGGCGGTGGTGGCCGGCATGGCGCACCAGGTGGCGCTGATGTATGCGGGCCAGATCGTCGAGCTGGCGCCGGCGGCCGAGTTCTTTGCCGAGCCCAAACACCCCTATGCGCGGCTGCTGCTGCAGGCCCTGCCGGATGCCGGCAAGCGCGGCGCGGCCCTGGCGGCCATCGCCGGCACGGTGCCGCCGCTGTGGCTGCAGTTCGAGGGCTGCCGTTTTGCGCCGCGCTGCGACCGCGCCATGCGGCACTGCGCCGCGCAGCCGCCGCTGCTGAGCCAGGTGGCGCCGACGCATGAGGTGCGCTGCCTGCTCTATAGCGCGCCGGGCGAGGCCCTGCCGGCCGCCGCACCGGCGCGGCCCGACACCGCCCCGGCCGCGGCGCCAGCGCCGGGCGCGCAGCCCCTGCTGGCGGTGCGCGATCTGCGCGTTGTCTACCGCCTGGGTGGTGGGTTGTGGGGCGGCGGCCAGCGCGAGTTCCGGGCGGTGGACGGCGTGTCCTTCGACATCCCTGCAGGGCAGACCCTGGCTTTGGTGGGCGAATCGGGCTGCGGCAAGACCACCTCGGGCAAGGCCATCGTGCAACTGCTGCGCCAGCAGGCGCGCATCGAGGGTCAGGCCTTGCTGGATGGGGTGGACCTGTTCGGTCTGCAGGGTCAGGCCTTGCGCGCGGCGCGCCGCCAGGTGCAGATCATCTTCCAGGACCCGTTCGCGTCGCTGAACCCGCGCATGCGCGTCATGGAGGTGCTGGAGGAGGGCCTGCTGGCGCTGCGCCCCGAGCTGGACGCGCCGGCGCGGCGCGGGCTGCTGCTGGCGCTGCTGGACCAGGTGGGCCTGCGGCGCGATGCCCTGGAGCGTTTTCCGCACGAGTTTTCGGGTGGCCAGCGCCAGCGCATCGCGATCGCGCGTGCGCTCGCGGTCCAGCCCAGGCTGATCGTCTGCGACGAACCGACCTCGGCGCTGGATGTCTCGGTGCAGGCCCAGATCCTCAATCTGCTGCGCGAACTGCAGCGCAGCCAGGGCCTGGCCTTTCTCTTCATCACCCACAACATCGGCGTGGTGGAGTACATCGCCGACGCCGTGGCGGTGATGCAGGGCGGTGCGATCGTCGAGGCAGGACGCACCGATTCGGTGCTTGAACGGCCGCGGCACGCCTACACGCGCAGCCTGCTGCAGGCCGTGCCGCGGCTGGGCTCGGCGCCCATGACCTTAGGCAGTTGACAAGCCCTTGTTCACGTGGGCCGTCCGGCGTGGCGTTGTTGCAACGAAGGCCCCCGAGGTTACCGCTGGGTTTCCTGGGGTAAGCGCTGTGTTTTCAATGACTTACGGCACTTAGCCGAAGGCCCTAGGGACATTACGGGGGAAGCTGACGCGTGACTGAATTGACACTCGCACGACCCCAATCTGAGATGGATGCTCAGGCCAAGGTCGAGCCTTATCGTGGCTCGCCAAGCGTGCCCAGTTTCAGTACGCGAATGTTTCTCACAAAGGAGTCCTTACATGTTCAAGAGGAAGAGCGTTAACGTCGCCGTCCTGCTCGCCCTGGGCGCTGCCCTGCCCGGCGTTGCAATGGCGCAAGAATCACTGCAGCGTGTCGAGATCACCGGTTCGCGCATCAAGACCATCGACACCGAGGGCCAGAGCCCGGTCGTGGTGCTGGGCGCCGAAGCCATCAAGGCCGACGGTATCCGTACCGCGGAAGGCCTGCTGAACAACCTGCCCCAGGTCTTCGCCGACTACGGCGGCAGCGTGTCGAACGGCTCCACCGGCACCGCCACCGTCAACCTGCGCAACCTCGGCTCGAGCCGCACCCTGGTGCTGGTGAACGGTCGCCGCATGCCTGCCGGCAGCCCGCGCAACACCGCCGCTGACTTGAACCAGATCCCGGTTTCGATGATCAGCCGCGTTGAAATCCTGACCGGCGGCGCTTCCGCCGTGTACGGTGCCGACGCCGTGGCCGGCGTGGTCAACTTCATCCTGAAGGACAACTTCCAGGGTGTGGAGTTCGACGCCACCTACTCGGGCTACAACCACCAGCAGAACAACCCCTCGGGCGTGGCTGACATCGTCGCCGGCCGTGCCAAGACCAACCCGACCGGCTTCCAAGTCCCTGGCGACAAGGGCCTGGACGGCATCACGCGCGAATTCAGCGTCACCGTGGGCGGCAACTTCGCCGACGGCAAGGGCAACGCCACGCTGAACTTCACGGCCCACAAGGAAAACGCGCTGCTGCAAAGCGAGCGCGATTTCTCGTCCTGCTCGCTGGGCATTGCTTCTGGCGGCAAGGCCTTCAACTGCGGTGGCTCGTCCACCAGCTACCCCGGCCGTTTCTTCCTGAACCAGGGCAGCTTCACGGTGGCTGATGCCGCCGGCAATGCACGTCCGTTCTCGGCCGCGACCGACCAGTACAACTTCGGCCCGCTGAACTACTTCCAGCGCCCGGCTGACCGCTACTCGGCCACCGCGATCGCGCACTACGACATCAACGACATGGCCCGCGTGTACGCACAGCTGGGCTTCCACGATGACCACACCGTGGCACAGATCGCACCTAGCGGCCTGTTCGTGTTCGACACCTCCACCGCCGGTGGCATCAAGTTCGAGAACCCCTTCCTGACGGACTCGTGGAAGGCCGTGCTGGCCGCGTCCAACGCCGATGAAGGCAAGACCTTCAACAAGGCTGGCGATGTCGCCAACATCCTGATCGCGCGTCGCAACGTCGAAGGCGGCGGCCGTCAGGACGACCTGCGCCACACCTCCTACCGTGCCATCGTCGGCGTGAAGGGCGATATCGGTGCCTGGAGCTATGACGCCTTCGGCCAGGTCGCTCGCGTGGTCTACCAAGAGACTTACAAGAACGACTTCTCCAACAACCGCATCGGCAAGTCGCTGGACGCCGTGAAGGACGCCAACGGCAACATCGTCTGCCGCTCGGCCCTGGACGGCTCCGACCCGAACTGCGTGCCCTACAACATCTGGGCGCTGGGCAAGGTGACTCCTGAGGCGCTGGCCTATCTGCAGACCCCGGGCTTCCAGAAGGGCTTCACCAACCAGGGCGTTTTCGGCGCCTCGGTGGCCGGTGACCTGACCGAGTACGGCCTGAAGCTGCCGACCGCACGCTCTGGCGTGGGCGTCGCCTTCGGTGTGGAGCGTCGCACCGAGCAGCTGGAACTGTCGACCGACTCGGCCTTCACCACCGGTGACCTGGCTGGTCAGGGCGGCCCCACCATCGGCGTGGGCGGCAAGTACAGCGTGGACGACATCTACGGCGAAGTGCGCGTGCCGCTGGCCGAGCGTCAGCCCTACGCCTATGCGATGAACCTGAACGCTTCGTACCGCCATTCGAAGTACAGCACCGGCCCGCAGACCGATACCTACGGTACCGGCCTCGAGTGGTCGCCCGTCAAGGAAGTGAAGCTGCGCGCCAGCTACCAGCAGGCCGCACGTTCGCCCAATGTGGTTGAGCTGTACGCTTCGCAGTCGCAAGGCCTTTACAACAACGACAGCGATCCTTGCGCCGGCACCGCGCCTACCGCCACCCTGGCGGAATGCGCACGCACCGGCGTGACGGCGGCCCAGTACGGCAAGATCATCGACAGCCCGGCTGGCCAGTACAACGGTCTGTTCGGTGGCAACCCCAACCTGAAGCCTGAGACTGCCAACAGTATCACCTTCGGTGTGGTGGCCTCGCCGCTGAAGGACCTGAACGTCTCGCTGGACTACTTCTCGATCAAGCTGAAGGACGCCATCAGCGCCCTGCCGCCGACGACCACGCTGTCGCAGTGCCTGAAGACTGGCGATCCGAAGTTCTGCAGCCTGATCCAGCGCGACAAGTTCGGCTCGCTGTGGCTGACCACCGGCGCCCAGATCATCTCGACCAACATCAACGTTGCGTCGCAGAAGACCCAGGGCCTGGACGTGGGCGTGGACTACGGCATGCGCCTGGGCGACATGGGCAAGCTGGACCTGAGCTTCCTGGGTACCTACCTGAAGGAACTGGCCTACGAGACCGTGCCTGGCCTGGGTTCGTTTGACTGCGCTGGCTACTACGGCTCGACCTGCGGCACGCCCGCTCCGAAGTGGCGTCACAAGCTGCGCGCTTCCTGGGCTACCCCCTGGGGCATCAACGCAGCTCTGACCTGGCGCTATTTCGGCAAGGTTGACGTGGATGCAAGCAGCAGCAACGAGCAACTGGCTGGTACGGTGAGCGAAATCAGCAAGACCTTCAGCGCCCAGAACTATCTGGACCTGTCGGCCTCTTACAAGCTGACGAAGAACATCACGCTGGCTGCCAGCATCAACAACCTGCTGGACAAGGATCCCCCGCTGGCCGTGACCGGCGCCCCCTTCGGCAACGGCAACACCTACCCGGTGGTGTACGACGCCCTGGGCCGTCGCATCACGCTGAACCTGAACGCCAAGTTCTAAGTTCCAGCGCGTAAGTCAAAGCGCCTGTGCTTGCACAGGCGCTTTTTTCTTTGCTGTTGTACCGTCTGAACATGAACACTTCGACATCCGGCGCTGTGCCCGGTCTGCCCGGCGAACTCGCCGACCTGGCGGCGCGTGCGCAGCAGGCCCTGATGCGGCGCGACGTGGCGGCTGCCCGTGCCCTGCTGGAGCGCCTCAGCGAGCTCCAGCCTAACAACCCGCAGCCGTGGCTGCAGTTGGCCATGCTGTTCCGCATGCTCAAGGACGAGGCCAACGAGGAGCGCGTGCTGCACCGCGCCCTGGAGGCCGACTCGCATGACTTGATGGCGCTCATCATGCGCGGCAAGTTGCTGGAGCGGCAGGGCCGCACGCACGAGGCGGTGAGCGCCTACGAGGGTGTCACCGCGGTGGCGCCGGATGCTGAACGCGTCGTCGCCGAGTTGCGTGCGCCGGTCCAGCATGCGCGCGATTACGTGCTGCGCTACAAGCAGCGTTTCGGCGATTTTGTCGATCGCTTCATCGCCGAGCAGGGCGTGCAGCTCGAGTCCAGGGAGCTGGACCGCTTCCGCCTGTCGCTCGATATTCAGTTCGGGCGCAAGAAGCGCTATGACGCGCAACCGATGGGTTACTTCATGCCGCAACTCGTGCCCGTCGAGTTCTTCGAGCGCCAGACATTTCCCTGGCTGGACGAGATCGAAGCGGCGACCGATGCGATACGCGACGAATTTCTTGGCGTGCTGGCGCAGGAGGAGGGCTTCACGCCCTATCTGACCTACGGCAGCGACGCGCCCTTGAACCAATGGGCCGAACTCAACAACTCGCCGCGCTGGAGCGCCTTTCACCTGCTCAAGGACGGCGTGCCCGTGCCCGCCAACGCGGCCAAATGCCCCCGCACCATGCAGGCGCTGCGCGCCGCCCCGCAGCCCGATCAGCTCGGGCGTACGCCGGTGGCGATGTTCTCGCTGCTCAAGCCGCGCACCCGCATTCCGCCGCATGTGGGGATCAGCAACGCGCGTTTGGTGACGCATCTGCCGTTGATCGTGCCGGCGGGTTGCGGCTTCAGGGTTGGCAACCAGGTTCGTGAATGGGTGCCCGGCCAGGCCTGGGTGTTCGACGACACCATCGAGCACGAAGCCTGGAATGACAGCGACAAGTTGCGCGTGGTCCTGATCTTCGACGTCTGGCATCCGGCCCTCAGCGAAGCGGAGCGCCGCGCCGTCACTCTGCTGACCCAGGCCGAACAGGCCTTCCTGGGCAGGGCGGGGGGCTTCGACCTCTGAGTATGAGCTGCTGCGGGTAAACACGGAACCGCGCGTTGCATTGCACCAATCAAATACCAGTAAGATACCAAATATGAAGACGTGGGGTCTGCGATGCGGCCTGCGGGGCGGCATCGGCGCCAAGTGAGCTTCGCGCCGGGCTGGGGTAAGCCCCATGTCAGGCGCGAATCCCATCTCGGTTATGATCTCGCCCGACGGAGCAGGGTCCAAATGTAGTGAAACTACAGACGGAAGCCGGCTTTCGTTGCGCCCGTGGCCGCAAGCCAGCGGGCATTTTTTGTTGAGTCGGGTTTCCGTCGTGCCCAGTGCTTTCGTTGATCGCAGGTCTTGAAATGCTGGGTCAGGAGGCGTCCCTCGTGCAGGCGCTGTGAAGAGTCGTACTCCCCCACGTGTCTTGATGAATGAGTTTCGCAGTCTTATGAAGGAGCGCGCATGAACTTTGCGCAGGAGAACAACGGCTCGTCGCGCGTGACAGGTTTCGGTGTCGTGGTGGTGATCCACGTATTCCTGATCTGGGCGCTGGCAAGCGGTTTGGCCCGCAAGGCCGTCGAGGCCATCAAGGGTCCGATCGATGTGAAGGTGGTGGAGGAGAAGGTCAAGCCGCCGCCGCCGGTGGAGAAGCTGTTGCCGCCTCCGCCCGACATGAAGGCGCCGCCGCCGCCGTTCGTGCCGCCGCCTGAGGTGCAGGTGACCGCGCCGACGCCGCCGCAACAAACGATTTCCGTCCAGAGCAACACGCCGCCGCCGACGCGCGAAGTGTCTGCCACGCCTCCGCCCAGGCCTGTGGAAGCTCCGCCGGCGCCGGTGAAGCGCGAAGGCCCGCCCAAGGCGAGCATGGTCTGTACCAAGATGGGTCAGCCCGAAGTGCCTGGCGTGAGCTGGAGTGGTGAAGCGCTGTTCAAGGTGCTGGCGACCGTCAAGTCGGGTCGCGTCACGGCCATCGAAGTCACCAGCGTGAAGATGCAGGGCGGCAACGACCGCAAGGCGCAACGCGCGATGCTGGGTGCGATCGAAGCCACGCTGCGCGACAGCTATGAATGCCCGGGCGATCACGTGTTCGAGCAGGAATTCCTGTTCCGTATCAACTGATCACCCTAGTTTCCGAATACCGGGATGTGGCTGGGACCCATCCCGTTCTGTCTAACCTGAGTTCCCGATCTCTTTTGCGTAGGAGTTGACTCCATGATCTCTCGTATCTCCGCCTTGTTTGCGGCAATCGCCTTTGCTGCGACCCTGGCCGTTTCGCCCATGGCTCAAGCTCAAGCTCCTGCTGATGCCGCTTCCGCAGTGGCTGCCGATGCCGCTCCCGCTCCTGCCGCCGCGCCTGCCGCGAAGAAGGAAGAAAACCCCTACGGTCTGATGCATACCCTGTCGCATGGCGACATGGTGTCCAAGGGCGTGCTGGGCCTGCTGCTGATCATGTCCATGGGTTCGTGGTACATCCTCTTCACCAAGCTGTGGGACACCCAGAAGCTGAGCAGCGAAGCCAAGGAAGTCCGCGCCACCTTCTTCAAGAAGGCCAATCTGGCTGAAGGCGTCAAGGGCCTGAACGAAACCGGCGCATTCCGCTACATCGCTCAGAGCGCCATCGAGGCTTCCGAGCACCATGAAGGCGCGCTGACCGAGAACATCGACCACAACACCTGGGTGACGATGAACATCGATCGCTCGGTGGCAGAAGTGCAGAGCCGCGTGCAAGGTGGCCTGGGCTTCCTGGCAACCGTCGGTTCGACCTCTCCCTTCATCGGCCTGTTCGGCACGGTGTGGGGCATTCTGCAAGCGCTGACCGCCATCGGTGTGGCCGGCCAGGCTTCGATCGACAAGGTGGCTGGCCCTGTGGGTGAAGCCCTGATCATGACCGCCATCGGTCTGGCCGTCGCTGTGCCGGCCGTGCTGGGTTACAACTGGCTGGTGAACCGCAACAAGTCGGTGATCGCGCAAGTGCGTGCCTTCGCTGGCGACCTGCACGGCGTGCTGATGGGCAACCGTCAAGTCAAGCGCTAATCGATAGCCCCGGAGCACCATCATGGGCATGAACGTCGGATCATCTTCCGGCGATGATGAAGTGGTCTCGGCCATCAACACCACGCCCCTCGTGGACGTGATGTTGGTGCTGCTGATCATCTTTCTCATCACCATTCCGGTGGTGACGCAGTCGGTGGCGTTGAATCTCCCCAAGGAGACCAACCAAGTCCGCGTTACCAAGCCGGAAAACATTGAAATCGCGGTGACCAAGGACGGCGACGTCTACTGGTACACCGCCCTGGTGCCGGACAACGAGGCCCTGGTCACACGCCTGAAGAAGGTTTCGGTGCTCAATCCGCAGCCCGAAGTCCATATTCGCGGCGACGACAAGGCTCGTTACGAATCGGTGGGCCGCGTGATGGTGGCTTGCCAACGTGCCGGCATCCTGAAGATCAGCTTCGTCACCGAGCCTCCGGCTCGCGGTGGTTGAGCCCAGGAGAACAGCATGGGAATGAATGTTGGTAGTTCGAGCGGCTCGGACGAACCGGAAGTGATGATGGACGTCAATACGACGCCCCTCATCGACGTGATGCTGGTGCTGCTGGTGATGTTGATCATCACCATCCCCATCCAGCTGCATTCGGTGAATCTGGACATGCCCGCGGGCAACCCGCCGCCTCCGCTCAAGGAGCCGGTGGTGCACGAAGTGTTCATCGACTTCGACGGCACGGTGAGCTGGGATGGCGTGGCGCTGGCCGATCAGGCCAGCGTGGAAGCCAAGCTGGCCGAAATCGCTGCCATGGCTGACCAGGAAGAGGTGCACATCAAGCCCAACAAACTGGTCGAGTACGGTAATGTGGCCGCAGTGATGGCCGCGGCGCAGCGACTCGGTGTCAAGAAGATGGGCATGGTCGGCAACGAACAGTTCCTGAACTGATGACCGCTTGATTGAATTGAACGCGCTGTCCGCAAGGCCGGCGCGTTTTTCTTCGTAGGAGATAGACGAATGAAGCTCAAAAGCTTGGCCTCGGCGACCCTGTGTGCCGCGGCATTGGTGTTCAGCCTGAGCCCGCAGGGAGAGCTTGGGTTTGCTCAAGCCGTCGCGCAGGCCGAAACCGTGCGTCCCGAAGTGGGCAAGCATCTGAAAGATGCCTCAGCCCTCATCAAGGGTGGCAAGTACAAGGAAGCGCTGGCCAAGGTGCGTGACGCCGAGGCCGTGGCGGGCCGAACCGCCGCCGAGAACAACGCGATCGAAGGCATGCGCGTGGCCGCTGCGTCGGGCGCGGGCGACGCCGAGTCCATGGTGCGGGGCTTCGAGGCGCTGAAGGCCGCCGGCAAGCTGGCCGGCCCCAGCCAGCTGCAGATGATGGAGTCGATTGCCGGCACCTATCTGCGCGGTGGCAATGCCGCCAAGGCGCTGGAATGGTCCAACAAATACTTCGCGGCCGGCGGCAGCAGCCCGACCATGAAGCAGGTGCAGAGCCAGGCGCAGTTCAAGTCCGGCGACATGGGCGCCGTGCTGAAGGACACGCTGGCCGAGTTGCAGGCGGACGAGAAGGCCGGCAAGGTGCCGACTCAGGACAAGCTGAACCTGCTGCTGTACGCGGCCCAGAAGAAGAACGACGCCGGCGCGGAGGCCTTTGCCACCGAGAAGCTGCTGAACTACTACCCCACCAAGCAGTTGTGGGCCCAGTTGCTCGGCAGCCTGCCGAGCAAGAAGGGTTTCTCGGACCGCTTCGCCCTGGACGTCTATCGCCTCAAGCTGGTCACCGGCAATATGCGCGACGCCAACGACTACATGGAAATGGCGCAGCTCGCTGCCCAGGCCGGCTATCCCGACGAGGGCAAGCAGGTGGTCGACAAGGGCCTGGCCGCCAATGTGCTGGGCCAGGGTACCGAGGGTGCGCGCCACAAGCGCCTGGCCGACCTGCTGGCCAAGAAGATCGCTGAGGCCAAGGCCGCCCAGACGGGTGCCGAGAAGGACGCTCAGGAAGCCAAGGACGGCAATGCGCTGATCACCCTGGGTCTGGCCTTTGCCCATCGCGGCGAGGCCGCCAAGGGCGTCAAGCTGATCGAGCAGGGCATCGAGAAGGGCAATCTGAAGCGCCCCGAAGATGCCAAGCTCTACCTGGGTCTGGCCCAGTTCATCGGCGGCGATGCGGTCAAGGCCCAAGCCACCTGGCGCGGCGTCAAGGGCACGGACGGCGTCGCCGATCTGGCACGTCTGTGGAGCGTGCAGGCGCGCACCAGCAAGAAGTGATGCGCGGCTGATTTGAGCCCGTACGAGAAAGGCCCCGGAGTGGCAACACTCCGGGGCCTTTTGTCTTGCAAGCCCGCGTAGGATTATTTCGGTGCCATGCGGATCGCGCCGTCCAGGCGGATCACCTCGCCGTTGAGCATCTCGTTGGTGACGATCTGGTGCACCAGCTTGGCATAGTCCTCGGGGCGGCCGAGGCGCGAGGGGAAGGGCACGCTGGCGGCCAGCGCATCCTGCACCTCCTGCGGCATGCCGAACAGCATCGGCGTGCCGAAGATGCCGGGGGCGATGGTCATGTTGCGGATGCCGTTGCGCGCCAGATCGCGCGCGATCGGCAGCGTCATGCCCACCACGCCGCCCTTGGACGCGGCGTAGGCCACCTGGCCGATCTGGCCGTCGTAGGCGGCCACCGAGGCGGTCGAGATCATCACGCCGCGCTCGCCGGTGGCCTCGGGCTCGTTCTTGCACATGGCCTCGGCGGCCAAGCGGATCATGTTGAAGCTGCCCACCAGGTTCACATTGATGACCTTGGCAAACAGCGCCAGCGGATGCGCGCCATCCTTGCCCACCGTTTTCACCGCCGGTGCGATGCCGGCGCAGTTCACCAGGCCCATCAGCTTGCCCAGGCTCAGCGCCTTGGCGATCACTGCCTGGCCATCGGCCTCCTGGCTCACATCGCACTTGACGAATGCGCCGCCCAGTTCGGCCGCCAAGGCCTCGCCGCGCTCGGCCTGCAAGTCCGCGATCACGACCTTGGCGCCTTCGCGCGTGAGCATGCGTGCCGTGCCTTCGCCCAGGCCCGAGGCGCCGCCTGTGACGATGAATACCTTGCCTGCGATCTCCATGATGTCTCCTGCTGAGTGACGTTAACGTAAACGTCAATTGTCGGGCAAAAACAAAGCCGCTGAGAAGCGGCTTGTGGGCTTTGCGGCTTGCGCCGGATCAGCTCAGTGCGGCGAGGGCGCGCTGGGTGATCTCATCCACCGAGCCGATGCCTTCGATGCGGCGGTACTTGGGCGCCTGGGCATCGCCCTGGGCTGCCCAGTTCGAGTAGTAGTCCACCAGCGGTCGCGTCTGCGCCTGGTAGACGTCCAGGCGCTTGCGCACGGTTTCTTCCTTGTCGTCGTCGCGCTGGATCAGTTCCTCGCCCGTGAGGTCGTCCTTGCCATCCACCTTGGGCGGGTTGAACTTGACGTGGTAGGTGCGGCCCGAGGCCACATGCACGCGCCGGCCGCTCATGCGTTCGATGATGGCGCTGTTGGGCACATCGATCTCGAGCACGAAATCCAGCTTCACGCCGGCCGCCTTCATGGCGTCGGCCTGCGGGATGGTGCGGGGGAAACCGTCGAACAGAAAGCCCTTGGCGCAATCGGCCTGGGCAATGCGTTCCTTCACCAGGCCGATGATGATCTCGTCGCTGACCAGGCCGCCGGCGTCCATGATCTTCTTCGCGGCCAGACCCATTTCGGTGCCGGCCTTGACGGCGGCACGCAGCATGTCGCCGGTGGAAATTTGCGGGATGCCGAATTTCTGGCAGATGTAGGCCGCTTGGGTGCCTTTACCGGCGCCGGGCGCGCCAAGAAGAATCAGTCGCATGGGTCTCCTCAATACTCAACAAGGGCTGCCCATACGGCGGGCCGGCCCCAGACACTGCCGGCGAGGATAGCATGGGCAAGCCTACTGGCCGCTGACGCGCGGCAGGCCGACGATGGGGTGTAACCCGGGGCTAGCCGGCCGCCGGGCCGGCGGCAACGAGCGCACGCACGCGCGCCAGATCCTCGGGGGTGTCGACGCCGGGCCCAGGCTGCTGCTCGCTCACATGCACCGCGATGCGTTCGCCATGCCAGAGCACGCGCAGCTGCTCCAGGGCCTCGATCTGCTCCAGCGGGCTCACCGCCAAGCTGGGAAAGCGGCGCAGGAAACCGGCGTGGTAGCCGTACAGGCCGACATGACGCAGCACCGCACCGGCATGCGGTTGCGCGCCGCCGCCGGGCGCATCGCGCCACCAGGGAATGGGCGCGCGCGAGAAGTACAGCGCGGTTCGGCGCGCATCGGTCACCAACTTCACTACATTGGGGTTGGCGAATTCCTCGGCGCTGTGGATGGCATGCGCCACCGTGCTCATCACGCAGTCGGGCCGCTCGGCCAGCAGCGCGGCGCAGGCGCGGATCATGGCCGGCTCGATCAGCGGCTCGTCACCCTGCACATTCACCACCAGGTCCTGGCCATCCAGCCCCAGCAGGCCGCAGGCCTCGGCCAGGCGGTCGCTGCCGCTGGGGTGGTCGGGGCGCGTCAGCAGGGCGCGCATGCCATGCGCCGCGCAGGCCGCCACAACCTCCGGCGCATCGCTGGCCACCACCACCTGCGCGGCGCCCGCGAGGGCAGCGCGCTGCGCCACCCGCACCACCATGGGCAGGCCATGGATGTCGGCCAGCGGCTTGTTGGGCAGCCGCGTGGAGGCCAGGCGCGCCGGGATGATGACGCTGAACTTCATGCCGCGGGCATGCTCGGCTGGGCCGGTGCCGTGGACGCGGGATCGATGGCGCGCGCCTCGTTCTCCAGCATCACCGGAATGCCGTCGCGCACCGGGAAGGCCAGGCGATCGGCGTGGCAGACCAGCTCGCGGCCAGTTTCGTGGCGCAGATGTTCCAGCGGGCCCTTGCAGATGGGGCAGACCAGCATTTCCAGCAATCTTGTGTCCATGATCTCTAGCGCAGCAGCCCCTGCACTGCGGTGCGCAAGGCCTGCTGAAAAGCGTGTTCGGGGCTGAAGTCTAGCGCCACCACCCAGATCGGCACGCCGCCGCAGCGCGCCGGGTCCAGCTTGACGGCATCCTTTTCTGTCACCAGCACCGCCGCGCTGCGGCCGGCCCAGGGCAGGGTGCGAAAGTCGTAGTGGTCCGGCAGCGGCAGCTCCTCGAAGCTCAGGCCGGCCTCGCGCAGCATTGCGAAGAAGCGCCCCGGCTGCGCCATGCCGGCGGCCGCCAGCAAGACCTGACCCCGCAAGGCCTGCAGGGCCTCGGCACTGGCGGGGACGCCCTGCCACCAGTCGGCCAGGCCGACCGCGCCACGCAGACGCCGCTGCGCCAGGAAGCCCGGCAGCGCGGTGCTGGGCCTTGCCGCGTTGTAGAGCACCAGCTGGGTCGCGGCGCTGCCCGGCGGCGCCGGCAGGGGGCCGCGCTGGCGCAGCGGGCCGGCCGGGAGCAGGCGGCCGTTGCCCAGACCGCGCTCGTCGAACACCAGCACGCTGAGCTGACGCGGCAGGCGCCAATGCTGCAGGCCGTCGTCGCTGATCAGGATCTGCAGCTCCGGGTGGGCTTCCATCAGGGCGCTTGCGGCGGCGCTGCGGTCGCGCCCCACGGCCACCGGCACGCGCGCGCGCAGATGGATCAGCAGCGGCTCGTCGCCCACCTCGCGGGCCGATGACGCCGCGCTCACCAGGGCCAGCGGCTGCGCCTCGGCGCGGCCGTAGCCGCGCGAGATCACGCCGGCGCGCAGCTTCAACGCGGCCAGCTGCTCCAGCAGATAGAGGGTGGTGGGGGTCTTGCCGGCGCCGCCGACGATCCAGTTGCCGACCACGATCACCGGCGCCGGCAGGCTGGCGCTGCGTTTGATCCGCAGCCGGTAGAGCAGCACGCGCAGGCGCAGCAGGGCGGCGTGCAGGGCACCCAGCGGCCGCAAGGCCTGGGCCAGCCAGTCGTCGTCCCGCCAGGCCGCCTGGATGCGCTCGGCCCAGCCCATCCTAGAGCGTGTTTGCGACCCCGTCATAGCGCCCGTTGCCCCGCAAAGGCAGTGGATGCAAGGCGCAAACCGCAGCCGGGTTGGACACCCGGCGAGGATT